>JBQCJM010000212.1:0-9012 GCA_051952715.1 Flavisolibacter sp.
AGTCAAAAAACCTAAAAAAAGGTTGAATAGCCAACTCAAAAGCCAACTGATAAAAATAAAAAAGCTCTAACTAATTGAATTTCAATTAATCAGAGCCGTGTTACTGTGGTGTGGGGCGGGATCGAACCGCCGACACAAGGATTTTCAGTCCTTTGCTCTACCGACTGAGCTACCGCACCATCCTTGCCGCAAAGCGGGCAGCAAAAATAAGGGTTTCAACCATTAATTTGTTGATAACCTGTGAACTTTTTTTGTTAGTTCCCATAAACACTTAAAAACTTGATGCGCATGATCTTTAACTGTTCCCAGTTATAATTGCCGTCAGACAGCTCCTGCTGTGCTACTTCTAGCGAAGAGGTTTCACAGCCTTTAAAATAATCAATGATTTCTTCCTGTTCGTACTCATCCAGCATTTGATCAATGGCATAATCAAGATTTAACTTGGTGCCGCTGGCAGCAATGGTTTCCATTTCTTCCAGCAAAGCATCCAGGCGCAGATCTTTATTTTTTGCGATCATTTCCAGTGGAATTTTTTTATCGACCTGCTGAATGATGTGCACTTTATTACCGCTTTTGTTCACCACACTCTTCATCACAAAATCATCAGGCTTTTCAATATTATTTTCTTCTACGTATTGTGCAATCACGTCGATAAAAGGGCGCCCAAATTTTAACGCCTTTCCTTTACTTACACCCTGGCATTTTGCTAATTCATCCGTAGTTGTAGGATACATGGTTGCCATGTCCTGCAATGAGCTTTCAAGGAAAATAACAAACGGCGGCAGGTTCTTTCTTTTTGCTTCTTTTTGCCGAAGCTCTTTCAGCATTTCAAACAACCTTTCATCAGCCGCGGCACCCGTTGCTGTTTCTGTTCCTTCATCGTCATCTTCATTGGCCTCTTCATAAAGATTGTTTAGTACGATTAGGAAAGGTTTCGGTTTCTTCAAAAAGTCATCTCCTTTCTTCGTGATTTTTAAAACGCCGTATTCCTCAATGTCTTTTTTCAATAAACTTTCCAGCAGCATTTGACGGATGAGTGAATTCCAGAAATGTTCCGGTTGTTCCTTACCGATTCCGAATTCTGCTAAGCCTTCATGACGGAACATTTTTATCTGTGGTGTTAAGTGGCCCGTAATGATCTTCACCACATATTCCGTAGCAAATCGTTCATCCAGGGCTTTAATAGCCTGTAATGCCTGAACCACATTTTGTTTGGCTTCTACTTTTTCCTTTGGATGTTTACAGTTATCGCAATGTCCGCAATTCTCCTGCGTGTATTCTTCACCAAAATAACTCAACAAAACTTTTCTGCGGCACACACCACTTTCAGCATAAGCAACAGATTCGTTTATTAACTGCGCCCCAACTTCTCTTTCGCTTAACGGCTTATCTCGCATCAAATGTTCCAGCTTCGAAACGTCTTTATGAGAGTAATAGAGAATGCATTTGCCTTCCAGTCCATCGCGGCCTGCACGGCCCGTCTCCTGGTAATAATTTTCGATTGATTTAGGAATATTGAAGTGAATTACAAAACGAATGTCTGGCTTGTCAATACCCATCCCAAAAGCAATGGTGGCTACAATCACCTGCACATCCTCATTTAAAAACTGGTCCTGTCTCTCTGCACGAACTTTTGAATCCAGCCCGGCATGATAAGCAACGGCTTTAATGCCATTTGCCATTAGCATGTCAGCCAGTTCCTCCGTTGTTTTTCTATTTAGTGTATAGATGATGCCGCTTTTGCCTTTGCTTTGGACTATGAACTTAGCAATGCTTTTCAGTGTTTCGTCTTTTTTAATCTTTGGCTGGATTTCGTAATAAAGATTATCGCGGTTAAAAGAAGAAATGAAAATTTCAGGTTCACGCAATCCAAGGTTCTTTACAATATCACTTTGCACTTTTGGCGTGGCAGTGGCAGTTAATGCAATTACCGGTATGTTGGGGTTGATGATATCCATCATATCTCTTAGCCGGCGATATTCCGGCCTGAAATCGTGGCCCCATTCCGAAATACAGTGAGCTTCATCCACGGCAAAAAAAGAAATTTCCAAATCCCCAAAAAAGTCCAGATTATCTTGCTTGGTGAGGGTCTCGGGAGCTACGTAGAGCATTTTAGTACGTCCCGCTTTCAGGTCATCATGCACTTCACGAATTTCTTTTTTTGACAGTGTAGAATTTAAAAAATGGGCTACATCGTCGTTACTATTGTAACCCCTTACAAGATCCACCTGATTTTTCATCAAAGCAATCAACGGACTTACAACGATGGCAACACCTGGTTTTATCATTGCCGGCAGTTGGTAGCAAAGGCTTTTGCCTCCGCCTGTAGGCATAATAACAAAAGTGTCTTTACCTGCAAGCAAAGACTCTATAATTTCTTTCTGTTGTCCCTTAAAATCTTTGAAACCGAAATGCTCTCTCAGGGCGGCGTTTAAATCAATTCCATTAGCAGCGCTGGCTTTTGTTTTTTTGCCAGGGTTTTTCTTTACGGTAGGCATCTTTGCACAATTTTTAGCTTAAAAGCTTATAAACAATTTGCCTTTGTGAAACAGCTTTTATCGGAGAGCCGTGCTTTTGACCATTTTTATAGAATGTTCTAACAAAAATTGGTGGATGGCGCAGCCCGCAAAGGCCGTCGGTCAAAAAGGCAAGCGAATTTACCACCGGATAAGCGGATTATAAAGATTAAATAGTTAAAATAACAACCAACTTTTCAAAAACATGTTTGAAAGCAAATCATCTAATTTTGAGGCCTTGAAAGAAATAAATTCCATAAAAGAAGCAGCCATCCGCACAATTGAAATGGAGGCTGCGGCCATTGCACAATTAAAGAACCAACTAGATGATGCGTTTGAAAAAACTATTGATCGACTGGCATCCTGCAAAGGCCGGGTAGTAATCAGTGGCATTGGCAAAAGCGCCATCATTGCACAAAAAATTGTAGCCACTCTTAACTCCACAGGTACGCCTTCTGTTTTTTTACACGCTGCTGATGCCATTCACGGCGACCTGGGAATGGTGCAGCAGGATGATGCTGTAATTATTATCAGCAAAAGCGGCGAGAGTTCAGAAATCAAAGTGCTGGTGCCACTGATAAAAAATTTTGGCAGTTGCCTGATTGCCGTCACCGGCAACACCGCTTCTTATTTAGCAAGACAAGCTGATTTTGTTTTAAATACAACAGTGCGGCAGGAAGCTTGTCCCAACAACCTGGCGCCAACCACCAGCACCACCGCACAATTAGTAATGGGTGACGCCATAGCCGTATGTCTGATGGAGAAGCATGGTTTTAATATAGAAGACTTTGCCAAGTTGCATCCGGGTGGTGCCTTAGGAAAGCAACTGTATTTGCGTGTTTCTGATTTATATACGGAAAATGAAAAACCGGAGGTGAAAACCGAGCAGTCCGTGAAAGAAGTAATTATGGAAATGACCAAAAAGCGATTGGGTGTAACGGCAGTTATTGGCAATGATGGAAAATTAGTTGGGATTATTACCGATGGCGACTTAAGAAGAATGCTGGAGAAAAGCGATTCCATTGAAAATATTACCGCCAGAGATATTTTAACCGAAAATCCCAAAACCATTGCACCATCTGAATTGGCTGTAAATGCGCTGGACCTGATGCGTAAAAACGAGATCATGCAACTGGTGGTGGCAGAAAATGGAAATTATCTTGGCATAATTCATTTACATGATTTGGTAAAGGAAGGGTTGATATAGAATGGTTGAACCCGGGCACGAGTTTTACGAATTATTATAACCGTCTGTACAGAAAAATACAACCCAGGAAACCACTAACAAAAACAGTCTAATTCATGTAATTCGCTTTAATTCGTATACTAAACAGCACCGCGAAAAGAATGCAAAACAAAACACAAAACAAAAACACCTACGTTGCTATTATGGCCGGTGGTATTGGAAGCCGCTTTTGGCCGTTGAGCAGAGTAAATCACCCTAAGCAATTCCTTGATATTTTAGGAACAGGTAAAACGCTTATTCAACAAACATTTGAACGGTTTGTAAAATTGGTGCCCGTTGAAAATATTTATGTGATAACTGCAAACGAATATTTAGAAATTACACACGAACAACTACCTCAACTACCCAAAGAAAATATCCTGGGCGAACCATTCAGAAAAAATACGGCACCTTGTATCGCTTACATTTCTTTCAAGCTGCATCAGTTAAATGCTGAAGCTTCTTTAATTGTTGCACCTGCCGATCATTTGATCCTTGATGAAAACAAATTTTTAGACATATGTGAAGATGCAATGGATTTTGTGAATCATTTTAATGCACTGATCACCATTGGCATTACGCCCACTTATCCTAACACGGGTTATGGTTATATTCAACACGAAGGCGTTGAGGTAACACCATCGGTGTTTAAAGTAAAAACCTTTACCGAAAAACCTAATAAAGAACTGGCAAAAACTTTTATAGCCAGTGGCGATTTTTTATGGAACTCGGGCATTTTCGTGTGGAAGCTCAAACATGGTATCGATGCTTTTCACAAACACTTACCTGAGATGTATGAATTATTTGCAACAGAAGAAAATAAGCTGAATACCGAAGCGGAAAAACAAATCCTTGAAGAAATTTATCCGCAATGCAGTAATATATCCATTGATTTTGGCGTGATGGAAAAAGCAGATAATGTTTATGTCATTCCGGCTTCTTTTGGTTGGAGTGATTTAGGCACATGGAACAGCGCCTGGGAAAACATGGAAAAAGATTATTACGAAAATGCAGTAGCCGGCAATAACGTTATTGTATTCGACGCCAGCAAATGCGTGGTACACGTGCCCGACAAAAAACTGGTGGTGCTGCAAGGCCTTGAAGATTATATTGTAGCGGATACAAAAGACGTGCTGCTCATTTGCCATAAGGACAAGGAACAGGAAATAAAAAATTATGTGGCAGAAGTAAAAAGAAACAAAGGAGAAAAGTTTTTATGAAAAGTGAGTGGTGAGTAGTTAGTAGTGAGTTTGTATCTTAGTATAAACACTTACATGTTTCTAAAATTAGCTCACACTAAATTGGGCGTTTTCCAAACTGCCCGAATTTTTGTTTTAGAATGTTATGAAGTAGTAAAAACATTTCCTGCAGAAGAAAGGTTGGGCGTGACACAGCAAATAAGACGTGCAGCCCTTTCTGTTTATCTTAATATTGCAGAAGGGTGCTCAAGAAAATCACATGCTGAAAGAAAAAAATTTTTTGAAATTTCGAGAGGTTCTGTCATTGAAACTGACGCCGCTTTAGATATTGCTATTGAATTGAACTTTTGTTCAGAAGAACAATTACAATTTTTGGGAGAAAACTTAATTAAAACCTTCAAATTATTGTGTGGATTGATTGGAAAAGAGGCCACTCACCATTGACCACTCACCACTCACAACATCGCTTATGAACTTCAACAATATACTTTTCCTCGATATAGAAACGGTTTCTCAATTTGAGACCTACAATCATTTGCCTGAAGAATGGAAAGAACTTTGGGATTTAAAAGCAGGCATTATCAATCGCAACCGCGAAGAAGAAACCAATGAAACGAGTTATCCAAGAGCTGCCATTTATGCCGAGTTTGGAAAAATTGTATGCATTTCCTGCGGCTGCCTGCAAGGGAACGGCGTTGATAAAAAACTCGTTATTAAATCTTACTGCGGCCACGATGAAAAAAAACTGCTCATGGAGTTTTCTGACATGTTGCAAAAATGGAGTGGCGATGCAGACAAGTTTTTATGTGCACACAACGGAAAAGAATTTGACTATCCTTACATCTGCCGGCGCATGATCATCAATGGTATCGAAATTCCGGAGGCGCTGAAGATAGCAGGAAGGAAACCCTGGGAGATCCGCCATCTTGATACAATGGAGTTGTGGAAGTTCGGCGATTATAAAAGTTTTACTTCCCTAAAGTTATTGGCAAAAGTGTTAGGTATCCCATCACCAAAAGATGACATTGATGGCAGTATGGTCAATGCTGTTTATTGGATAGAAAAGGATGTGGATCGTATTGTAGAATATTGCCAGAAAGATGTAGTAACGCTGGCACAGATACTGTTGCGCTTTCATTGCCAACCATTAATTAAGCCAGAAAACATTTCCATTAAATATGTACAGCACCAGAATTAATTTTTCTTCAGGCGCCATATGGGAAGATCTTATTGGCTACAGCCGTGCCGTAAAAATTGGCAACACCATCGAAGTGACCGGCACAGTGGCCATTGATGAGAACAATAATTTAATTGGCGAAGGCAGCGCTTATTTACAAACAAAATTCATTCTCCAAAAAATAGAATCTGTTTTGAAACACGCTGGTGCAGAATTGAAAGATGTAGTGAGGACAAGAATGTTTGTTACAGATATTTCGCAATGGGAAGAATATGGAAGAGCGCATGGTGAATGTTTTAAAAACATTAAACCTTGCACTAGCATGATAGAAGTAAAAGGATTGATTTCGCCGGAATATCTAATAGAAATTGAAGCAACTGCTGTTGTAGAAAGGTAAGCATTAAAACTACAGGGGCATTACTATTCTCCTGTTTCACAATCTCTCAATTTATTCAACTTGTCAACAATCCAACTGACCTCCAAGCTTCCTAACGTAGGCACTACCATATTTACATTAATGAGTTCATTAGCTGTACAACATAATGCCATTAACCTCGGGCAAGGCTTTCCTGATTATGTTATGAGTGAAGAACTCATTTCTCTGGTGAACGAGGCGATGAAAGCAGGCCACAATCAATATGTGCACATGAACGGCTATTTGCCCCTACGGGAAGCCATTGCAGAGAAAGTTGAATTTTTATACCGGAGCATTATAAACCCCGATACGGAAGTTACCATAACCCCTGGTGGCACTTATGCTTTGTATACGGCACTCACCACTATTCTACAACCTGGCGACGAAGTGATTGTATTTGAACCTGCTTATGATTCTTACATCCCCTCAATAGAATTAAATGGCGCAAAAGCAATTGCCATACAATTAACCTTTCCCGATTATAAGATCAATTGGGCAGAAGTAAAGGAAAAGATCACAGCAAAAACAAAAGCTATTATTATCAACTCTCCACATAACCCCACAGGAAGTGTGTTGAGAAAGGAAGACATAGCGCAACTTAGCGCCATTGTAAAAGATACTGAGATATTTATTATCAGTGACGAAGTATATGAACACCTGATTTTCGATGGACTTCAACACGAAAGCATTTTGCTGTATCCCGACCTTTTTCAAAGAAGTTTTATTTGTTTTTCATTTGGTAAGGTATATAACTGCACAGGTTGGAAATTAGGTTATTGCATTTCTTCTGCACAACTGATGAAAGAGTTCAGGAAAATTCATCAATTCAATTGTTTTACTTGCGATACACCGAAGCAAGTGGGACTTGCAACATTTATAAAAGAAAAGGATCAGTATTTACAGTTAAGAAATAGTCTTCAACAAAAAAGAGATTATTTACAAGTTCTGATGCAGCAAACAAGGTTTCAACCTTTGCCAAGTTATGGCAGTTATTTCCAGGTATATTCTTTCAAAGAAATTTCAGAGGAAACAGAAAAAGATTTTGCCATCCGTTTAACGAAAAAATATGGAGTAGCTACCATTCCTGTTTCTGCTTTTTACCAAAATGAAATCAATCACCAGGCACTGCGTTTCTGTTTTTCCAAAAAAGAATCCACTTTAGAAGCAGCCGTTGAGCGGCTCAGGAAGTTATAGTAGACCTCAAAGAATTTAAAACCAAAACAAGACACTTAAATAAATAACCGATCATAAAACTTATGTACATAAAAATTTCACTGATTATCTCTTTAGTATTGTAAATAGATTATTAATCTTATAGATTTGCCTTCTTCGTTTAACCAAACTAATCTACATTATGAAACAAAAACTGACTTTGCTCTTCTTTTTATCTGTATTCTTTTTCAGCAATACTATTCATGCACAAAGCTGCGATCCGTGGATTCAGCAAATTTATAAGCAACTATATAATCGTAGCGCCACTGCAGAAGAATGTAATATCCGCAATTACAACAACGGCTCCTGGAACAGCTATGATGAATTAGTGAATTATATAAAAAGCTATAATACCAAAAAGGCTTCTTCAACCGCAACTTCCTGCGACCCGTGGATCACTCAAATTTATAAACAACTATACAACAGAACTCCATCAGCAGAAGAATGTAATATCAAAAACTATAACAATGGTTCATGGAACAGTTACGACCAGTTAGTGAGTTACATCAAATCATATAACAACAAGAAAACTACATCACAGCCTGTCAAGGTAACCCAGTTAAAGGGAGATGCCTGGATTTTTCAGCTATATAAAGAATTGTACAACCGGCAGCCTAACGCATGGGAACTGAATATTAAAAACTACAACAACGGCTCGTGGGACAATTATGCCCAATTGAAAACTTACATTCAACAATACCAAAATGCTTTAAAACAAAACAACATAGAAATTAAGACAGGAACCATGGGTGATAAAGATGTGGTATGGTTTTATGTTAATGGAAAACCAGAGGCTGTTAATTTAGTATCCAGAGATGCAGGAAGCGTAATAGCGGCAGGTGGTGATAATGTGATAGCGGCAGGTGGTGGTAATCTTATACAACAAAATGGAGGCTATGTCATTGCTCCAGGCGGTGCTAATGTTGTTGCCCCGGGTGGCGCAAATGTAATAGCTCCAGGAGGAGGTAATGTGATCGCTCCAGGCGGCGCAAATCTCATCAGTTCTAATATGGCCGGAGTGACATTTGGTAGTGGCTATAGAATCGCATCTCAAAATGGCAAAGTCATTCGTACATCGGGAAAAACAACTTTGATTATTCATAAATAGAAATAACTCTTAAAATTCAAAACCCCTCTTTGAAGCAGGGCTGTTGCATTCTAAAATTGGTGTAGCCTGGATATAAGGGAGGAACAGTTATGGCAAAGAGTATAGTAGAGTTCTTTGAGAAGATACCGGATCAGCGAAGGGGAGCTGGTCAGCGTCATAG
>JBQCJM010000213.1:0-5365 GCA_051952715.1 Flavisolibacter sp.
CTGTGTGTAACAAACTGCTAAAACAAGTATTTGCAGTTATGAAATCACAGACACTTTATCAACCTAACTACTGCTCACCAAAACCCTAAAAATTTATTTGGTTTTTTACACAGTTCATGTTGTGCGTTCGCTTTTTGTCACAAATGAACTGGCTCTTTGTCCATTATATGAATTGTTACACTTGTCGGAAAGCCGCGTAACTGCGGATTTACCCAAGAAGTGTCATTACCAAAATTCTTAAGCATTACATTCGCTTCTGCAGTATCAATAGGAGACTTGTATGCATATGAAACAAAAATCCAGCGATCATTCCCCAGATTGATTGGTTGTTCTACTGCAACCTTACCACTGTCCGCTGTTACACGTATAACGTACTTACCTTTCAGCAATGTCACGTAAGGAGTATATTGTAAGTCGGGTCGTATGTTAGTGTATTTGATTGTGTCGTCAAAAACATCCTTAGTTCCAATGGACACCTTAATATCAACAACCTTTTTATCCTCGCTTGTATTACTAATGAAAAAGTAGGCTGTCGGCTGAAACCAACTGCAACCTGTCAAAAGGGGAAGAATGAGCAATAGCTTTAGTCGTCTTGGTGATTGCACCAGCAGAGTGTTTTTAAAGTGACACACAACTCAAAAATATACGAAAGTTTTTAACCTCATATTCGCCAAACAATTTTTTTAATCGTCTCAAAAAGAACAACATATCCCGTTAAAACAAAAGTTTTATTCTCAAAAAAACTTTCGCAAATACAATTTCGCTCTTTCAGATCCAATTCCCTTCCCCGACGGTCCCGCCAACACGCAGGTCGATTTTAAAACCACCGTTCTGGCAAAAGGGCTACAGGCAGCTTTTTATGATGTCCCCAAACAAAAAGCCCTGCCGGTGAGAGCAGGGACAATTCAATTTCAATAACCAAAAAACAATGCTTATGAGCGACCAGACCTCTAAGATGATACATCTTTTTTTAAATTGCAAGCCAGCCCGACCATTTTTTATTGCAAAATGTCATTTGTTGCAGCCATCATCCATTACCCAACCAACCCTGACAATCACAGCAGGTAAATGTCAAAACTTCCTTTCTGCTTGCTGTAAAAGCCATCAATAGCACCCCAAACTGTAATTTTTTCACTTTCTGAAACCATGGCATACAATTAGCCTACCTTTGCGCACCTGACAATCGTCAGGACTTTCTGAAAAATTTTCATTAAACCAAAAATTCATAGACAATGGCTAACAAAGTAAATGTTACCCCTTTGCACGACAGAGTGATTGTGAAGCCGGCTGCAGCAGAAGAAAAAACTGCCGGCGGTATCATCATCCCCGACACAGCGAAAGAAAAGCCACAGCGTGGTACTGTCATCGCTGCAGGCCCTGGTAAAAAAGACGAACCTGTAACCGTAAAAGAAGGCGATACCGTTTTATATGGTAAGTATGCCGGAACGGAGATCTCTATCGAAGGTGACGACTACCTCATCATGAGAGAAAGTGACATTCTGGCGATTGTATAACCCCTGGCCCTCTGAAGAGAGGACTTAGGCGGTAGAGACTTCAATTATTTTAATTAGTTCTTTATTAAAAATCATTTTAAAAAAACCCTTTCTCCTGAGGAGTATTCACTAAACTCCCCTTTAGGGGTTGGGGGCTTAAATTAATAAGTTATGGCAAAGCAACTGTTCTTCGAAACCGATGCCCGCAATAAGATGAAGAAAGGCGTTGATGTATTGGCCAACGCTGTAAAAGTTACATTAGGTCCTAAAGGCCGCAATGTGGTAATTGAGAAAAAATTTGGTGCTCCGTCTGTAACTAAAGATGGTGTTACCGTAGCCAAAGAAATTGAACTGGAAGATGCCATTGAGAACATGGGTGCTCAAATGGTAAAAGAAGTAGCTTCTAAAACTGCTGATGTTGCCGGCGACGGTACTACTACAGCCACTGTTTTAGCACAGGCTATCATTACCGAAGGTTTAAAGAACGTAGCTGCAGGTGCTAATCCAATGGATTTGAAACGCGGCATTGAAAAAGCAGTAAAGGTTGTTGTTGAAAATTTGCGTTCTCAATCGCAAACCGTTGGCAACGACAATAAAAAAATTGAGCAGGTAGCTACCATCTCTGCTAACAACGACAGCGAGATTGGTAAACTGATTGCCCAGGCCATGGAAAAAGTTTCTAAAGATGGTGTGATCACTATTGAAGAAGCCAAAGGCATTGAAACTACAGTGGATGTAGTAGAAGGTATGCAGTTCGACCGCGGTTACATCTCTCCTTACTTCGTTACCAACAGCGAAAAAATGGAAGCTGAACTGGATAATCCTTACATCCTGATCTACGATAAAAAGATCAGCAGCATGAAGGACATTCTGCACATTTTGGAAAAAGTGGCACAGCAAGGCGCTCCTTTATTAATTATCTCTGAAGACCTGGAAGGCGAAGCTTTGGCAACATTGGTGGTAAACAAACTGCGTGGCACTTTAAAAGTAGCTGCTGTTAAAGCTCCGGGCTTTGGCGACAGAAGAAAAGAAATGCTGCAGGACATTGCTATCCTTACAAAAGGTATTGTTATTAGCGAAGAGCAAGGTTATAAATTAGAGAATGCTGATCTTACTTACCTGGGTAAAGCAGAAAGAGTAGTGATTGATAAAGACAACACAACTGTTGTTGGTGGCAAAGGCGAAAAAGACGGCATCAATGCCCGTATTAACCAGATCAAATCTCAAATAGAAAATACTACTTCTGACTACGACCGCGAAAAACTGCAGGAGCGTTTGGCTAAGTTAAGCGGTGGTGTGGCTGTGTTAAATGTAGGCGCTGCTACTGAAGTAGAAATGAAAGAGAAGAAAGACAGTGTTGATGATGCTTTGCATGCAACCCGTGCAGCCGTTGAAGAAGGTATGGTACCAGGCGGTGGCGTAGCTTATGTTCGTGCTATTGAAGCTTTGGCCAGCATTCAAACATTGAATAACGACGAAGCAACAGGTGTACAGATCGTTCGCCGTTCTTTGGAAGAGCCGCTTCGCCAAATTGTTGAAAACTGCGGTATAGAAGGTAGCGTAGTGGTAAACAAAGTAAAAGAAGGCAAGGCTGATTATGGTTTCAATGCCCGCACAGAAGAATACGAGAACTTAATTGGTGCCGGTGTTATTGACCCCACTAAAGTAAGCCGTATTGCATTGGAAAACGCAGCATCTATTGCCGGTATGTTATTAACTACCGAATGCGTGGTAGCTGATAAGCCGGAACCTAAAGCTGCTGCTGGTGCTCCTGCCGGCATGCCAGGTATGGGTGGTATGGATTATTAATTCACGAATTACACAAATTCAGGCGCATGGTCGCTAATAGAAAGCCTCATCAGAAATGATGAGGCTTTCGTATTTTAGAGTAGTGGTTAAGGCTGGTAAGAAAATTGTATGTACACGCAGTGAAAATTAAACTCTATGACTAAGTATGGCAAACTGCTTGTGATTTTCGTTTTTTCCTTTTGTATACAAACACAAGCCCAGCAAACCAATGGCATCAGCACTAAAAAAGGCGTTTTGTATTTTGCCTTTGGCAGCCACCGCATCTTTTACACACCCAGCACCATCAGGTTTGTACGCGGCAGCAACCCTTCTTTCGATTTTACCCTGGAAAAAGTAAAAGCACAGGATGAAGGCGGGTTGAAATTTGAAACCGCTCCGCAATTCACCTACACCGTTGGTTACTATTTTAAGAATAAAAACTTTGGAATAGAATACCAGTACGATCATATTAAATACTTTGTAAAACAAAACCAGGTAGTGCACATGACGGGCACTATTGAAAATAAAAGCTACAACCAGGATACAACGATCACTGCCGACTTTGTAAAAATGGAACACTCCGACGGCGGTAATTACGCCATGCTGAATTTTGTAAAATGGGCAAACCTTGTGTCTAACAAAGAAAAAGAACCGCTGCTGCAGCTGATTATGAAAGCCGGTGCAGGCGTTGGCATTCCCAAAACCAACACCACCATCATGGGCAATCACCGCGACGACCGCTACCATGTATCGGGCTACATTGTTGGTGTAGAATCGGGGCTGCGCTATTCTTTTTGGAAATACGCATTTGTAAGCGGCACCTTCAAAGGCGTGTATGCCAATTACAATCATTTTTTAATTGCCGGCGGCTACGGAAGCCAAAAATGGTTTTCGGCCCAGTTGATCTATCTGCTGGGGCTACAGTTTCCTTTGTAGAAAAAATTATTGGTTGGTTTTAAATTTATCGGTACCTTGTAGGTATCCATCCCCTCACTGTTTCCTAAGTTAACATCATTATTTTGGCCTTGTTCTTGCGGTCTTATCCTTCCCTTTGAACGTGTGACTTTATCTATTCACTCTAAAACCAATCTTATGTTGTACAAAATGTTTAGGTGGTTTAAAAGCCGGTTTACCAATGCCAAAAAAGTAAAAGCTGCGTTCGATAAGGATAACCCTTTCCTGATCTTGTAAAAATGAACCAGTCATTCAGATTCCCGTTGGCTTTACACTTTATCTCGTTACACTATTGTGCTGCAATGGCAGGCCTGCCTTTTGCGGAATAACTTCTTTTGCTGCGCTTCTGCTGCCTATACACTTATATTTTCAATACAGAAAAGACCTTTATCTACCCCCGTCTGTTTTTCTTTCTAAAAGTTGTGCCTGGTAGCATGTACAGGTTGGTTTATCATAGCCATTATTGCAAAAAATATTTTTATTAAAATATTTTTATCCTGTTGCTATTTTATACTTTCGTGTCATCATTTTGGTATCCGGTTTCCTACCTTACCTGTTAATCTTTCCGGAGAAGAACCATGGTATCCTGGCCGGGAAGTATGTTCGCTCTGCGGCGCATATTCGGGTTGAAGCCAACACTAAGCGTAAAAGAATTTTTAAAGCCCCATCATTGATGGGGCCTTTTTTATTGATCTATCGCTTCGTTTTACGCTGAAAGAAAATTCATTCATTGAACCAAAAACAAAAAAGGCTTAGCTGTTACAACTTGTGTAGGGTGGAATGATATGGCGGAAAATAAAAAAGGCAATTCTAAAAAGAATTGCCTTTGATCACATTCAGTGCCCGGGACTGGAATCGAACCAGCACACCCGTGAAGGCGGCAGATTTTGAGTCTGCTGCGTCTACCAATTCCGCCACCCGGGCAATCTCTTAAAGAACTTTGAGGGCTGCAATGTTACAACTTTCCATTCAATTGCTGACGCAGATGTTGTAAATATTTTTGAAACAAAAATTTATTTGCAACAACTTTTTTTAGGCAGCAGCACTTTTTTTATAATTCTCCACAATGTCTTCAATGCATTCATCATAATTACAATTGAAGGTACTATCTAAATAACTGTGTAAGTTCT
>JBQCJM010000214.1:0-2536 GCA_051952715.1 Flavisolibacter sp.
TTCCTTAAAAACAGAATTAGGAAAAGAGTACCAGGTAAATTATTCTGAAATAAAGTCAAACGAATCAGCGCCGGATTTTGGTTGGGTAAAGCAGATTGCCAGGAAAATTTCCAAAATCAATGGCGACCTCATTTTAGTTGGACATTCTTTCGGTGCCTCGATGATCTTGAAATGTCTTTCGGAAATTCGGGTAACCAAAAAAATTGCAGGAATTTTTCTTATTGCCACGCCATTTTGGAGCGGAAATGAAGAATGGAAACAAGGTTTAAAACTCAAAGAAAATTTTGCAGACAATCTGCCGGTTAAAGATTCCATTTTCTTTTATCAGTGCCTGGACGATGAAGAAACGCCCTTCTCACACTTTGAGCACTACAGGCAAAAGATCCCCCAGGCTACTTTTCGGGAAATAAAAAGCGGCGGACATCAACTGAACAACGATTTGACTGTAGTAGCTAATGACATAAAATCTATAGAAAAAAAATTAATGCGCTTCATAAGATGCGTAGCCGTTGGTAATTGAGTGACAGCCTATACTATTACGACAAAATAATTTCAAATGGACAAAAATGACATTCATTTTTTTTATCAACGTGACATTCAAAGGGTGATTGACGAGATTAACTTGTTTAAAGATGAGGCGAACATTTGGAAGATTTGTGGCTCTATAAAAAACTCTGCCGGAAATCTTGTCTTGCATTTAATAGGTGGACTAAATTATCTTATCGGAACTAATCTTTTCAATACAGGATATGTTCGTAATCGTGATGCAGAATTTACCATTAAAGGTATTGAGAAGGAACAATTAATTGCGCAGTTGAAGGAACTGAATTCGATGATTGACAAAGCCATAAGCTCATTGACTGAAGAACAGCTTGAAAGTTCTTTTCCAATATTCTTTGATAAAGAGAACGCTACTATCCACTATGTGTTAATTCAATTGCTTCTCCATTTTAACTACCATCTTGGACAAATAAATTATCTACGAAGAATGCTTGAATAAGCGGTTAGCAAAGGCTCAAGCTATCTTGCAAATAACACTAAAACTAAGGCTTGGTTGAGTGCGCAACACCTTACAATTACTGCTTAATTTTCCTGCGCGAAGATGATGGGCTGTCTTATTTTTTGAACCACTGCCCTATTATGTCTTATCGCAGGTAGCCACTTTGGAGATTTTTTAAAAATGATGAGGGCAATATTATCAAAAGATTTATTAAAAGGGACTTCTACAAACGGATCCAACACATTGCCATCTTCGTCTATGGTGGCCGTTATGACTACCGTAACCTGGTCAGCATTCACCAGCTTGTATTGCGAAGGAAAGTAAATATGCTTCAAAACAAATTTCTTCCATCCTTCCTGTCCACCGGGAAAAGTCGGCGGCCTGTCTTCAATCGCCGCATTTACCGGAGCACCGGAAGCGTCAAAATACTTTTCTTTTTGAACGTCGTCCATGTTGTAAGTTATGCGGGCTGCTACTTGCCCGTTGGCATGAAAAAAAACCCATGGGCCGTTAAGCTTCCCGTTCATCATTCTTCCGGCGCTGGAAGGAGCGCCATCCCTTCGCCACGTTACTTCAACGGCAGAACCATCCGGGTGATAGGAAATTGAATCGGCGGTATAGCCATTGCTGTGCCATCCCAATGAGGTACCTGTAGGATTACCGTTGACATATACTGTGGAATCTTCCATAAAGCCGGTATGGTCATAACGGATCCATAAGCCTTCTTTTTTATTGTGTACGTTTTGACCAAAGCTTTCCGGAATTCCATTTGCATAAAAAAAGCGAAAGTACCCGTTGGCGATCTTGTTGGCGCTGTCTTCGTAGAGGCCGCTCATCTGGAGTGTCTTTGTGCCCAGGAAGTAATCATTGCGCAACCATCCGCTATCCGTCTTTTGTATTTCTGAAAAAAAACGCGCCTGCTCAGGAGCGCACGGTTTCCATAAGTAATCGTAATAAGCCTGGATTTTTTGGGCATTACCCATAGTTCCCATGAAAATCGGGATAAGCAGCAGAATAGCTTTCATGTTACAAATATATTTTGACCAGGTTAAATACGTACGCAAATGATAAATATTGTGAGACGGATCAGGATGTTCATTTTTTTAATCGTCATTCTGAGTGATTAGAGGTGACACCTTTTCAAAAGGTGTCACCTCTGCCAGCTAATCATTTACTAAAAAATTAAGTTTCGTCTCCTGCCTTACAATGACACCGCAGCGGTGCCAACCCACGGCCAGTGTGGCGAACGCGCACCTCAAGACAATTCTTTGCACTCCGGCTTACCTCAAAGTGGCATGATGTAAATCATTTTTTGCCAGGGCTTGATCCTTCAATTTTGTGGCACCCTATTCTTTTCAAAATGTACAGCCCATAATGAACCAGCTTATCCGAAAATACAATATTCCCGGCCCAAGATATACGAGTTACCCGACCGTTCCTTATTGGGATTCCGAAACTTTTTCCGCTGATCTGTGGCAGCAATCATTTATAAAAAGCTTTGCCGAAAGCAATGATAAAGACGGAATCAGTTTATAT
>JBQCJM010000215.1:0-3751 GCA_051952715.1 Flavisolibacter sp.
TGCCGTCTGAATACTTAAACGAAGAAGAAGTAATGTTAGAGGAACCACTCACATTCCAGTTGTTCCACTCACTGTTGCCATAAGCATTCACCCCTCCATATACATTCACCTTTACCACACCCGCTGCAGGTGGAGGCGGTGGTGGCGGTGGAGGCGGTGGTGGCGGTGGGGTTCCCGATGTATTTGCGAATAATGTAAAGCCATTAATGTAGTTATAAGTAGCTGTACCTTTTACGCTTACTACAATTTGTCCTTGTGCATTGGGAACTATATCATCAAAAGCTATTTCATTAGTGTAATTGTCGTTTACAGATATAGTTTTTGATACGCCGTTAATGGTAAATACTGTGGAAGTGCTGCTACCTTTTCTGCTGGCGTACAATTGTATGTTATAGGTTATTGATGTGGAGAGTCCCTTAATGGTTAATGTTCTTTCTGTGGTTGCATAGCTGTCATAGCGCAGCACCTCTGCCGGCGCCATACCACTTCCATAGGTTGAACCATTGTCATTGATGCCCCTGTTGCTGCTCAAGGTAGCACTTATACCAGAAGAAGTACCATCCGCAAATTTTAGCGTTGAAGTAGAAAGGGAACTTGTAACGTTCCAATCATTCCAATGCCTGTTGTTATACGGGTTTACACCTCCATAAATATTTACTTTAACAAAGTTGGTCGTGTCATCAACCGGCTGAGGATGAGGCACCCCTAATTGGAATTGTAGCATCCATTCATAAACGCTGAAACCATCTTCTCTAAAATTAGGGTCGTAAGTACGTGTCCATGCATCGTGGCCGCCGTAAGGGAACAGTGTAATCTTGGCTTTTGGGCTGGGGGCAGGATCTAAATTAATATCGTTGATATAGGGAATTATATCTGCCGCCGGCGAAGAAGAATCACCTGAATTATGAGTTGCCCACACAGGAATGTTAGCGGCAGCAATAACGCGGCTTCTTGAATATACCGAATCTGTATCTGTAGCACTGGCAACAGGAACAATAGCAGTTACCCTATGTGCATAAGTGCTGTTGTTTCCAGCATATGCCCAGGTAACGCCTCCGCCATAACTCAGGCCGGTAATGTAAATGCGGCTTTGATCTATACGGTAATGCGCTACTAAATAATTAAGCACATTGTTTATATCAACTGCAGTAGGCCGTGGAAATTTTATAAACTGCGGTGTAATAACAATGAACTTAAAAGTTTTACCATTTACATTGAACGAGGTAGGGAAGGTTCCCTGGTCAATAAGATGTGGTACTCCGTTGGTTAAAACAGCAGGCAGCTCTGCAGGGCTGCCATCACCATACTCTCCTATACCTGTTAAAAAAAGCATCAAGGGATACTTTTCCGTTCCGGTTTCATATCCCTGTGGCAAATATTCATAATACCCGTTGGTATTGCTTGCCATAGAAACATAGCGGGCCGTTTGCACCTGTGCAAAGGAAGATAAAGACAATAAAACAATAGCTGCACAAAAAAAAGGGCGTAGAATTAACTCCTTCATAGAAAAACAATTTATTTCTGAAAAAAACGGGTAGGAATCGGTGCTTCTGAAGGATATAGTTAGAAAGTCAAAATAAATAAAAAGAAGCTGATTAGCAATAATTTATTTTAGAAAACTTTTGGACATACATCATGAATCAAACACCATACCACTAGCTAAAATTCTTTTTTCGAAAAACAATGCCCGTTATTTATGTTTATTATTACTTTTGATTTCGCGGTAGTTTCTCTAATTTAATTCCAGCGAATAACACATAGTTATTAAACAAAATCCCACTCCCTTAGAATGTTAATGTCTCCATATCTCCGGAAGCTTTCCAGGTTTGAAGCCCCAACTGCATTAGAGTGGCTGATATATTTTACAGCATTTCTTATTTTGCATATACCCGGCATTCTGAATTTTTATAGTAATAATGGGGTTAATAACCCGTATTTGTTATTTGCCGAATCATTGCTTCACGGGCATCTTACTTTGCCAGAAATGAGTTCGTATGGCGACATGATTAATTACCAGGGCAATTATTATCTTCCTTATCCGCCTTTACCTTCTATTATTTTAATGCCCTTTGTAGCCATCTTCGGTACCGGTCATGTAAATACCGTTTTAATTGCTTTGATTATGACATGCATCAATTTTTATTTGATGCATAGAATCTTCCTCAAACTTCAGATAAAGCAAAGCTATTTTCCATGGTTGATTATGGCTTTCTTTCTTGGCACAGGTTATTGGTACGCTTTATTCACCAGCCACCATGTTTATTCCTTTGCACATATTACCTCATGTATGTTTCAATTGCTTTTTTTAAATGAAATATTAGGTAAGAGGCGATGGTTACTTATTGGCATTTATATAGGATGCACTTTTCTTACAAGGCAATTCACTTTTTTCTATATGATTTTTGCCTTTGGGTATATGTGGTACCTGCAACAGGAAAAACGGGAAAAAATAAATATACTGAACGTTGTAAAGCTATTAAGCGGCTTTGGAGCTTTTGCAGTTTTTTATCTTATTTACAACTATCTCAGGTTTCATAATCCATTCGATACAGGATACAGTCATATAATTTTTATTGGCGCACTTAAAGAACGGGTAAGCCAGTTTGGCGTATTCAGCCCCAAATATTTTTTATTTAACCTGTATAGTTTTTTTATTAAGGGTTTTAATATTGAATTTCAAGGAGACACATTGCTGCATATAAAAGACATGGATCTTTGGGGCACCTCACTTCTTTCGGCAAGCCCGTTTTTCATTGCCAGCCTTAAGGCTAACTGGCCAAAATCCTTAAAAATTTCTGCGTGGATCACTATTGGATTAATTTTAATAGGCACACTGTTTTATCATAACAATGGTTATCACCAGGTAAATACGATGCGTTTCTCGTTAGACTTTCTTCCTTTACTTTTAATACTTACGGCACTCGGCTTTAAGCAAATTCCTTCCTGGTTAATGAAAGGCATGATAGTATATGCCATTTTATTAAACCTGATTAGTTTCTTGATACATAGTTTGTATCAATAGCTGCTTCGCTACTATTACAGCCATCCTTTAAGCGTACGTTTAAAAGCATTTCTTGTTTAAGTCAAACCTCCTTTTAGTCTTCCCTTCAATTTTTAAAAGCATTTGTATAATGTCTAAAAATGTGATTTTAGACATTCCTTATTTGCTATCACCTATTTAACTCTTAACCCGTTTACTAAATAAAGGGATAAGGCTAAAAGTGACTACATTTTGAATTAATCTATGAATTAAAATAATAAAGGCCGGCACAAAGCCAGCCTTTATTATTGATGCAAATAAAATTATAGCTTAACTATTTGTTTCGATTCGCTCCAATTTGCCATTTGAACTTTTATAACATAATTACCTGCGGTTAAATCACCTATAGACAAATAGGTCTGGCTAACGCCTGTTTGGCTCTTCGTTAATTGGAATTCCTTTCTAAGCGCACCTGTCATGTCAAATATCTGCACATCCATAGCACCTGTATAATCGTTGTTTACCTGAAGGGCAAACTTGTCTGTAACAGGGTTAGGGAATACGTCAAGTGCCGGCGTAGTTGTGGTAGTTTCAGTAGTAGCAACTTTCAAAGTACTTGTTGTAAGTGTGCCACTAACTTCACTAATCTTAAATCCATTAAGGTAGTTGTAGGAAGAGCTGCCTGTGATCTTCACTATGATCTGACCTTGAGCATTGGGAGCAACGCTGGTAAAGGCTGCCTTATTTGTAAGGTTATTGTAGGTAGCCACT
>JBQCJM010000216.1:0-3880 GCA_051952715.1 Flavisolibacter sp.
CACCATCCCTGTCATAGTAAAAGGCTCTTTGTGTAAGCTCCTCATCCACCTGCCCATTGCAGTTGTTGTCCTTGCCATCACAAAGCTCAGGGGCGCCGGGATAAATGGTGTTGTCATTGTCATTGCAGTCTCCGCTTACAGCCACATAGCGTGGTGGTGCAGCACAGGCCATTACAGTGCGTTTTAAACTGCCATAGCCATCCCCATCAAAATCAGAATAAAACATCTTCAATGAAAGCCCGTTATCTATAATGCCATCACAATCATTGTCAATGCCATCGCATACCTCCGGACCTCCCTTGGTATTGTTCTTGTCATTGCAATCCAAATTGTTGGACACATAACCCCTTGGCTGTACCATAGATACTACCCACTTGGATGGATCACCATATCCATCACCATCAGCATCACGATACCAGGTTATAGGGCCGCTTACAGTAATGTACCGGGCAATGGTACCTACACTGTCAGGGGCGCCGCTATAACCGGCTGCATATATGTTGGTACCGGTTATGACCAGGTCAAATATTTCATCTTTGCCTGCCGATACATCTGTGGCCTCTGTGCCATTTATGGCAAATGTGTGGTCGGGTGTACCATCGGCATTATAGCGCATAAGAATAAACTTGCCACCACTGCTGCCGGCAGCCAGTATTTTATCATCGCTTTGTACAGCAATTGAATTAATGGTGGTGTCGTTAGATATCCTGGTTGTTGACAAATGAATGCCGTTACCGCTAAAAAATGACAGGAAATAGTAGTTCTTTAATGTTGTAGGAAGGGCACTAAAATCAGCAAGGCCCAGGGCCACAATCTGACCATTGCTTTGCTGCACATGATCGTAAATATAAGTGTACCCTCCTTCAGGCACGTTGGTGTATCCACCATTGGCACCAAATGAATTGTCAAGCGTTCCATTACTATTATAACGAATCACCAAACCAAGAGTAGTTTCTTCCTCTGTATGCCCGGTAACAAGGATCTTTCCATCACCCTGAATACTAATGCACCGGGCATAACTGCCAAAATCTAAAAAGGAAGAAATAACAAGCCCATTGTTGCCGAATGTAAGGTCCGGGCTTCCGTTTATGTTGTAACGGGCTACCGCCACTTCCTGATAAGAAGTATTATCATCATAAGCAGAACCGGCTACCACTATCTTTCCATCGGGCTGCAAAGCCAAAGCCACGCGGGGGTTGAAAACGCTACCGTTCGATAACCCAGTGTTTACTACACCATTCAGCCCAAAACCTGCATCTATGCTGCCATCACTATTGTAGCGGATGACCTTACTTGCAGTGAACCCTTCTCCCTGGCCCGCTATTACAATTTTATCATCGCTTTGAACAGCAACAGCCGTTGCATTATCTAATACATCATTTACTACAAAGCCGCTGCCATGAAAAGTTGCATCAAGCATACCGCCGGTTGTAAACCTGGCTGTTAAAGCAGCTGTTGATCCATCATCTTTTACATAATATCCTACAGCTATTATTTTGCCATCGGCCTGCAGCGCCGTACTATAAAAGGCTGAACGGTGAGGCATCAACGAAATGCCGTTGGCGCCAAATGAAGGGTCAGGTTTTATTGGCTGTGCATACAGGGACAGCGTTGTTAAAAACGCACTAACAAATAGTAAAGCTTTTTTCATAAAACGAGTATTTATTATAATGAAAGCAATGACTATAGTGCAGCACGAATCAGATCGTCTTCATGGGCGCAGCATTAGAAAAATAATTGTTTAATTATTGGGGTGGAGTGTAAGGCTTGTAAGCTAAAGTTAATATAGCAGCATAATAACAAAAAATATTTTTTATTATGTTGATACGTTTTAGGGATACCGTTTAGTACAGCACTAAAATATTTATAAGGGTAAACTACGGCTCATTAAAACCTTGAAGATCCATTGGGTTCTTACACAGCTTATGTTAGCAGTTCGTACTTGTGTAAGTATATAATAATGCTGCTGGTGATAAGGCTACTGTGTTCAAATGGTTGTATAGCTATGGTTAACAGTGAAACCCTGTTGTCCATTTGCAACCGCTAATGCACCATTGCGGTTTAACTGAGTTGCAGCCGCAACCTTCCTGCCCCGGTGAATTGAAAAAGGAGCATAACCAACATGCGGATGTAATGATGCATTCTGATAGCTTATGTCGTTGCTCACAAATAAAACTACCTGCTCTATTCCTTTAAATAATACAGCCTCGTTGCTTTACGCTTCCTTTTGCAGCAAGGCATGTTTTTATAAAACAAAACAGAGAACAGCTTTTTTTCTTTATTAGTGGCAAAGGCTTTCTTTGTCCGCCGGCAGTTCTTTTTTTGTTGAAGGGCCTTTTGTACTACAGGGTAAGTTTCCGTTAGCAGCAGCAGGGCCTGCGCTTCTGTTCTGCCTTCCTTCAGCCATAGCTTTACCTTTCCTGTCATTGTGTTGAACAGGCCCCTGGTCTTCTTATCCTTTGGGTAGCTTTTATAAAAACCGGCAGTAAGGGCAGAGGCTTTTGCAAGCAGGCTACAGCTTTTTCTTGAGCCTTCAAAAGCCTGCTCCTTCCAAAACCGCTTGCCCGTTAAAGAGCTTTTTGTTCTTACAAAATACGTTTCCCGCATTTTATAAAAGCTAAGTCCTTCAATGGTTCCGCTAACCTTTATATCGCCTGTTTGCCTGGCCATAAGCTACAAAATACAATATCATCTTCTTCCAGTCAATACCCCAATTTCACCCCCTTTAGGTATTACGCTGAAAACACCAAAGCTTTTTCGGTACAAAATACACGGTAGCATAGCCCTGTTTTCTCCGCATCTTCTTCGTACCATGCCCGTAGTAACTGCGCATGTACCGTATATTGTGCCCCTTGTGTAGCGAAGGAAACCCGAAGCAGGTACGAACAAGCTGCGAACCTGGCGCCCCGGCCAATAGTAAAGCCTTGTAGTATAAGGCAAACCGTATAGTTATACAGGTACAACATACTGCACGAAAATGCGTGGCAACAATAGGAAGCACAATTGTTTTTGCGCCTGTGCATGATTGTGAAAACATGGAAAACGCCAATAGCGGTAAAGAGGTTTAAGGTTGTAAAACCTTTACGCTGCCATTTTCATAACCCACAATAACAGAGTGTACCAGTTGATGGCTGAACAAACCACTTTCTACAACACCGGGAATAAGGTGAATGTCGGCATTTAGTTTTTCGGGGTGGTTGATAATAGGAAACTGGCAATCGGCTATCCAGTTGCCATTATCGGTTTTAAAAAATCCATTTTCATTTTGCCTGAGGGCGGCTTTGCAGCCCAGTGCTTCAAGGTGGGTAAGTGCAAGATTATACCCGAAAGGAACAAGTTCTACCGCCACAGGGAACCTGCCCAGCGTTTGCGACAGTTTGGTTTCATCTACAATAATGATCAATTGCCTGCTGTTGAAAGCCAGTATCTTTTCCCTTGTTAAAGCGCCTCCGCCGCCTTTAACCAGGTTGCAGCGGGCATCTACTTCATCGGCACCATCAATGGTTACATCTATGCCGCCGATCTCTGTCATGCCTACCATGGGAATGCCGGCCTGCTTTGCCAATTCGGTAGAAGCTAATGAGCTGGCAACAGCTTGTACGTTTAGTCCCTGCTGCACCAACTCACCTATTTTTTGTATGGCGAAAAAAGCAGTGGTGCCGGTGCCAAGGCCCACCGTCATGCCGTCGGTAATATATTCAACCGCCTTATCTGCTGCCAGTTTTTTTGCATTCATTATAACAAAGGTGAGTGGTTATTGGAAAGTGGCAAGTAGGGGTATAAATGCAATCTTCATTATTGTTTGCCCGTTTCCTTAACGATTAACGGAAACATATAAATGAGTGGTAAACCCCAAACCTCAAACCCCAAGCCTTAAACT
>JBQCJM010000217.1:0-20953 GCA_051952715.1 Flavisolibacter sp.
CCATCTTCAATAAGGGAGGCTGCTTTTTGAGCAATGATCCTTTTTTGGGTGTAGGAATAAACGTCCTGCGAGGAGAGGTTGCCATGGTGAAAGGAAGGAGAGAGGGCTCCGCCATGCACCTTAATTAATTTGCCTTCTTCGGCCAGTTCCTGCAGATCCCTTCTGATGGTATCGTCCGATACATGAATGTGCTGGCTAAGGTCAGCAGACAATACCTTGTTGTGCAGATTTACCTGGTGCAGTATATAAGCCTGTCTTTCTCTTTTAAGCATTCATATTAAGCAATGGACTTCAAATCTAAAGTAAAATATTGCACAAAACCGCACAAAACTTAAAATATTCTTAACAACAGCAAATAAATCCCAACTAATCGGGCATAAGACTGCATAAGATTGCAGATATCAATAATACTACTTCAAACTACCGGCGTTGATACCAACAACCCACCTATAAGCACCAAACCAAAAGCAGCACCGTGGCGGCAAAAAACAATAAGGCTGCCCTTTAACCTTCTGCCTCGTGTTTTCTTCGTATCAACTGGGCTAATTAGCCCACTTGATACGAAGCAGGCAGTAATAAAACAGCCTTCAACTGCGTTTAGTATAACATCAACCAAAACTATTGCTATGGCAAGGCAAAACGGACTTTATTTCATAGGCAAAATGGGAAATGTGGTGGGCTCTACCTGGAAAGGCATTCCTTACCTGCGGTATATGCCGGATAAGATCAACCAAAGCGAAGCCACCAAACAAAGTAGTGCTAACATGGCGCTGTCGTCCCGCATAGGTGCTGCCTTTAGAAAAAGTTTTGAACCTCTGTTACCCCAATCCAAAAACAGGACAACGCAAAACCGGTTTACCGGCGCTATTAAAAAATGGTTGCAGACAAAACCTTTTGAACAAACCTTACCGGCCACCGTATTACCGCATCTTACCGGGTTCGATTTTAATGAAGCTTCTCCTGTGGGGGCAAGGTTTGGTGTTGCAGTAAAGTTTGAAACAAATGAACAGCAACTGTTGCAATTGCAAATGGCCTCTTTTGTGCCTGCGCAAAATATAGCGGCGCCAGCTTATACCAAAGCTGTAACCATTAATATTATGGTTGCTAACTGCAACGTAGCTACCTGCGCCATTACAGGATATGATTTTACACAGCTTTTGTATGCTTATAACAACGACACTGTTCCTGCACAGTTGTTCACTATACCTTATTCTGTAGTAGCGGGAGATATAAGCCTTGCACTTATTTCGTTGCAGTATCATACAAGTAGAGGAACCATTACCGATCTGCGGTGGTGGCCGTGCGGCTTTGTGGCGGGGTACGTAAAGTAATGGCACTACCATTCTATTGCCATGGTTGTTCTTTTTGAATGGTCGGCATCAATAAAAAACCTGCTTAAGAAAATGAGCTGCGCTTTACCGGTTTTTGAAACGATGAGCAGCCGTCAAAAAAATGATTGCATTTGTGAACCGTGCAAAAAAATGCAGTAGTAATATATGAACCTGGCTAAGTTTTTTTCATAGCAGCGCTTCTAAAAAAAACCTTCTGCCAACGTTTTTCACTTAGTTTTAAGATACATTATTTCTTAAGTTGTTTATTTGCAGCAAGGACATGATAATTATAGTGATGCAATAAAACAGTGTAATGTATGATGGGATTTATTATAGCAGTATTTGTTATTGGCTACCTGGCCATAGCATTTGAGCACAGTATCAATATCAATAAGGCAGCAACGGCTTTGGTAACGGGCATTTTGTGCTGGACACTTTTCATAATTTCTTCAAACAATACAGAATCGGTAGTTGAAGCATTGAGTTATCATTTGGGCGAGCTTTCGCAGATCCTTTTTTTCCTGCTGGGGGCCATGACCATTGTTGAACTGATAGATGCACACGATGGCTTTGAAATTATTACCAAACGCATTACCACTAAAAAAAAGAAAAAGCTGATATGGATCATTTGCCTGCTGACGTTTTTTTTATCGGCGGTGCTCGATAACTTAACTACTACTATAGTAATGGTTTCGCTGGTAAGAAAATTAATGGCAGATAAAAAAGACAGGCTGATGTTCACCGGTGCTATTGTTATTGCTGCCAATGCAGGCGGCGCCTGGTCGCCCATTGGCGATGTAACCACTACCATGCTATGGATAGGCGGGCAAATAACTGCCGCAAATATTATTATGAAACTGATTGTGCCCAGTATAGTATGCCTGTTGGTGCCCTTGCTGGTTTTTCAGTTTACGCTAAAAGGCGAGGTACAGGCGCCGCAGCATGATGAAGATAACGGTGATATAAATGTGCCCAATGAACTGCACCGCAATATTGTTTTCTTTAGCGGCATAGGTATTCTGCTGCTGGTACCGGTTTTTAAAACAATAACGCATTTGCCGCCGTTTATGGGTATATTATTAGGTTTAGGTATCCTGTGGATCATCGTTGAGATTTTGCAAAGCGATAAGGACGAACAGGAACGCAAATATTACACGGTGGCGTACGCCCTGCGGAAAATAGATACGCCAAGCATACTATTTTTTCTTGGCATTTTACTGGCGATTGCAGCGCTGGAATCTACAGGGCAACTAAGTCAGCTGGCCGGAACAATGAATGCAAAAATTAAAGACCTGAATGTCATTGTGCTGGCTACAGGATTGCTTTCTTCTATTGTAGATAATGTGCCCCTGGTAGCAGCATCGAAAGGCATGTATTCTTTGGAACAGTTTCCTACAGATCATTATTTCTGGGAATTTTTAGCTTATTGTACGGGTACCGGCGGCAGTGCTTTAATTATTGGGTCGGCGGCAGGTGTAGCGGCTATGGGCATTGAAAAAATTGATTTTATGTGGTACCTGAAAAAAATTAGCTGGCTGGCATTAATGGGTTATTTCTCCGGCGCATTGATCTATATATTGCAGGAGAAGCTGTTTGGGTTTTGAGTTGTAGTTAGTGAGCCGGGGTTTGTGTTTAGCGCTTATGGGTGTGCCTGTTTGCTGCCGTAAAACACTGCATGTTTTTAAAGCACAATACCTTTAAGAGATTGAAAATCTTTCACACAATGCTGTCAATGAGAAAGCACCTGTATTCTTTAGTGGTTTTGGTTTTGCTGATAACCACCGCCTGCTCTTCAAGAAAAAGCCAAGGTGGTCTTCCTCCTTATGTTCCCGAATCGAAAGAACTGTATGATACCATTGCCCGCATGGATAGTATTTTATTTGATGCTTACAATACCTGTAAGCTTGATGTATTTGCATCTTTAGTTTCTGAGGACATAGAATTTTACCATGACCGTGGTGGCTTATCTACTTCAAAAACAGACCTGGTTCAGGCCATTAAGAATAACATTTGCGGCAAGGTAACACGAGAGCTTTTAAAAGGCAGTATAGAAGTGTATCCTATTGCTAATTATGGTGCGGTAGAAATGGGCGCCCATCGGTTTTATAATCACCAGGAAGAAGGGAAAGGGCCATCAGGGTTCTCCAGGTTTGTTCATATCTGGCATAGGGAAAACGGGCAGTGGAAACTTGCAAGAGTGGTGAGCCTGCATTAGCAGGGAGGTGCTTATTCAAACATCTCGTATTTTGTTTTTGGCCTGCGTTCCTCCAGCCATTGAAAGCTTTCAAGGTGCATTTCAGAAGGTTGTTTTTGCGAAATGGGCCAAACGGTTCCTTTTACAGTGTTTATTAATACAACCTTATAGAGTTCGCCTTTTTCAAAGAGTGCATTGATTAAATCGCTTGAGGTTTGATTGACGCTGGTGAAAGCGCTGTCTTTGTCCTGTATAAAGTACACGGATTCCGCAGCTCCCTTAGCCTGTACCGAGTCGATCTTACCTTCTTTAAAAAAACCATCCATGCGGGTTGACTTTACCTGGTTATAAACGCCTGCCTGCACTTCGTTTACCATAAAGCTGTTTTCAAAAGCTTTGAAGCGATCTGCTTTTTTATTTTTTGTATAGAGGTAAATAGTGTCGCCGGTTATCTGGCTTTTGCTGCTCCAGACAACAGGGCTTTGATACAAGTGAAAAATAGAATCTTTAAAAGAATAGAACAGGCTATCGCTAACAGCCTGCATAGAATCGGAAAAAATGCGTACATGGCGGTAGGCCTCAAAATAGCGGTTGGTGCTGTCTTTTTCTTTTAAGTTCAATTCTTTCAAAAGGCTGTCGGAATTTTTGTACAGATCGGTGAGCCTTGCAGAGAATAAAGTATCGGCGGTTATGTAAATAGAATCCTTATCCTGCTTTATGATCATCAAAGGTTTTTTGGTAGCCAGGTAAGCACTTGTTTGTTTGTTGGCAAAAATTCTGTCAGCCAAAATATTTACACCTTGCGCTGTGTCTATTAAAACAGCACGGCCTTCTACCTGCATGATATGCGTGGAGTCGTCGGTAGCAATTCTGTCGCCGGTAACCGTCATGGCTTTATCTTTTATGGTAGTGCGGGATGTGAATTCTGAACGGCTGTGTGCCACATCGTAATAGCCTTCTCTTGTTCTTACTTCTCTTTTGCTGCTATCAATAACATAGGTTTCTGCAATAAATCGTGCTACCTGTGTTTCTGTATTGTATAAAAGCGAATCTGTTTTTAAATAGTATGCAGGATCTTTTAACTCTACGTTTTGCTTAAAATAAATGTCACGTACATCGGTATAATAAACACCTTCTTTACTGGTGAGCACCGATTTTTTATTGACTACGCGGCCGCCATTTTTGTAGGTACCTATTTTAGTGGCTACATCATATTCCAGGTCGGGAGTAGTAAGTGTTGCATGGCCATCGGTCATCTTTACATTGCCACTTAGGTAAGCCATTTTCTTATCGCTCTGGTAACGTAAATAATTCGACCAGATATTGGTAGTGTCATTATCATTGATATGTACATTGCCGAAAGCTTCAAACGTTTTTGCGGCATTGTTCATGATGCAGCTATCGCAGTAAAAAAGTGTTTTTCCTTGTCTTAACTGAACACCACCTGCCAGCGTTTGAACATTTGTGTTGGCGTCGGGATTTTGCAGGTACAATCTTTTGGCAGTAATAATTTCTACAGGTTGTGTAGTATCCTTAGCACTTTGCTGTGCATATACGTGAATAGCTAACAAAAAAAAAGAAGAAAAAAAAATGGAAAGCTTTTTCATTTTATTGTCCTGGTCGCAAGGTATCTTTTACTGCAGGCGAAGTTAAAGGCTCGCCTTTGTTCTTGCCGCCGAACACAGAAATATTAACGTAGCGTTTTGGATGCACACGAATATCATCAAATAAAATTTCTGCACTTAAAGCCACTTTATCTAACCGGTTGGTCATGTTATCAAGACGGTCGTATAAAGCCCTGTCGTTCATTAAAAGGCCTAAGGTGCCCCTGCTGGAGTTGAAACTGCGCACTGTATTGTGCAATTCGTTAATGGTGGCCTGCAGCGAAGCGATAGTGCCATCAATATTGGCGTTCGCCAGTTTTGAGGTAGTTACTTCCACATTGCGCAGCGAACTGGTAATAACATCATTGTTTCGGGCAAGGTTGGCCGTAACATCATTCAGATTAGCAAGCGAACGTGCCAGCAGGCCGTTTTGCGCATTCAGCATTTGCTGCAATTGTGCCGATGATATGGTTAGGTTGGCAATAAGACTCCGTAAATTGTTTTTTGTATTCGGATCAAAGACGTCATTCAAACTTCCAATGGTTATTTTTAAGGAATCAAGTGTTTCATTTACACGGGTGATGGTTGGCGTTAATTGCGCTTTTATATCGTTCAGCAAACCCTGGTCAAGCCTGGTTGTAATGGTATCGCCGGTTTGCAGGTAAGTGTTTGCATCGCCTTTTCCTACATTAATAAAAGCGCCGCCCACCAGTGGCCCATCAATAAAGGCGACAGAGTTTTTAGGGATATTTACCTCGCGGCTTAAATGGATCTCAACAACGATTTTATCAACTTCCTTATCCTTGGGAACCATATTGTAAACTGTACCTACCGGAAGGCCATTGATCTTAACAGGGTTTGATTTTTCAAGAGTGCCTATATCGGAGAACTCGGCAAACAGAACGGGAGTTTTGGAAAAAAGATTTTTGCCCTTTAAAAAATTGAAGCCTAAGACAAGAACCAAAATGGAGACGATAGCCAGTAAGCCTACCTTGGTTTCATTACTTAATTTCATTTGAGATCTTTAGTTTTTTCTATGCTGGTGTACTGCCTATTTCTCCTCCAAAATAAGCAATAAATTTTCATCATTACAGCTTAATCGGAACAGACATCTGTTGCCAAGGTTAAAAAATCATACCAATAAGGCAAAGCAATTACCTTAAAAGCCAGGACAGATCAATTTACTGTTCGGGGACTTCTCACTTAGAATTGTACATCCTACAGGAAAAGAACCATTAATAAAAACCGTAAAAAGGTAAATGCCTGCATGTTTCTTATGGCTAAAGCAGGAGTAACATTGGCCAAAGAAGCCGCACAAGGTGTGGCAGCACAAGTGTGCGACGCAACGAGAGATGAATAAGGATTTTAATGCCGGTTACAAAAAATAAAAAGCTGAAGGTTTAGCACAGGATAGTGTCATAAAAGGGTAAAAGCAGCCTGCTGATTCGCTTTGAATGCCTCATCGGTAAAGCATTTTAATTTTTTAACGTTTAACCCAATATTTGAATGTTGGAAACCCTTACCTTAGCCCGCTATGACAGTAGAACAAATTGAATCGTTTTTAGCAAAGGAAACGATCCCGCAAGGAAAGATTATTCGTTTTGAATTGAAAAAAAGGGACCCCGTTCGTGGAATTATTGTGAAAGGCAGGGATTATAACGATCTGAAAGCAAAAAATTTCTGGCGTATTGTTACACAAAAAAATTTAACAGTGTACCAGAAAACGAACGATATAAACCTGGCCAGGATATTTGCCGGGTCTGACTTTGCCAAACTTTCGCTGGTTACCAACAAGCCGGAAGAGTAAGCAATACAACAGTTCTTTCTTTGCCTCTTTAATGGTGTCCGCACACCGTTACAGGAGGCTTTTGGCTATATTGTCAATGATCTTCACGGCATGTTCTCTTGAGTTTTCAATAAACAACCTGTGTGTGTTCATGCCACCACAAATAACACCTGCCAGGTAAATACCTTTTCGGTTGGTTTCATGTGTTTCTTCGCTGTATGTAGGTTTGCAGGTTTCGTCATCACACAATTCAATTCCAATTTTGCGCAAAAAAGGGAGGTTGGGCTGGTAGCCGGTTAATGCTATTACCCAGTCATTTTCTATGGTAACCACTCCGCCAGGGGTTTGTATATCTACCTCGTGTTGGCGAATGGCTTTGACCGATGAATTGAAATAGGCTTTTATAGAACCCTCTTTGATGCGGTTGTCAATATCGGGGCGAACCCAGTATTTCACTCTTTGTCCAATCTCCGGTCCGCGAACTACCATAGTTACTTCAGCGCCTTTGCGCCAGGTTTCGAGGGCTGCATCCACAGCTGAGTTTTGTGCGCCAATAACAACTACTTTTTGAAATGCGTAAAAATGAGGATCGTTATAATAGTGCTTCACTTTGGGCAGGTCTTCGCCGGGTATATTCAGCAGGTATGGAATATCGTAAAAGCCGGTAGCTACAATGATGTTGTTGGTGGTGTAGATGTTTTTGGTTGTTGTCACCCAGTAACCAGTTCTGGGTTTTGGGTTTTGGGTTTTGAGTTCTTTGCGATCGTTCATTACTTCGTCATTCAACATTCCTTGTTCCTCTGTTCGATATTCCGCTGGCTTTATGTCTGTCACTTCTTCAAACAAATGGATATTCACAGCATTGTCTTTTGCAACTCTTCTATAATATTCCAATGCTTCGCTACGTGTAGGTTTTGGATTATTCGAAACAAATGGAACGCCGCCAATTTCCAATCGTTCCGAAGTGGAGAAAAAGGTCATGTTCACCGGGTAATTATAGAGCGAGTTCACCAGCGTTCCTTTTTCTATGATCAAATAATCAATGTTATGTTTTTTTGCTTCCAATGCACAGGCAATGCCAATCGGGCCGCCGCCTATTATGATAAGTTTATAATGTTGTGGGTTCAAAGCCAATCTTTTTATGAAGTTAAATGGAGCTTGTTATAATTTTTGTGCCTTGCATTACTTTGATAGCCGAACCCTCGGCAAGAAAAACCGATCGGGGTGCAACTGATAAGGCGTCCACAAAATCGTTCCCGTACAATTTTGCAGTGCTGCATTTTATATCGTATTCATTTACGCTATGCACTTTCCATTTTGGGTGTACTACTTCGTATACGCCGGTGCAGGCTTCGTTTACATAAGTGTAGCCCCAATAATGTTCGGTGATAAATTCTTCTTCAGAACCTGCACTAATTTCTTGTGGCTCCTTGCCGGTGAAAGCTTTTAGATAATTCCATTCGGTACCAACTTTCCAATAGTATTCTACACGAAAATCTTTTTCTGTTGTTCGCCACAAATGCTTCATAGCATGTGTGGCGTATTTTTCTTTATAAATGGTGTTGGCAACAAAAGTGATCATGCGCCGCGGAACAATTTCCTTCATAAACACCACGCCGCGTTTCCATTGATGATCTTCTTTGTAGCGTACATAAAAGCGCAGGTTCACTTCTTCAAAATGCCTGTGAAAAGGGAAGGCGACGCCACCCACTTTTGTGTTCCTGAACAGAAAACCAACAAGACTTACATAATGCGTGTTATTAAAAGTATCCAGCTCTGTATGGCAGGGCAGGTATTTTTTTAAAACAGCAGGATCAATTGCGTAATTGGCCATTAAAAGATTGCGCCATTCTGCTGTAAGAAAGGGTTTGGGCATGAATCAAAGGTAAAGCCGAACAGGATGATAAGAATTACAAAGCGTACAAGTGAGTTCTGATAGTTATCGGGGAGAGAACAAAGCTACATTAGTAGTCAGGCAGGTGGTTAAATGAAATGTTTAACATTCATGCTCAACATGCAACGTTCATTTTAAACTCCAAACTGTTCTTATTTTTGGAGCCTAATATTGCTATATGAATAAACAAGTTTATATCGTTTCCGCGGTTCGTACGCCTATAGGAAGTTTTGGTGGTGCACTAAAAGATGTGCCTGCCACAAAATTGGGTGCTATTGCTATTAAAGCTGCTGTTGAAAAAGCCGGCATCAAACCCGAACAAGTGAATGAAGTATTAATGGGTTGCGTATTGCAAGCCAACCTGGGCCAGGCGCCTGCAAGGCAAGCTGCTAAATACGCCGGCCTTCCCGATAATGTTGTTTGCACGACGGTTAATAAAGTTTGCGCCAGCGGTATGAAAGCCATTGCGCAAGGTGCACAAAGCATTTTACTGGGCGATGCAGATATTATAGTTGCCGGCGGTATGGAGAATATGAGTTCCGTTCCATTTTATGTTGAGAACCTGCGCTGGGGAAATAAATATGGTAACACCGGCTTGATCGATGGTTTGGCTAAAGATGGTTTAACCGATTGCTATAATAATTATGCTATGGGATGCGCTGCCGATGCTACTGCCACAGCCAATAATATCAGCCGCGAAGACCAGGATGCTTTTGCCACGGAAAGCTATAAGCGCAGCCAGTCGGCATGGGAAAATGGAAAGTTTAATGATGAAGTAGTGCCTGTGGAAATCCAATCGAAAAAAGGAGATGTGGTAGTTTCTAAGGATGAAGAACCATGGAATGTAAAGTTTGATAAAATAGCTTCGCTGAAACCAGCATTTACCAAAGAAGGAACGGTTACGGCTGCCAATGCAAGTACTATGAACGACGGTGCAGCAGCGGTGGTTTTAATGAGCAGCGATAAAGCAAATGAATTAGGAATAAAACCGCTGGCCATCATTCGCGGCTATGCCGACGCCGAGCAGGAGCCGCAATGGTTTACCACTACACCAAGTATTGCAGTACCCGCAGCTGTAAAAAAAGCAGGATTGCAATTAAGCGATGTAGATTTCATAGAATTAAATGAAGCTTTTAGCGTTGTTGGTATTGTCAATACGCAAAAAATGCAATTAGACCCGGCCAAAGTAAATGTAAACGGCGGTGCTGTTTCAATCGGGCATCCATTAGGAGCCAGTGGCGCCAGGATCATTGTAAGCCTTATCAACATACTGAAACAAAACAACGGTAAGTATGGTGCTGCGGGCATTTGTAATGGCGGCGGCGGTGCATCGGCCATGGTGATTGAGAGAGTAGGATAGATGAATGATGAATAATCAAATGAGCAATGAGTAATCAGTGATGAGTGGTGTACGACAGGTATTGGAGCAACTGCTATACCAAACCTTTAGGTATAACACGAACTTATTACTGATTACTCATTACTCATTAAATCATTTCGAACTTAAGTCTGCACGATAAAAAAGCAATTCGCTCCAGCGCCGCTCTACATACTTTGCATAATCATCTAAATACTTTGTCCACGACCCATCTCCGTTGACATCATTAAATCTTACGGGTGTTGGTTTTCTAAAACCGGGTTCCATTTCTTTTAACCCTTGCTTTAACCTTGTAACAGTGGTTATTTCTGGTGCACCTGAACCAACACTTGAATAAACGGCTACCGTTTCGTTGCCTGCTGTCCATACCTTTTTCATTTGCTTTACCAAATCAATAACGTTGACCACCATGCCGGGTTTTGGATAGAGGTGATTCAACACAATTTTGTCGGAATACTCACCCATTGCTATAGTGCTTAAAGAATCGACGTATTCAGCATAAAGCGCCGATCCCCTGTCTGTAAGATAAATAGCTACATTTTTATTCCAGTCATTGTTATGCTCCGTGCCAAGGTTTCCACGGGTGTCAGAAGCCGTCCAGGTTGTAGGACCTTCGGTAATGTGATAGCCTCCGTAATCCGGTCCTGATTCAATTTCATAAACACGCCACTGCCAGTCGCCTTTGTGAAATTTTTGGGCGTGAGCGGCCAGCGCTTTTTCAAATTCAAGCACTTTGTCAATTTTGGGGAAAACACGTTCAACCGATACAAGCGTTTTTGTTTGGCCTAATGCCATCAACGGCATAGCCAGTAGCATAGTGATAAACTTTCTCATGGCAGAGAGATTTAATGATGAATAAAAAACGGGAGAGAGTAGAGATAGGGGCGAAGTACTTGTAAGTTAGCAATAAATTTTGAAATAATTAATTTGCTACTGCTTGTATTTTATCCTTAAAATCACCATTACAATATTCACCAAAAGTGAAAATGAATTGGTGGCTATAATGGGTAAGTCGTTCTTTTTTATTCCATAAACGATCCAGAGAATTAGTCCTGCCTGCAATACGATTAGCATTACCAATGAAACATCTTCCGCCTGTTTTTCTTTAAAAGTTTTAATTACCTGTGGCAATAAGGAGCAAGCTGTTAACACACCTGCCGAAAGCCCAATGATTTGTGTCCAGTTCATGCTTGTACATTGCAAATGTTTCGCCATTGTTTCTGTTGAATTGGTATTATTTTGCGCCTCAATTAAAATACATGAAACTGTTATTGCTGATCATATTCACTTTTGCTTTTTCATCCTGCAAACAGGCATGGACGCAGAAGGATAAAGAAACTTTTATGGGTGGCTGTGTAAACGGCGCCTTAAAAGAAATGGGCGAAGCAAAAGCAAAATCATATTGCAGTTGCATGCTGCAAAAACTGCAGAAAAGATATCCTAATGCCGCAGATATGAAATATGTAAAGAATGACACGGCGGTTCATGCAATGGCAATAGAATGTATGAAGTGAGAGGGAGCGGTAGATGGTGAGTAGTGAATAATCAATAGTGAATGAGGCCGTTCCCTGTCACAATCTTTCCCTAATAATTCCAGTAAAGATGGTTGTGGTTTTAGGAAGCCCACTCACGATTCACCATTTAGCACTCACCTTCCTCGCACAGATTTTAGGTTTTATGCCCTCACTCTGCTAAATTTGCCCCGCTTTTAATATCTAATTCTACATGAGACAAATACCTTTTCGTGAAGCCCTTCGTGAAGCTATGAGTGAAGAAATGCGTCGTGATGACCGCGTTTTTTTAATGGGAGAAGAAGTTGCTGAGTACAATGGCGCTTATAAAGTGAGCCAGGGAATGCTGGCCGAGTTTGGCCCCCGCCGTGTGATTGATACACCTATTGCTGAATTAGGCTTTGCCGCCGTGGGTGTTGGTGCTGCACAAAACGGATTGCGACCTATAGTAGAATTTATGACCTGGAACTTTGCCGTGCTGGCTTTAGACCAAATTTTAAATACGGCTTCTAAAATGCTTGCCATGAGTGGTGGTCAAATCACTTGTCCTATTGTTTTCCGCGGACCTAACGGCTCTGCCGGACAATTAGGCGCACAGCACTCCACTGCCTTCGAAGCTTTATATGCTAATATTCCGGGATTGAAAGTAGTTTCTGTAAGCAATGGCTATGATGGAAAGGGTTTGTTGAAACAGGCCATTCGCTACGAAGAAGATCCTGTGATCTTCATGGAAAGCGAAGTAATGTATGGCGATAAAAGCGAAGTGCCCGATGAAGAATATTATATTCCGTTAGGCAAGGCCGATGTAAAAAAGCAAGGCCGTGATGTTACCATTGTTTCTTTCAACAAAATGATGAAAGTGGCCCTGGGCGCCGCTGCTGAATTGGAAAAAGAAGGCATCAGCGCTGAAGTGATCGATTTAAGAACCATACGTCCGCTTGATTGGATGACGATCTTAGAAAGTGTAAAGAAAACAAACCGCCTTGTAATTGTAGAAGAACAATGGCCTTTTGCTTCTGTGTCTTCCGAAATTACTTACCGCATACAAAAAGAAGGATTTGATTATTTAGATGCACCCATCCGCCGCATCACGGCTGCCGATGCACCGCTTCACTATGCACCCAATTTGGTAGCTGCTGCTTTGCCAGATGTTGCCCGTACGGTAAAACTGGTAAAGGAAGTAATGTATCTGGTGAAATAACCATAAGTATTTCGTTCATGTAATTGCAGCCTTTTTTGCGTTGCAACTGTCCGGTTTTCCCAAACTGCGGAGAACACTCCCCGTATTGCTGAGTTTGTGCCATTATTTGGCATAACTTCCACAACTCATTCATTTTCATCTATTTTATTCTAAAAAAAATATTTTAAAATAAGTTTTGAAATTCCGTTTAATCCCCACATCTTTGTCTCGGTTTTTCATAGGATATTGGATTTTACACGAGGCTGGATTTCTATCCGGCCTTTTTTCTTTTCTGCACCTCCGCTTCCCGCTAATTGTTCCGATTTCATTTACTTTGCCAACTCAATAAAACTTATGGCTACAATTCTGATAATAGATGATGAAAGAGCAATTCGAAAAACACTAACTGAAATACTTTCTTTTGAAGGATATAAAATTGATGAAGCCGCTGATGGAGAAGAAGGCTTGAAAAAATTTAAAGAAAAAACGTACGATGCGGTTTTGTGCGACATCAAAATGCCAAAGATTGATGGCATTGACTTTTTGCAAAGGGCAACCGAAACCAATGCTGATGTTCCCATCATCATGATCTCCGGTCATGGCAATATTGAAACAGCAGTTGAAGCCGTAAAAAAAGGCGCCTACGATTTTATTCAAAAACCACCTGACCTTAACCGTTTGCTCATCACCATTCGTAATGCTATGGAGCGAAACAATCTGGTGAATGAAACAAAAACATTAAAGAGAAAAGCTTTTAAAGTACAGGAAATGATTGGCCAGTCTGAGCCGGTTAAGAAAATAAAAGACACTATTGAAAAAGTAGCACCAACCGAAGCAAGGGTTTTGATCACCGGTGAGAACGGTGTGGGAAAAGAATTGGTGGCCCGCTGGCTGCACGAAAAAAGCAATCGTGCCGGCAATGCTTTGGTAGAAGTGAATTGCGCAGCCATACCAGGCGAATTGATAGAAAGCGAATTATTTGGTCATGAAAAAGGTTCTTTTACATCGGCCATTAAACAACGCATCGGAAAATTTGAACAGGCCAATGGTGGCACTTTGTTTTTAGATGAAATAGGCGACATGAGCCTGAATGCGCAGGCAAAAGTATTAAGGGCTTTGCAGGAAGGGAAAATTACAAGAGTAGGCGCCGATAAAGACATTAGTGTAGATGTGCGTGTGGTGGCGGCTACCAATAAAGATCTAATGAAGGAAGTGGAAGCAAAGAATTTCCGGCTCGATCTTTATCACCGCCTGAGCGTCATTCTCATTCATGTGCCCTCGTTGAATGAAAGAAGAGATGATATTCCTTTATTAGTAGAAACCTTCCTTGATGATATTTGTGAGGACTATGGCGTGGCCAGGAAAATGATCTCTGATGACGCCATGAGATTATTGCAGGAATATAACTGGACAGGTAATATTCGCGAATTGCGTAACGTAGTGGAAAGACTTGTCATTCTTTCGGGCAAAAGCATTACAAAGGAAGATGTGAAGAGTTACGTTTCGAAATAGGGAATGAGCTACCAGCTATGAGCTTCGAGATAGAAAACCATACCTATAAATTAAGTGTCGTTGCTCATAGCTGAAGTGCACAGCTGCATGTAGCCAGCACATAAAAAAGCTGCCATTTACGGCAGCTTTTTTATTCTTATTGAATCTTAAAAAATTCTTCGCTCTATTTTTTCTCTGCAGGTGCAGCAGCCGGCTTGTTCAATTGATTGGTCCATTCCATAGAAATGGCACTCTTTTCAATTTTCAAATAGCTTCCGGGGTTAATTTCCAGGCTAATGGTTCCATCTTCATTTACTTTGTTGATGGTGCCGTGTATGCCCGCAATAGTTACTATTTTATCACCTTTTTGAAGGTTGTCAATAAAGCTTTTTTGGTTCTTGGCTTTTTTGGCTTGCGGACGAATAAAAAACAACCAGAACACGAGGATCATTAATCCTAAAAAAATAAACTGAAACGATCCACCGCCAGCCGGCGCTTGTAATAAAAACATAATAATTGATTGAATGATTAAAACTATTTTGCTGCCGTTACATTTACATTAAATGAAAGCAGGTAAGTATTTTCCTTTGTGTTTGCTGTAACCGTAATATTTTTCCTGTGATCGCCTACCGATTGGTTATTGCTGTCAAACTTTGCCTTTATCAAACCTTCGCCACCTGGTGCAATGGGCTCGGTAGGTTTGTCGGCAACTGTGCAACCACAACCCGGACGAACATCGGCAATGACCAAAGGTTTATTGCCATTGTTTTTTAAGCGCCATGTAATATCTACCACCTGTCCTTCGGTAACCTTGCCCAAATCCTGGAAGGTTGAATCAACCCATTGAAGGCTGGTATAATTAACCGAATCGCTTAAAGCTGCACGGTTTAAAGAATCGCGGTTGGCAGCCGTAGTAGCTTGCTTGTCCGAACTGTTGCAAGCCCAAAACATTGAACTGAATAATAAAACTGCGAGGTATTTCATCTTTTCTTTTTTTGCAGATGCAAATGTAAGGTATAAGATTTAAGGCACAGGGTGTAAGGCATACGCTTTATGCCTCACTACGTTCTTGCTTTTTTAAAATCTGTTTTGTGCAATTTATTTTGCTGCACCAGTTCTTTATGAATGTTATCTAAAATGCCATTTACAAACTGGCCGCTTTGCTGTGTGCTGTATTCTTTGGCAATGTCAATGTATTCGTTAATAGTAACCTTTGGCGGAATAGTTTCGAAATATAGAAATTCGGCTACACCCATTTTCATAATGATCATGTCTAAAGCTGCAATGCGTTCAGCATCCCAGTTTTTTAATTTGGGAATGATATAGCTTTCCAAATGCTCTTGCTTTTCTAAAACGGTAGTAATAAGGCTTTTGGCAAAATTCCATTTGTCTGCACTCATTACTTCGGCAAAATTGATAACGCCGGGTTTTAGCAAAAGTCCTTGCAGCAATTGTATCACCATATCGGCATCGTCATCCCAGTTCATAAAGTTTTCTTCTATATGCGAGATGAAAGTTTCGTTGGGAAGTAAAAACGTATCTACAATAAATTCAAGGATGTCTTTTTCATCTTTGGTATTGCGTTCGTTGGTGCTGATGTATTGTTTGTATTCAGGCGTTTCTACCAACTGTATGTAAATCTTTTTTACCAGTTCTTTATCAATGCGCTGCTCTGGCTTTGCCTTTGCAACCTCCTGCTGGTAAGAAAGATCTTCGCGAATGCGCCACAGCAGTTCGTTGCCTGCAATTTTGGTATTAACGTTCAGGTCTTCTTTGGAAGGAAGGTGTTTGCCGGATCGGACATAAGCATCCGTTTCTGCGTAGCCTGCTATTTCTGTTAAAAAATAAGTAAGGTAGAGAAACAACTCTTTTGACTCGTCGAAATGACGTTGTAATAATTTTACGGGTTCACCTGGCTTCGATGCTTCAAGGGTGCTCAATGTATAAATTGTCTGCATCACTTTCACCCTGATATTCCTTCTGCTGATCATCTTTTAAGAACTATTTGAGCCGGCGAAGATAAGGAAGTTTGCAGTTTAAGATTTTGATGCCTGAAGTTTTTAAGTTTTTGTTTTTTATCTGCATGGATAAAAAATACGGCTACCTTAAATAGCAGGCTATATAAGTTCAGTTTGTGCTTTACAACCTCAAACCTCAAACCTCAAACAAAGCTTATTGCTTTCCTTTCTTTACCACTTTGGCCGTGTCTTTTTTAAGGGCCGCATAACTGTTGCCATTGCTGCTTGTGGCAGCCTCGCCTGTAGGCGTGGAGCGTTGGCCATTGGTCCAATGGTAAATTTTACGGTTACTCAGTTTAGGCGTACTGATTTTTGAGGCACTTGCTTTTGTAGTGATTGCTGTTGTGTCTGTTTTTGCTTTTGCCTGGTGAGAAGTTTGGCTGCTTATGGTTGTTTTTGTTTTTGAAGTTTTCTTCTGCGTTGTTTGCGCAGCGGCTGTTGCTGTTATGCCAAACACAATCAGCACTGATACTATCACTCGCTTCATAACCTATGTTTCGCTTATATATGCAAAGAGGTTGCCAGAAGAAAGGTTGAGGCTGAGGTTAAGACTGAGAATATTTTTTTGTGTTAACTACCGTTTGCTACCTCAATTTTAATCTCAGTCTCAACCTTTACCTTATCAATGTAGCTGTTCCTTTCATTGTTCTCACTTCTTTGGTATCCCTGTTGGTATATTTCAAAAACCAAACATACACGCCGGCTCCCTGCTGCACACCATTGATTTTTCCATCCCAACCTTGTTTCCAGTTACTGGTTTTAAAAACCAACTGCCCCCAGCGGTTGTAAATTTTAAATTCAAGGTTCTCTGCTTTTATGGCATTTAACACCCGCAGAAAATCATTCTTGCCATCGTTGTTGGGTGTGAACGCATTGGGCACCGCCAAATAACAACTGCTGTAGATCTTAATTGTTTTTTGTGCCGAGCTTGTGCAGCCAATGCTGTCAGTAACGGTGTATTTTACAGTAAAAGGTGTGGTGTTGTAAGGTGCAGCGTAAATATGTGTTGGCGATTCCACATTATCGCTGCCGCCATCGCCAAACGACCAGCTATGCTGCACAATATGGCCTTGGGCTGCACTTGTAAAGCTTACAGGGTCGTTCGGACAATTATCTTCGTAAGTAGAGAAATCTGCTTTTAAAAAATTATCAAGCACAACCGTTTGTGTACTTGTATCTGAACAAAATCCATTGCTTACCACCAGGCTGATGTTTTTTTGATTGAAAACCGAATACATGGCTTGCGGATTTTGCTGTGTGCTTGTTTTGTTTTCATCTAAATTCCATTGCCAGCTATTAACGCCATTGTTGCCGGCATGAAAGAAGTTGACGGTGTCAACAGTACAACCGTATTTCTTATCAAATGTAAAATCTGCATTCACCGTATCTTTTATGCTGAACGTCAGCGATGAGCCGGCCGGTGTCTCCTGATTGCATTCATCTAAAATGGTATTGCCGTCGTATCCTGTTTTTAAAGTTATTGTAAATGTTCCGCCCTGGTATAAAGGCTGCGATAAAGTGATGATAATTTCTTTCGAAGCATTGGCCGCACCGGCACAAACAATTGCAGCAACTGGAAAATTCACAGCATTAGGGCCGGTGACCGTAAACTCATTGCCGCTTATGCTTGAGCAAAGCATGGGCTTTTTAAATACCAGCCGGAACGATTGCGGAGCGCAAGCCACAGGCGCCAGGCTATCCATAGGCGTAGGCAGTAATGGATAAACTATAAAGTCAACTTTATCGGTTGTGGCAATGGCATTGTCGCAATAGTCAAGCAGGGTATTGCCGTCAGTACCCTGTTTTATATTTAAAGAATAAGTGCCCGGCGCTAAAAAGGTATTTAATGTCAGCTCTATGGAATCTGTATCAAAACCCCCTGCGCAGCCAATACCATTAACGGCAACAATGCCAGGTGTTCCGGGAGTAATAAAAAAATCGGAACCATCGGCAGCAAGTGTGTTGCATTTAATTTTTTTGCTCAATTTGATCCTGACAATATTGCCACCACAATTGGCTTCAGCGGTTTTTAATCCCGGCAGGGTAGGATCGGTAATTACAGCAGTACCACCTTTGAAAGAAAGATCGTAACCACTTTGCGAATCGGTAAAGTGACTGACCATTAAAAGATAGGTATGCCCGGCTATTATATTAGGCATTTGGCTAAAGGAGTTTTTGTTAGCCGCAGGATCGGAAGCACACTGTATAAAACTTACCCCCGATGCAGATGCGCCTGTATTGCCAAACGTTCCTGCCCAGTTGCCGGTAACGATCAATGATGTGTTGGTAAAAACTTCGTCGGGATTGCGGCCCGTTATATCATAAAGCTGCCAGTCGTAGTCGTCGCCTTGATTTTTAGGAGATATTAAAAAACCTAAACTACCGGTTTGGTAACAGGTAAATTTATACCAATAAGGATTTTTATCCTGGTAAGCGGCGCCGTCGCCACTGCAACCGGGCACTGTTAAATTATGCGAACTGCATATAGGCACTGTAGTTTGCTGAAAAACGCTGGTACCACCCACGGGGAAGGCAGTGGAAGGCGTTTGTCCCGGCGCATTACAGGTTTGCGCCAAGGCTGCATGTGCAATGATGATAAAAAATACGGTGGTGAAAATTAGCTTCATAAACAGTATTCCGGCTTACATGAGCTTACAAATATCTAAAATGCTGCACAGTAAGCTAATAATAAATTGCTAAAGAAGCTAATAGGGTGGTGAGTGGTTAATAGCGGCAAGTGGTGAATAGTGAATGGCAGGTGGGTTGCCCGGTCTCTCCCTTACCATTTCCCATTCACCACTAACCACTTGCTTACTCAATCTGCTTTTTCTTCGCCCTTTTCACCCAGTTTTACAATGTCGCCGGTTTTAAAAAGTATCTCTTTTAAGGTAGTACGCCATTTTTCTTTTTTGCGCAGCAAAAATTCAAGGTCCATACCAAAATGTTTGAACTCTTCCTGCTGTGCATTTTCCATAATGGCTTTTGCTTCGGGGTCTTTTTCTACCGAAATACGTTGTTCGTACCAGTTAATGGCTTCGGTTTCTTCGGTTAACGAGGCCAGCATGCGGGCAATGGTCCTGGTAGGTGCCGATAATTCTTCCGGCGGTTCGTGGTATTGATCAAATCCCATAAAAAGGTTTTGATGGCATGAGTTGCAAAAGCTGAGCCATGGGAGGGATGCGGGAGGTCAAACGTGAGACGTCAGACGTGAGACTGCGCCGGCATACTTTTTAAGTTGCCGTAGCATAGGGAAGAAAATAGTTTTTTGTTATAAATCTGTTAGAAATTAAGTTGTAGCGATAAAGTTGGTGTAGCATGTAATGTTAGCCCGGTGTTTGTTGGAAAAGGGTTTTGCCGGATTTGCAGATAGGTAGAAGCATTCATTGCTTTTCTTTTATTTCGACCCGAAGCAATGAACACAGGAATACTGCCAAGCATTGATGCGCCGCCGACAAAGATGGCTACAAGATAGGGGGTTTCCGATTTAGACCAATCACTGCTTGCATCCAAAGCAGCTGCCCCTACTGCAAGGGCAAAGCCTCCACCAAGCAGCACCCATGCTGCTGTTTTCTGGCTTTTGCTTTTTTGTAAATAGCTCTTTTGGGTTAATGATTGACTGGAGTCTGTTTGCTGGCAAAATGAAGTGGCGGCCATTAAAAGCAACATTGTGCAGGTAAAATACTTTCTCATAACAGTTGATTTAAGTTCAAAAAATAGTGCCCGTGGATTGCAGGCAACGGTAAGTGTTTAGGAAGTTGTGGTGTTTAAAAAACCACAATAACAATTTACAGATTTATTGCCGCATGCGTAACATTCAGCCGCTATATCTTGGTGAACTTATCACATTGCCATTGCTTCAGCACTAACGATGGCGTGAAATGGAAGACCACTACAGCGACGGGTTGTTGGTGCAGCTACAGCACGAAAGGCCAGGAGAAACACTAACAACGGCGTAAAAAAGCTATCAAGCAGCAAGACACATAACTATTGAGACAAACAACATGAGCAGATTTACAGTAAGACCAATAAGAATTGTTGCCTTTATTGCTCTTGTTTTGGCTGACCTATTCGTCTATTTGGTTTTGTCGCTGTTCTTCATGGGTTACGAAGACTTTTACGACCAAAGCAAAGGAACTTGGATGAGTTTACAGAGTATGACGACCAAAGAAAAAGTTATTTACCTCGCAATTGACTTTTGGTATATCGCAAACATTGCTTTAATTATCTGGACATGTTACCGAGTTTACAAAAGTTTCAAAAACCGTAAGGTTACAAATGCCAGATAATCAGCAAAACATTGACAAGAAGCACAGGCACATTGGTTTGCTGCTATGCTGGCAGACTTAAATCATTAACAGTAAATCGCTAATCAACTGTAGTCCGGTCAGATTTCTATGACACAACCAAGTACTATTTTCAATAATTTTCAGGCTGCTTTTGCATACTTGTCCACATAATCTCTTTCATTTTTCACTACAGCAAATACCCGAAGCACCAGTTTGTTTTTAATAGCGTTTAAGATGCTGAGGGCATGTTTACCCTCTTGCTTCTTTCTAAGGTAATAGT
>JBQCJM010000218.1:0-13603 GCA_051952715.1 Flavisolibacter sp.
TCTGCTGATCGTTTCATCTCTTTATCTTTTCAGTTGCAAGTCGGCAAGTAAATCTTTTCAAAAAGGCGATTATGCTGATGCCATTGAACTGGGTGTAAAAAAATTACAAAAAGATCCTTATGACGGTGAAACCAAAGACATCGTTCAAAGCTCTTACAACTATGCTGTTAACGAAAGAGAAAATCAAATCCGGATTTTGTCCAACAGCAAGGATGATGATCGATACGAAAAGATTTACCAGGAATATTTTCGCCTGCAGGATCTGTATCAGACTATTCATGCTTATCCTGTATCTGCAAGGCTCATTAAAGCAAAAGACTACTCTGATTTTTTAGAAACTTATCGTGATAAAATTGTTGAAGTACATACCGTAAGAGCAGATGATCTGGGAAAAATAGGAACCAAGCAAGCCTATCGCGACGCTTACAAAGAGTTGAGTGTTGCGCTGCGCTATCGCCCAAACGATTATAATTTAAAAAGAAGAACAGATTCGGCTTACAATAATGCACTGACCAAAGTGTTGGTGATCCCTATGCAGAACGGTGGCTATCAATATGCCAGTTCGCAGCAAATGCAAACATTTCAGAACAATATTTTGCAAACACTTTCCTATAACATGACCAACCAGTTTGTGAAATTTTATTCAGAATGGGATGCCCGGAATAATAATATTCAACCTGATCAAACCTTAGAATTGAACCTGAGCCGCATCGCCATTGGCCAGCCTTACGACAACAGGAACACAAGAGATGTTTCGAAAGAAGTAGTGATAAAAGAAACCGTTTACAAACCTGATTCTGTTATTAAACAATATGGAACGGTGAAGGCAAAGATCACTTCTATCCAACGTACGCTTGTTTCGGAAGGCGATTTGTCAATTGCCGTCAGGGATCCAAAAGGGACTGTTGTATGGAGCGACCGCTTTACCGGTCAATATAACTGGAAAACGGAATTTGCCACTTATACCGGTGATGAAAGAGCTTTAAGTGACAGTGACAAATCTTCTTTAAATACCGGCGAACCTGTTAATCCATCGCAGGAAACGATCATGAAAAAATTATTCAGCCAAATACAAAGTGATCTTTCCAATAGATTGAAGAGCTATTACGGCAGGTATTGAGGTGTTAAGCAGATTGAATAGTTAATTGAACTGACAAGTTGAATAACTAAATCATTCGTCTACAGATGTTTCCTCTAACCTTACGCTATCACTTTGTACGTGCAGTGTATAAGTGCCACCTATCTTCAATGCATAATTTTCTTTCTCATGGCTTACAGGAAAGTTAAAACAAATAGGATAGTGATATTCTTTTACATGGTCGTAAATAATTTCCTGAACACGTTTGCCAAAAGGTCTTTCTGTGTCTTTCATATCAGAAAAGCCTCCTATGATCAGGCCCGCAAGTTTATCCAGCTTACCGCTGCGTTTAAGTTGTAAAAACATGCGGTCAACGTTATAGAGGTATTCGCCAATGTCTTCTATAAAAAGAATTTTGCCTTTTGTTTTTACATCTGATTTTGTGCCAATTAAATGAGCCAGCAGTGTTAAGTTGCCGCCAACCACTTCTCCTCCAGCCGTGCCTGGCTTATTAAATTCATGAACTGCACATTCGTAATAGGCGGGTACACCTTCCAATGCACTCTTTAACGATTGAATATAAATATTGCTAAAACCGCCGTCATTAAACGCTGCCGCCATAGGCGCATGTAGGGAAGCAATGCCGTATTTCGAATAAACATGTGCCTCCAAAACGGTGATGTCACTAAAACCAACAATCCATTTTGGATGTTTTTTGAACTTTTTAAAGCTCAGATTGTCGATGATGCGGCTTACGCCATAACCGCCTCTTGCACAAAAAATAGCATTCACTTCTTTATCATCAAGCATTTCCTGCAGATCATTCAATCTTTCTTCATCAGTGCCCGAAAAATAATTGTTGGACTGACTGTGCGTGGTGGCGCCCAATTTTACTGTATAGCCCCAATCCTGGAGCGTATTTACACAGGTTTCTATTTTTTCAAGTGGCATAAAACCAGCAGGTGCCACAATGCCTATACAGTCGCCTTTCTTTAAATAGGGAGGAAGTTTGGTCATAATCCTTAATTCTTGACCAAATTACTCCTTGTTCGCACAAATAAAAAACAGTTAGCTGCTTTGCGGTATTTTTGCGACCGCAGGCGATAAGGATTTGTAATGGATTTGCAGGGTTTTTGTCGTCGTTCAAGTTCTTTTAATAACTAATTATTGTGTAGCCGGCAACAGAATTACTATTGATTTTCAGTTGCGTCGCACTCTTGTACGGCTGGTAATTCTGTTAAGCAAAGTTTTAAGCAGCGGGCTATGAACCCGGGATTTGAATAGCTTCATAACTATAGGTCTCATAGCTCGCAGCTAAAAGCTCGTAGTTTTTTTAAAGAATTACAGAGCGTTGAAGTGCATCGCAATAACTGTCGTCGCCAACAGCCGCAAACAAAAAAAGTAAATGAATTAATGAAAACTTTACCGAAAAGATATTTAATTACATCGGCCCTGCCTTATGCTAATGGCCAAAAACACATTGGCCACCTGGCAGGAGCCTATATCCCCGCAGATATTTATGTTCGCTATTTGAGGGCACAAAAAAGAGATGTGGTTTTTGTGTGTGGCAGCGATGAACATGGTACTGCCATTCCCATCCAGGCCATGAAAGAAGGAACAACGCCGCAGGCCATTATTGACAAGTATCACGTCATCATGCAACAAAATTTTGATGACCTGTCTATCTCCTTCGATATTTATGACAGAACCTCAAATCCCATACATCACGAAACGGCGCAGGAATTTTTTACGTATTTGAATGATAAAGGTGAACTGGAAACAAAAGAATCAGAACAGTATTACGACGAAGAAGCACAAACCTTTTTGGCTGACCGTTATATAAAAGGCACTTGTCCTAACTGTGGCTTTGAAAACGCTTTTGGTGATCAGTGTGAACGTTGCGGAACATCATTAAGCCCTGATGAATTAATTAATCCTGTTAGCACACTGAGTGGCAAGCCGCCGGTAAAAAGATTGACAAAGCATTGGTACCTGCCATTGAACAAGCATGAAGCCTGGCTGCGTAACTGGATTTTAAACGAACATCAAAGCGATTGGAAGGCAAACGTATTAGGCCAATGCAAAAGCTGGATTGATGCAGGCTTGCAGCCGCGGGCCGTAACCAGAGATTTGGATTGGGGTATTAAAGTTCCATTGCCCGATGCGGAAGGAAAAGTTTTGTATGTATGGTTTGATGCACCTATCGGGTATATTTCTGCCACCAAGCAATGGGCTTTAAATACAGGCAACGACTGGAAACCATATTGGCAGGATAAAGACACGAAACTTGTACATTTCATTGGAAAAGATAATATTGTTTTTCACTGTATTATTTTCCCGGTAATGCTGCATTTGCATGATTATATTGTTCCGGATAACGTACCTGCTAATGAGTTTATGAATTTGGAAGGTGATAAAATGAGCACCAGCCGCAACTGGAAGCTGGACATGCAGGACTATATTGATGATTTTTTGAAGAAAGAAAACGGAGGCCCGCAAATGGCCGATGCACTACGTTATTATTTAACGACCATTTTGCCCGAAACGAAAGACAGCGAGTTCACGTGGAAAGGATTTCAGGATGCGGTGAATGGAGAACTGGTAGCCGTCTTCGCCAATTTCTTTAACCGCACTTTTGTGCTGATGCATAAGCTGACGAACGGAAAAGTTCCTAAGTTTCATAATGACATTGCCGACGCTAAGGATAAAGAGATCATCGAAGAAATTAAAACATCGACAAATAAAATTGAAAATCTTCTTGAAGAATACAAGTTCCGCGATGCCTTATTTGAAGTAATTGACCTGGCACGTAAAGGTAATAAGTACATGCAGGAGAAGGAGCCGTGGATCAAAGCAAAGCAAACGGACGGCGAAGGAAAAGTTGTGGAAGAAATGCAGAAGCAGATTGATAACTGTTTGCATGTTTGTTTACAGCTTTGTGCCAACCTGGCCATTTATGTTAACCCTTTTCTACCTAACACGGCCAGGAAAATGCTGCACATGATGAAGGTGGTTGATAAAATGCTGGACTGGGAAAACGCAGGTTCATTGAAACTATTAAGCGTTGGTTATTCACTTCGTGCACCCGAATTGTTGTTCAGAAAAATTGAAGATAGTGAAGTGCAATACCAGGTAGAGAAATTAAAAAAAGGTTTAGAAAGATCTAAAATGGAACAGGAAAAAGCCGCAAATAAAAATATACAAAGTTCAACCGAATCAAATAAAGCTTCAGTTGCTAACCTGCAACCCGAAATTGTTTATGATGATTTTGCAAAACTTGACTTGCGCATTGGAACCATTGTCACTGCTGAAAAAGTAGAGAAAGCCGACAAGCTTTTAAAGCTCCAGGTCGATCTTGGTTTTGAAAAAAGAACAATCGTTTCTGGCATTGCACAGCATTTTTCAACCGAATCATTAATAAATAGACAAGTGATTGTAGTGGCCAATCTTGCTCCCCGCAAAATGCGTGGCATTGAAAGCCAGGGAATGATATTAACAGCTGAGCAGCCTGATGGTAAGCTTATTTTGGTAAACCCCGATGCAGTAACCATTAACGGCTCCACGGTAAAATAGTTCGGTCGCAGTTTGAAAATGAGATCTCTCTTTTTTTGAACTTACGGCTCCTAACTTGCCTCTCAGGCAACTCTTTCTTTTATAAACTCGTTTTAAGAAATACCACGGCTTAAGCTTGTGGTATTTTTCTTTTTGAAATAAAACAGGTTTGTAGAGAAAATATAATTAATACATGAGAAGGCAGCTATTCAGTATCAAAGCAAAAGTTTTAACAGGTTTAATTATTTGTTTATTATTCGTTGCAGGTTGCCGTTATGACGTGGAGCCAAATGTTTTTTGCGACACATCGAACGTTACCTATTCGAGCACCATTACCGGGATTATTAACACGTATGGTTGTCTGTCTTCCAGTTGTCATGGTGGGGTTAATCCGCCGGCAGGATTTAGTTTGTCTGGCTACGATGCCGTTAAGGCTAAAGTAACTGACGGACGGCTGTTTGGCGCTGTCAATCATTCATCCGGCTTTGTGGCTATGCCGGAAAATTTAGGGAAAATGGATCAGTGTGACATCAATAAAATAAAAGCCTGGATTGATGCAGGGGCGCCAAACAATTGAACTTTTAAGAAAGAATTTGCGTAAGAAAATAGCAGTTGTATTTTGAGCGGGATAGTTTAGCATTTTCAATAGCAACAAATAAAATCGAATGAAGAAAATTATCCTTCTTGTTTTGGTCGTCGTTATTGCAGCCGCAGGCTTTTATGCCTACAACGAATACAATCGCACTAATAAAGATTTAAAAGATAGTAAAGCGGAAATAACTACCGATGCATCCTCTTTAATTGCAGCCTTTGAAAAAGATTCTTCGTCTGCTAATAAGAAATATACCGATAAGCTGATAGCTGTATCGGGCAGTGTAAAAAGCATTGATAAAGATGGTAATCCGGTTGTTATTGCTTTGGGTCAGTCAGGCGAAATGTCTTCGGTGCAGTGCAGCATGGACTCAACACATGCAGCAGATTACAAGGCCATTAAAGAAGGCGACCAGGTAACTGTTAAGGGAAAATGTACTGGAGGACAAACACAAGATCTATTTGGTACTGACGTTATTTTAAACCGTTGCGTTTTGGAAGACAAAAAATAATTTAATCTAAATAAAACACCATGTTGAAAAACTTTCTTTTTGTAACTGGATTGATAGCAATGTCACTGATCTCTCAAGCCCAGGACAAATATTTTACTAAGACAGGAAAAATTGAATTTTCTTCCAGGGCTTCGATGGAAGATATTGATGCAAAGAATAAAACAGTAGCTGCTATATTGGATACAAAAACCGGCGCATTACAATTTTCTGTACTCATGAAAGGATTCGAATTTCCTAAAGCATTGATGCAGGAACACTTCAACGAAAACTATGTTGAAAGTGATAAATATCCTAAAGCCGAATTCAAAGGTTCTGTTACCAATAATGCCAACATTGATTATACAAAAGATGGCACTTACACAGCGCAAGTAAGTGGCCAGCTCACCATTCACGGCGTTACCAAGAACATAAACACAACCGGTAGCTTCAAAGTTGATAATGGAAAGATCGATGCCAATGCTGTGTTCAACGTTTTGGTATCCGACTATAAAATAAAGATTCCTTCAATTGTAAAAGATAAGGTTTCCAACACCATAAAAGTTACGGTTGATTGCAGGTTAGAACCGCTTAAATAAATCATCATGAAACTAAAACCAACCTTACTGCTGCTTGCATTCATCAGCACAAGAGCTTTTGCACAGGATACAACTGATTTAATGAAACAGTTAGGAGAAGATCAACCACAAAAAGAACTGGTGTATGCTTCTTTTAAATCTTCACGTGTTATTATGTCGCAAAGTGTCGAGATGTTGCGGGCGGGTGTGTTGGATTTTAGAATATTGCATCGTTTTGGAAAAGTGAACGGCGGCTTTTATGAATTTTTCGGATTAGATGGCCCCGCCACAGTGCGTTTGGGTTTAGATTATGGCCTCACTAATAATTTTTCTATTGGCATTGGCCGCAGCGCTTATAAAAAAGAGTTGGATGGTTTTCTAAAATTCAGGCCCCTTCAGCAATCTACAGGACCACATGCTTCGCCTGTTTCTATTGTAGCCGTTGCAGGACTTACCTATGCCGCAGACACAGTTACGAAAAGAGCTCACACCGCTGACCGTTTTGCTAACTACTGGCAGCTTTTAATAGGAAGAAAATTCAGTGAAGCCGTAACGTTTCAAATAATGCCAACACTATTGCACAGAAATTTTGTGCAGCAGGGAGAACACAATGATTTATTTGCCGAAGGTGTTGGTGGCCGTATAAAACTGAGCAGGCGTATTTCGTTGAATGTAGATTATTATTATGTTTTTAACCAGTCGCCTGGCATGCGCAATCCGCTGTCCATAGGCTTTGATATTGAAACCGGTGGCCACGTTTTTCAACTGCATTTTACCAATGCCATGGGTATTAACGAACGTTCGTTTTTATCAGAAACAGCCGACAACTGGGGAAATGGCGATATCCAATTCGGTTTCAATATTTCAAGGTCGTTCCAAATCAAAAAACGAAAAAGCTGACAACAGCTTTTTTATCGTCTCATTTTCTTTTCATAACTTTCTATTACCTCACTAAACAATTCTATTTAACTCAAACCAACTGTTATGAAAAGGTTTTTATGCTTTTTTGCTGTTGCAGCATTGGCATCAGCATGTAACTCCGGCAACGACGAAGCAAAAGTGCAATCCATGTCAGCCACCGACTCTACAAAGAAGGAAGACATGGCCGTTACCTATCCTTATGATGTCCAGTACTCATCTAAATTTGAAATTGGCGATGCCAACCAGGCAAAGGTGATTCTTGATCTTTGGAAGAATTGGGATAACGGAACACTTGCTAACAGCAGGGACAATTTTGCCGATAGTGTGGATATGCGCTTTGCCAGCGGCTATAGCATGCACGCCGGCAGAGACAGTGTTATAGCTTCCGGTCAAAAAGAAAGAGATGGTCTTGCTAAAGCCGTAAGCACAGTAGATGCAGTGATTCCATTAAAAAGCACCGATAAAAATGAGAATTGGGTAACCGTTTGGGGCAAGGAGGTAGATACGCATAAGGACGGAAAAGTAGATTCAATTTTTCTTCAGGAAACATGGCGTTTCAATAAAGAGGGTAAGGTTGATTTGCTTTTTCAATACACAGCCAAGCCCCAGTCTCCCAAAAAATAAAAAGGAAAAGCCTCTCAGAAAATGAGAGGCTTTTTTCAGCATCTTAGGCTTATGCTTTAGGCGCCGCATCCAGCACAGCTTTCGAAACGCCTGAAGCGTACTTCTCAAAATTTTGTACAAATAAACCGGCCAGGTATTTTGCCTTGGCATCATAGGCATTTTTGTCGGCCCATGTATTCCTTGGCGTTAATACTTCTGCCGGCACCCCCGGTACTTCTTTAGGAACCGCTACACCAAAAACAGGGTCAACCTCTGTTTCTATGTCATCTAAACGGCCATACAGTGCAGCTGCAATCATAGCTCTTGTAAAAGATAGCTTCATACGCTTGCCCTGCCCATAAGGGCCACCTGTCCACCCAGTATTAACCAGCCAAACGTTTACATGGTGCAGTTCCATTTTTTTGCCCAACATATCGGCGTACTTGCCTGGATGTAATGGCAAAAAAGGTGCACCAAAGCAGGCACTGAAAGTAGGCTTTGGTTCCGTAACGCCGGTTTCTGTACCTGCAACTTTTGCAGTATAACCCGAAATAAACTGGTACATGGCCTGCTCCTTTGTTAGTTTAGAAATAGGAGGAAGCACACCATAAGCATCGCAGGTAAGAAAGAAAATGTTTTTTGGAGTGTTGCCAATAGATGGTTCTAAAGCATTACTGATAAAATCAAGAGGATAAGATACCCGTGTGTTTTCTGTAATGGAACTATCATCGAAATTGATGCTGCGGGTGCCTTCGAAGAAACCCACGTTTTCTACCATAGCACCGGGGCGTATGGCATGAAAGATTTCCGGCTCTTTTTCTTCTGAAAGATTAATGAGTTTTGCATAGCAACCACCTTCAAAATTAAAAACACCATCATCGGTCCAACCATGTTCGTCATCACCAATTAGCTTGCGGGAAGGGTCTGCACTCAAAGTGGTTTTGCCTGTTCCGCTCAGGCCAAAGAAAATAGCGGTGTCACCACCTTCGCCCATGTTGGCGGAGCAATGCATGCTGAGCACATTTTTTTCCTGTGGCAAAATGTAATTCAGAATAGCAAAAATGCCTTTCTTGGTTTCGCCTGTGTAAGCCGTGCCTGCAATTAAAATAGTTTTGTGCGTAAAAGAAACTATAACGCAATTGCCCTGGCGAATGCCGCATTCTTTTGCATCTAATTTTAAATCTGGCGCCGACACCAAATGCCATTCAGGCGCAAAGTCTTCCAACTCTTCTTCCGTAGGTCGCAGAAACATATTGTAAGCAAAGAGGTTGGTAGATGGTTTTTCGGTAATAACACGAATGTTCAGCCTGTAACGCGGATCGGCGCAGGCATAGCAATCTCTTACCCATATTTCAGGCTTTTGGCCCAAATAGTCCATCATTTTTTTGTGTACAATGTGAAAAAACTTTTCTTCAATGGGAATGTTGAAGTTGTTCCAGTGAATGGTGCTTTCTGTTAGTTCATCCTTTACTGTGAATTTGTCGTTGGGCGACCGGCCGGTGAACTCGCCGGTGTTAATGGATAAGGCGCCGGTATCTGTTAAAATGCCTTCGCCTCTTCGCAATGTATCCTGCACCAGTTCATCAGGTGCGGATTGATAGTGAACGCTTTCAGTTTTCGTTAAGCCAAGCTTCACCAACTCCGTTTTGGAGATAGAAATAGTAGGTACTGACATAGCAGGCAATCGTTTTTTGTTAGAACACAAAGGTAAGTTATAATAAATTCGTACCCTTTTCAAGTGTTCTGTCTACACAATGTAAATCGCTGGTTTAAAATAATAATTGCTGAAAAATTTCATCAAATCGGTTATTTTGCCCAATAGATAAAAAGATGAACATGAAAAATCTTCCGCTAAATCCTGAGCTTTTTGTTACCAATAGAAAACGTTTCGTTGAAAAAATGAAACCTAATTCAATTGCCATCTTTGTTAGCAATGATGAGGTGCCAAGCAATGGTGATGCACTATATCCTTTTAAGCAAAACAGCGATCTGTATTGGCTCAGCGGCATAGTACAGGAAGATAGCATGGTGATTTTATATCCCGATAATATTGACACGAAATACCGTGAAGTATTAGTACTGGTGCGTCCAAATGAGATGAAAGAAAAATGGGACGGCAAGCGGCTGCGCAAAGAAGAAGCAACAGCCATCAGCGGCATTCAAACAATTGTGTGGGTAGATAGTATTGACGCCTTGCTGCAAACATGGCTGCATTTGGCTGATACTATTTATTTAGATACCAATGAAAATGATCGCAAGGCAAGCTGGCTGCGTACAAGAGATTACCGGTTTGTTGATGAAATGAAAAGCCGCTACCCGCTGCATCAATACGAAAGAGCAGCAAGAATTTTAAAAGACCTGAGAAGCATTAAAACAGAATACGAAATTGAAGTAACTAAAAAGGCAATTGACATTACGCATAATGCTTTTGTGCGGGTGATGAAGTTCATTCATCCCGGCGTAATGGAGTATGAGATAGAAGCAGAAATTGTTCATTCATTTCTATCGCAAAGAGCAACAGGAGAAGCCTATGGAAGTATTATTGCCAGTGGCGACAGGGCAAGAACACTGCATTACGTGGCAAACAACCAGGAGTGTAAAGATGGTGAGTTGATATTGATGGATTTTGGCGCTGCTTATGGCGGTTACAATGCCGACCTTACACGTACAATTCCTGTGAATGGAAAGTTTGGCAGAAGACAGAAAACGGTTTACAATGCCTGTTTGCATTTGCACGATTATGCCAAAAGCTTGTTGAAACCCGGCATTACCATTAATGAATACACAGAAAAAGTAGGTGAAGAAGCCACACAACAATTTCTGAAAATTGGTTTGCTTAAAAAAACGGATATAAAAAATGAAGATCCTGAAAACCGGGCCTATCGAAAATATTTATATCACGGTATTTCACACCATTTAGGAATAGACGTGCATGATTTAGGAACGAGAACCGAACCTATAAAAGCAGGCATGCTCTTTACAGTAGAACCCGGAATTTATATTGAAGAAGAAGGTATGGGTGTAAGAATAGAAAACAATGTATGGATCACCAAAAAAGGAAACATTGATCTTTTTGAAGGCATACCCATTACGGTAGAAGAAATTGAAGCGGTGATGAAGCCCTCTGCCTCCCTGAAGGGAGAGCTCAGATCGTAGTGCTCTTATTGCAATTGATTTTATAGAATTGAATTTATAGTTGTGTTACCAGCAACAGAAATTCTATTAAGCTTCTGTTGCGTCCCACACTTTAATTGTACAATATTATTAAACTGTTTAAATCTAAGTCTCCTTTAGGGGACAGGGAGTATGAAACAAATACCAAACATATTTACACTAATCAATCTCGTTTTCGGTTGCATTGCCATTGTGCTCATTCTTCAAACGGGAGAATCCATCGTTGTGTTAGATCAACTGGGTGCATCGCAGGTAACACTGCCAGAAAAGATCTGGCAGGGCTCACTTTTTATTTTTGGTGCCGCTATCGTTGATTTTTTGGATGGTTTTTTAGCTCGCCTGCTGAAAGCCAATTCTGAAAAAGGCAAGCAGCTTGATTCGTTGTGCGACGTGGTCAGTTTTGGTGTGGCGCCGGGAATGATTTTGTATCAACTGCTCCGCATTGGTTATGCAAAAGAAGAAGGCGGCTTGGATGTTTCCATTGTAGCACTATTGCCCGCATTTATCTATTCTTGTGCTGTGGCCTGGCGATTGGCTAAGTTTAACATCAGCACTAATCAAACTTATAACTTTCGTGGTGTGCCTTGCCCCGCAGCAGGTTTGTTGGTAGCCTCTTTTCCGCTGATTATTTGGTATCAGTACTTTGGCGTTCAGCAATACTTTATTAATGTTTGGTTGTTGTATGCTGTAATCCTTATTGTAAGTTATTTAATGATCAGCAATCGCAGTTTCATGGCTATGAAGTTCACCGATTATTCTTTTAAAAATAACCTGCCAAAATACCTGCTCGTATTCATTTCTTTGGTATGTATTGTTGTGCTGAAATGGCTGGCTGTGCCCGTGATCTTTATTTTGTATCTTATATTTTCGGCTTTTGCCAAAGAACCGCCGCACATTGTAGCCGATACCAATAGAGCTACATTGGATGTTACGGTATGATGATTAAGTGATAGGGAGAACTGTCTTTCAACTAACACCAAACTTCAAACGCCAAACTTCCAAACATTCGTTAGGTTTGCGCATTAAATTTTCAAAAAAGATGAAATTCTCGGTCCAGGTTAAGGTAATGCCTTTAAAAGAATTATTAGACCCGCAGGGAAAAGCCGTAATGACCGGCTTGGCCAACCTGGGTTTGAAAAGTATTGAAGACGTTCGCATTGGAAAAAATATTTCGCTTCAAATAGAGGCCAATACAGCAGAAGAAGCCAAACAACTGGCCGAAGAAGCCAGCAAAAAGCTGTTGGCAAATCCCGTAATGGAGTATTTTGAAATATCTGTTGATGCCTCCAACCCCTAAGGGGAGTTTATGAGACACTCAAAAATGTATCATTCATTTTAATACAGAAGCATTCTCGTTTCCGATGAATAATCAAAAAGAGAAGGACAGTTCTGACCTAAGTCTCCCCTTCAAAGGGACAGGGGGAGTTTACCTCGTTCCCACACCCATCGGCAATTTAAAAGACATTACACTTCGGGCACTCGAAGTATTGCAACAAGTTGATGTGATTTTGGCAGAAGATACACGAACCACTGCCAAGCTACTCAATCATTATCAAATACAGAAACCGCTTTCCCCTTATCACCAGCATAACGAGCATAAAATTTTGCAGCATTTAATTGATCAATTGCTGGCCGGTAAAACCATGGCTGTTGTTACCGATGCAGGCACGCCGGGTATTTCTGATCCAGCCTTTTTATTGGTTCGTGAGTGTATCAAAAACAACATTACAGTAGAAACGCTTCCTGGCGCCACAGCTTTTGTTCCTGCATTGGTAAATAGCGGCCTTACAACGAACCGTTTTGCATTTGAAGGGTTTTTGCCTTTAAAAAAGGGTCGCCATACTTTACTCACGCAGTTAGCGCAGGAAGAGCGGACCATGATCTTTTACGAATCTCCCATGAGGCTGGTAAAAACCTTAGCTGATTTCATCCAATACTTTGGAGCAGAAAGAAAATGCTGTGTCAGCCGCGAACTCACAAAAATGTTTGAAGAAAATGCCAGGGGAACACTACAGCAGGTGCATGATCATTTTCAGCAAAAAGCAGTTAAAGGTGAGATCGTTATTACTGTAGAAGGCAAAGTATAACTGTGGCATCATAATTTCTTTTCTAAGGGAAAAAATATGCTATGAAAAGAAAATTATTATTGATGATCCTGCCTGTTTTTCTATCTGCATCTTTTGCTTTTGCGCAAAGTGATGATGTGCCCCAGGCTATAAAAGAAGCTTTTACCAAACAATATCCCAATGCAGAAAATGTAGAATACAAAGACAATTTGTTGAACACCTGGGTAAATTTTACCCTCAATGGCGACAAAATGAAGGCCAATTATAAGAAAGATGGACAGTGGGAGAATACAGAAAAAGACTGGAGCTACGATAAATTACCAGCCGCTGTGCAGGACGGTTTTAAGAAAAGCAAATACGCCGATCGTGAAATAGAAGAAACAAAAGTTATTTATAGGGCCGGTGGTACAGAACGCTATCGCCTTAAAGTAAAAAAGAATGCGCTGGAAAAAAAGTATATTTTCTTTAACGACCAAGGACAATTGGTAGACGATGATATAACGATTTGATAAGTGCTCCGCTTAATTTCAAAACCCTGTATGCAATTGCAGG
>JBQCJM010000219.1:0-7725 GCA_051952715.1 Flavisolibacter sp.
ATTCATTGCCTTTACCTTTGGTGCTGTTTGTGATTTTTGACAACAACAAGACCTGGCGGGGACAAGATGCTTGTAAGTTTAACAGCAAGCAATAAGAAGCGTTAAAGCGGTAATTAGGTAACAAGGATCCAAACTCATTAATAAGAAATTATTTCATAGAACGTTGCATGAAATTATACCCAGAGTCAGCTTCCATACAATTAGAGTTTGACAAAATAAAAAACCTGTTACATCAAAAATGCAGGTTTGAATATGCCAAAGATAAAGCAGCACAACTTCGCATTCATACGCGAAAAGAATTTATTGACCGCGATTTAAAGCAATCGCATGAATTCAGACAACTATTACAAAACGCTATTTATTTTCCCAACGATTTTATTCTTAACCTTTCGAAAGAATTGCGCCTGTTGCAGATTGAAGGCGCTATGCTTTCAGGCGAGCAATTAGTGGCGTTGCGCAAATTAGCATCAAGTATAGAAAGTATTTTTCGTTGGTTTGATGCTGAAAGGAGAGTTGCTTACCCAGGACTTGTTGAAGTAATTGCGAACACCTATTATGAAAAGGCGATCTTGCAATTAATTAATGGCGTTATTGACGAAAGCGGCAATGTAAAAGATAATGCCAGCGAAGAATTGTTTTCCATCCGAATGAACTTGTATCGCAGGCGCAACGAATTGCGAAAAGCTTTTGAACGCATTGTGGGTAAATTGAACAAGCAAGGTTATTTAGCCGATATCGAAGAAAGCTTTATGGGCGGCCGCCGCGTGGTAGCTGTATTTGCCGAACAAAAAAGGATGGTGAAAGGCATTTTACATGGTGAAAGCGACAGCCGTCGCACTGCTTTTATTGAACCTGAAGAAACCATAGAACTGAATAACGATATTCACGAACTGGAGAATGCAGAACGTAAAGAAGTGTATCGCATTTTAAAAGAGTTGACTAAAAGGCTTTCTTCATATGCACCTCTGCTATCGGTGTATCATGTAGTTGTTGGCGAATACGATTTCATCAGGGCAAAAGCAACGTTGGCAATGGATATAAAAGGTGAGTATCCGGTTGTTATTGATAAGGCGCATGTGCATCTGGTAAAAGCCTGTCATCCGCTTTTATATTTATATAATCAAAAAGCCAATAAGCCAACTATACCTGTAGACATAACATTAGATGATAAGAATAGGGTATTAGTGATCTCGGGTCCCAATGCCGGGGGAAAGACGGTAACGATGAAAACCGTAGGATTGCTTCAAATGATGGCGCAAAGCGGCTTGCTGGTGCCGGTAAATCCATCATCGCAGTTTGGTATTTTTAAGCAGTTGATGATTCACATTGGTGATGAGCAAAGCATAGAATTTGAGCTGAGCACATACAGCAGCCATTTGTTGAGCATGAAATATTTCATGGAAAATGCAAATGGAAGGACACTTTTTTTCATTGATGAATTAGGCAGTGGCAGTGATCCGAATTTAGGCGGTGCATTTGCCGAAGTAATTTTAGAAGAACTGGCCCGGAAGCATGCGTTGGGAATTGTTACTACCCATTATCTCAACCTAAAGGTGATGGCCAACAAAACAGCAGGTATTATCAACGGCGCAATGGCTTTTGATGAAAAACGTTTGCTGCCTTTGTATAAATTGATCGTAGGTAAACCGGGGAGTTCCTACACTTTTTCTATTGCAGAAAGAATTGGCCTTGATAAAAAACTGATTGATAAGGCAAGAAGCCTTGTTGACGAAGAACATTTCAGGTTGGATAAACTATTGAACAGAACTGAACAAGACTTGCAAAAGGTGCAGGAAAAGGAAAAAGAATTGCACCGTTTGTTGAAAGAAAATGAGCGGTTAAAAAAAGAAATGCAAATTGTGATGGACCGGGAAAGACACCGCCAGCAGGTAGAAGTGTTGAAACAGCAGAACAAAGTAACCGAAGAACGCATAGCTTATTTAAAAGACATGGAGCGTAAGTTGCGTACTATAGTGATAGAATGGAAAAAGGCTGAGGATAAAAATAAAGTGGTGAAAGATATTGCAGCCTTGCTGTTTAAAAAGAATGAACAGAAAGTAGTAAGCAAAAAACAAAAACAGTTAGAGTCGAAGTATGAAGAAATAAGAGGCGAGATAAAAATAGGTGATAAAGTGAAGATGAAAAAAAACATGCAGGTAGGAGAAGTGTTGGAACTGCGTGGTAAAAAAGCAGTAGTGAAAATTGGTTTGCTGCCGATGCAAATTGATTTGAACGATCTGGTATTGATCAAAGAAAAAGAAAGCGAGGAAAAAAAATGATAAAGACCTGAAATTGATTTTGCTGTTTTATCCTGCGCCCTTACATTTGCGCCGGAGAGATGGCAGAGCGGTCGAATGCGGCGGTCTTGAAAACCGTTGACTGTAACAGGTCCGGGGGTTCGAATCCCTCTCTCTCCGCTGAAATTGCTTCAAAGCCTGTAAATAAAAATTGCAGGCTTTTTCTTTGAAAAATTATTTAAAAGTCTCCTAAAGCAACTCATAGCGCAACAAGTAAAGGTTGTATTATCAGGTAAAAGATATATGCATTCTCCTGATCTCATTATATTAATGGAGAACTGAGTACTTCCACGCAAATAATTTGCCCAATTTCCAAGCATGTAAACTAACTCCATTTTCAACTTTCCATTTATGTCTTTTGAAAGTCAGGTAAATGCCGGACATTTTTAAAATAATTGGTTCTGCTTGTAACCTTTAATTTTTTATCAACTCTATTTTAATATCAGCACTGGTTGTTTTAAAGTTTCTTAACCTCAAGACTTTTCTATGCAATACAAAAAGCAAACGCTTGTGATGCTGCTATTCATTTTTGTAATAGCACTTGCCCAATGCAACAAAGACAATAAGCAAGGCAATGGTAAGGGCGAAAACAAACCCGACGATCCGGCATTGATTGCTGAAGGGAAAAATGTTTTCAGGTTTGACAGTTTTGGTGATGAGGATTTTTGGAGTGGCGTGTTGCATTTGGATAAAGCAATTGCAGGGGCTGCCAATGGAGGTTACGGGCTGGGTGTAAGCCCCAAAACGGCGCTGGCTGTAGGGTTAAAAGTAGATGCGGAAGCCTTGCCGCCGGGTATAGTTGCAGGTATCAGCAATGGCTCTATTAATCTTAATGATCCTGCTACCACAGTTGCATTGCTAAAGTTAAACGCAGTCGTTGGCGTAAAAGGAAACTTTGATGGAACAGGCAATCTGAAATCAATTGGCATTACGTGTGCATCGTGCCATTCCAATGTAGATAACTCATTTGCACTTGGCATTGGCAAACGGCTTGATGGATGGCCAAACAGGGATTTGAATGTTGGGGCCATTATTGCTTTGACAGATAATGCACAACCCATTGCCAACCTGCTGCACGTTGATCAAACAACATTGAGAACTGTGTTAGGCGGATGGGGGCCCGGGAAATTTGCTGCCGTTTTATTTATGGATGGAAAGGCATTAAAGCCCGACGGAACTGTTGCTGCCAATTTAATTCCTGCAGCATTTGGATTGAAAGGCGTGAACTTAACAACTTATACCGGTTGGGGCGATATCAGTTACTGGAATTCATTTGTGGGCAACCTGGAAATGCACGGTAAAGGAACATTCAGCGATCCGCGTTTGAACGATCCCGTAAAGTATCCTATTGCTGTTGAAAATGGCTTTTTTAATGTAGTTAATTCACCTGATTTGATTACGTCAAAGTTGCCTGCACTCCGTGCTTACCAACATTCGATCAACGCTCCTAAGCCGCCCTCAGGAAGTTTTGACGTAAGCGCTGCTGGTAGGGGAAAAGCTTTGTTTTTAACCAAGGCAAAATGTGCTACCTGTCACTCGGGTACTTTGTTAACCGATAACAGTCTTCGCACGGCAACCGAATTTGGCATTGATGATTTTGAAGCGAAAAGATCTCCAACAGGCAAATATCGTACACCTCCCTTGGGCGGGCTGTTTGCAAGATCAAAAGGCGGCTTTTATCACGATGGAAGATTTGCAACTTATATTGATGTAGTGAATCATTACAATAATTATTTCTCTTTAAATCTTACCGCTTCAGAAAAGCAAGACCTTGTAGAATATTTAAAATCTCTGTAGCAATCTTCAGGAGCTGGTTATGTTTATTCATAGGTTGAAGTTCTTCCCTTCAACCTATGAACCTGTTACGCCGTTGTCAAAGTAAATGGCAGAAGTGTAAATACAAATAAAACATCGCCTTTATTAATTTATATGGAATCACCCACCAAAAGCAGTTGTATGCCTCAATCTGAAATACCGAAAGTATTTGAAAATAATTTTGAGCCTTCGTTTGAACAAGAGGCGTGCGGATACAAGCCTTTATTGTATAAAATATCGGTTAGCTTAGGGCTTGCTCAAAAAGAATCAAGCGAACTTGTAGCATATGTATGCCAGGCGGAATGTAAAAATTATGCTTATCAAAATAAAAATTTTACGCCTAAAGTATGGCTATCAAAAGCCCTTGTTCGCCATTGCGTTCTTAAAATAAACAGCGTTATGTTCAGCCAGAAAGAGAACTCTTCTCAAACTTCTTTAATTCCGTTTTATATGTCTAAAATTCCTTTTAGTTTTCGGCTAGCGTATATTTTGTTGCAGAGTTTTGAATTCACCGAAACAGAAGTAGCTCAAATACTCAACCTTACGCCAATGCAGGTGCGGGAAAGACTTTCAAAAGCTATGGCCATTGTTAAAAGCTATCATTGCAAACAAGCATAATATCATGTCGTTTGCACTTACGAACTTCAATAAAAATATTCAATTGTAGCGTCATCATTAACGACGGGCAGGTTTTGCATTCATTTTTTTCTTTTGCTTATCTGCTTTAATATTTTCTCGCATCACATCCCAATACTCTTTTCCGTAGGATACAAATATTTCTCCACCCGCAGGAATGTCTTTCACCGATTCAATAAATGCCCGGTAGCCATCGTTGGCGTACACGCAATTATTGGTAATGCCTTTTACTTTTACCAACCCGCGGGCATCGTTAGCATACCTGGCCAAAGCTTTTGTGGTTAGCTTAGCGTCAATTACATGATTGTTGTTGATGGTATAAATATAACCGTTGTCGCTATCGTTTTTTACATCCTTCCAGGTAGTAATTCTTCCTTTATATTCAACAATGCGGGTGCCTTTGGGAATAAATTTCTGGGTAAATAAACCTTTGCCGGAATTGGGGATGGTCGACTCTTTTACCACCAGTTGCTTCTCTAATAATGCCATGAAGTGAATTAAATATTTTAAAAGTGCATGAAGATATAATTGAAAGGGTTTTAGTTCGTAATTATTTTTTGCCCGGCTGTATTGCTGCTATGGGTCTTCTCTTTCGTCGCACTCTTGTACTTCTTATTGGCTATTGAAACATTCAAAACCTATTATAGGCTATCACTGTTCCTGCAAGTGATGAAATCGTTTTTGTACAATGTACTCCACAGGCTTTCTTTCGATCTTGCTTTCCAGCCAAGAAACAATATCCAAATACTGGTAAGAACGTTTGGCATATTTGCTTTTTGAAACACTTTCCAGTTTTTCCTTCAGTTCCGTAAAACTTTGTATCGTGTCCTTTGGCCGTGACGTTAGAGACCGTCGCAAAAAACGAAGAATTTGCAATTGCACTTCATCCAGGTTGTCCATTTTAGACAAAAAGCGGTAAACCGATTTGATTAAATGCTCCAGTATTTCGGTGTTGCCTAATTCGTAATGAGCAATCAAATGCAGGAAGCGGGCATAGCACTGAAGGTCGCTACGCAAATGACCCACTTTTAAGTTGATAACCTTGTTTAAGTATAAAATGCTGTTTTCATTATCGCCTGCACCAAAATACAGGCAGGCCATTTTGAAATGAAAGATCATAATGCGGTACGTATCGATATAGCGGCCATATTCTTTTAGACCTCTTTCAATTTCAGGTATCAACTTTAAGCCTTTGGTAAAAGTGCCGGTTAAAAAATGGTAGTTGATACGGGCTGTGTATAAATAAATAAAGGTTTGAATTTCCAGGTTTTGATTTTGGCCTGCTTCTTCATACACTTCTTCCAGCCGGGTTATTTCGGTTTTTAAACGATCTTCTTTGCCAATAATAAAAAGTGCGTTCACTAAGTTGTGCAGCGCTTTTACATATAGCAAAGGGTCTTCTTCTTTCACCTTTGGATGATGAATAAAAAGGTTCACCCACTTTTGTGCATGCGCAAAATAGGAAGGGAAATCCAACTGTATATAATAGTACCAGCAATAGGCCTGGTGCAAATATGCTTTGCCAAAAAAACTCACCTGGTCGTATGTTAAGCCTTTCAATTTTTCTTTGAAAAATTTTTCCAGGGCTTTACTGTCTTTTTCATTGGTGATGTGTCCCTTCTCCAAATACATGCCGTACATGCGCAGGGCAAGCGAAGAAAGTTGCGCCACTTCGTCTACCTGGCTAATGATGTATTCAGTTTCTTCTTCCAGTTGTTCGGCACGGCCCTGGATACTTCTTGTAATGTGCCGGGCTTCAATATTTTTTTCAAACTGTAAAATTTCAAGCGTTAAAATAAAATGGCTGTTGGCAATGGCCGATTGTTTGGCTTTCTCCAAAATTTTAAGAGCCTGTGTCACCAATCCGCGGTTATATAAAATCTTTGCAAAATCAATCTGCTCTCTTATCTGGATGTCGCCGTGTTTGCCACTGTGACATAATCTTAAAGCCGTCAACAATTCTTTGTATAAATGCGCTTTTAAGTTGGATAATTGCGAAGGTTTAATGGAAGGTTCTTTCTTTAATATTTGTTTTTCATCGTAGCGGCTCATGCGGTCCATTACTGAAAACAGCTTCATGTATTTGCTTACATTATCGGTGTGCTGTTGGGCTATATAGAGCGAAAAGTAGCGTTTTTCCGTTTTTGTAAGAGATTGAATCAGTGTGAACAGGGCATCATTTTGTTGATTGGGCATCGTATCGAAAATTTAATGAAACTCACTCTGGTAAAGCCTTTTAGGCAATAAAACGCCTATGTTGACGCCGGAAAAAGAACAAAATATGATAGTCTCCAAGGGTCTTAATCCGGCTATTTTCGGGGTAGTTTCTTTTTTTCAAAAATACATACAACGTTTCTGTATGGCTTCACAAAAAATTTTCATATTCGATACTACGCTTCGCGATGGCGAACAGGTGCCTGGCTGCAAACTCAATACATCAGAAAAAGTAGGTTTGGCTTTGGAATTGGAAAGCCTGGGTGTTGACATTATTGAGGCTGGTTTTCCTGTTTCCAGTCCCGGCGATTTTGAGTCGGTGACGCAGATTTCTAAAACAATTAAAAACGCCGTGATCTGCGGGTTAAGCCGTGCCGTGCAAAAAGATATTGAAGTAGCTGCACAGGCTTTGCGTTATGCCAAACGTGCCAGGATCCATACAGGCATCGGCACTTCCGATTATCACATTAGGGGTAAGTTCAACTCTACCCGTGAGGATATTTTACAAAGAGCAGCCCAGTGTGTAAAATGGGCACGCAATTTTACCGACGACGTAGAGTTTTATGCCGAAGATGCGGGCAGAACTGAGAACGAATACCTGGCGAGAGTAGTGGAAGCTGTTATTGCCGCCGGTGCTACTACGGTTAATATTCCCGATACAACAGGTTATTGTTTGCCGCATCAATACGGTGAGAAGATCGCTTTTTTGGTAAACAACGTTTCCAATATTGATAAAGCAGTGATCTCTTGTCATTGTCATAAT
>JBQCJM010000220.1:0-7683 GCA_051952715.1 Flavisolibacter sp.
AAGCTTGTTAGTTGCCAAACTATAAAATAAAAATCCCGCTCTGTAGCGGGATTTTTATTGCTTGCTAAGTCTGTTATCTTAAAAATACCAGTTCTCTATATTTGGGTAAATACCATTCCTTGTCGTCAACTAATTGTTCAAGTTTATCAGCATTGTAACGCAGCTCATCGAAGTATTTTTCCTTGACATCAACACAGTAAGCTAAAGCCTTTTCCCTTGTGTTACTAAGGTTGTTTGCTTTCTTCCTGGCCTCAATCATTTCAAGAGCTAACTGGCTTACGTTATTAATATGTTTTGAGATCCGGTTCAAAAGTTCAGTGCGTTGGGCGCAAACGCCTTCTGCCAGTCCGGTTTCTTTAAGCCCCTTTACATTTTCAATCAATATATTTTGATAGCGAATAGCAGCAGGTAAAATATGGGTAGTTGCCAGTTCTGCCATCAGTCTACTTTCAATTTGAACTTTTTTTATGTATTTCTCTAATTCAATTTCGTGACGGGCTTCCAATTCAACATGCGAGTAAATATTGTTGCTTTCAAACAAATGCTTAGCCTTTTCTGTAACCATGGCATCTAATGCCAAAGGCGTGGTTTTTACATTGGCAAGGCCACGTTTTTCTGCTTCCTTTTCCCACTCTTCGCTATAGCCATCACCTTCAAACAGAATTTTTTCACTTGCCACAATGTATTCACGAATGATGTGCATGATAGCAATTTCTTTTTTCTCTCCTTTTTCTATCAGCGCATCCACATCCTTTTTAAAACCTTTCAGGGTTTCAGCCATGATTGTGTTTAAAACTGTCATGGCATTCGCACAGTTGGCCGAAGAACCTACAGCACGGAATTCAAATTTATTGCCCGTAAAAGCAAAAGGGGAAGTACGGTTTCTGTCTGTATTGTCCATCAGCAATTCAGGAATACTTCTATGAATGTCAATCTTCAGCATGCTTTCATCAGTTTCATCCATTTTCTTGGTTACTCTTTCTTTCACATCATTCAATACTTTACTAAGATATTGGCCAATGAAAACGGAAATGATGGCCGGCGGTGCTTCGTTAGCACCCAAACGGAAATCGTTACTTGAAGAAGCAATAGCAGCTCTCAAAAGGTCGGCATGATCGTGAACCGCTTTGATAGTATTCACAAAAAATGCCAGGAACATTAAATTGGTTTTGGGTGTTTTGCCAGGAGCCAAAAGATTAACGCCTGTGTCCGTAGCCATGCTCCAGTTATTATGTTTGCCACTTCCATTAATGCCGGCAAATGGTTTTTCGTGCAGCAATACCCTTAAATTATGACGGGCAGCTACACGGGTCATAATATCCATCAGTAAGGTATTGTGATCCACTGCAAGGTTTACTTCCTCAAAAATCGGGGCGCACTCGAATTGAGCAGGCGCCACTTCATTATGTCTTGTACGCAGTGGTATGCCCAGTTTATAGGCTTCGTTTTCGTAGTCACGCATAAAGGCATACACTCTTTCAGGAATAGAACCGAAATAATGGTCTTCTAATTGCTGGCCTTTGGCCGGATTGTGACCAAATACAGTTCTTCCGCAAGCCACCAGGTCGGGACGGGCATTAAACAAACCTGCATCTACTACAAAATATTCCTGTTCCCATCCTAAAGTAGGCGTAACACGGGTTACATTTCTGTCAAAATAATTACAAACATCTGTAGCTGCGTGGTTCAATGCTTCTAATGCTTTTAAAAGCGGTGCTTTATAATCAAGGGACTCGCCGGTATATGAAACAAAGATGGTAGGAATGCAAAGTGTTTTTCCTGTTCCAATATCCATGATAAAAGCTGGCGAGGAAGGGTCCCAGGCAGTATAGCCCCTGGCTTCGAAAGTAGCTCTGAGGCCGCCGCTTGGAAAAGAGGATGCGTCGGGTTCTTGCTGAACTAATGCGTCGCCCTCAAATTGCTCTATAGGTGTCCCATCGCTTTTTAAAGTAAAAAAAGAGTCATGTTTTTCAGCGGTAGTTCCTGTTAAAGGTTGAAACCAGTGGGTAAAGTGGCTGACTCCTTTGCTTTCGGCCCAGGCTTTTATGCCATTGGCAATTTGAGCAGCCATAGAACGATCAATTTTTTGGCCTGCTTTAATGGAGGCCATCAGGCTTTTGTAAGCTTCGTCACTTAAAAATTGCCTGGCCACCTGGTGAGTAAAAACGTTTTCAGCAAAAATGGCGGTGATTTTTGTAGTAGCCGTTGGTTCATTGCTGTTAGAACTCAACAGGTTGTTTAATGCGTTAAAGCGGAGAGACATAAGGAGTAATTTTCAGCAAAGAAATTAAAACCTTACGAAAAAATTGAAAAAAATGTGCGGTTGTTATCAAAAAGAAGATAAAAAATGTATTTTTTATAAATAAAAATTAGATATACCATTATTTTAGAAGATAAATGGGTAAGAATTCAAAAATTATTTTTATTATTAATATTATTAAAAATAAGTCCTTCAATCTTTCTCCAGTCTATTTTAGCAATCATTGGAACAAATAAAAATGGAAAAACGATACTTCGATACCGAACAATTGCACCAAGAATATTTACGCTATACCCTATCATCATTAGTACCGAAAAAGAAAAGAATAAGCAGAATAAGAGGAAAGGGCTTAACTCAATGCCGTTTTTTCGCCAAAAGAGAAATACTATAAATAGTAAAAGTAGAATGTTGATCTCAACGGCTGCAGCAAGAGAAAGCAAATGCCTGACATCGGAAGGATATGGCCGGATAATACTGAGACTAAAAGCTTGTGGTGCATTGACAATGAAACTTATAAAAGAAGGCTGCATTTTAGTAACGGCTATAGCCGAACCGCCTCCTAAATCTAAAAAGTCCTGTTGCTTTTGGGCAACAGCTTCCGGAAAGTCGAAGCTTGGGTGTATATATTTGGCAGTAAAAAAAATAAGAAGGGCGGCTGTGTATACTAAAGAATATACTGCAATTGGTTTATAACGGAGTTTTGCTGCTAATGTCCAGGCAAAAACTGCCGGAACCAGTGTAAGAATAAGAAAATTTCGCAGGATCAGAACCAAAATAAAACCTACAAATAATAAAGCAATGCGGTAAAGCGGAAACCTTTTTTCTTTGAACCCAAAATATAAATGATAAACAACCAGGGCAAATCCTAAAAAGATAAATCCTTCCTTGTGCAACCCGCTGGTCCAGTAAATGAAAGAAGGAATCAGAAATGTAGCCAGTAATACGGCCACTTTTTTAGTAGGGAAAACGTCCAGCATTACCCTGTATACAGCTATTGGTCCAAAAAGAGAAATAAATGAATAGAAGATAAGGTTGACATAGTAATTTCCAAAGCTGAAAAGATTGAAAATTGCCAGTATTTTAATGAAGAAATTGGCTTTAAGGTCGTTCCACCACGAATCGTGGCTTGAAAGAAATTTAGTGTAACCACCTTCATAGTTAGTATGAAAAAGGCTGGTAAAAAAATCTACAGGGTGGGCCAGGAGTAAATGATATTCTTTAATGCTTTCATAATGATAGGCCCAGGTATCTACCATTTGTGCCATTTGGCCATAGTACACACCTATCCATCCGTAAAAAATTCCGGCCATTACCTTCAATAAAAAAAATATGATCAGTTGCGAATGAGTTAAGCCGGAAGCTTTAAAAAAATTGACTTTGGTAACAAGCCATGCAAATACAATAAGATAAGCAGCGAACAGCAAATGCTCCAACCTGTTTCAGTTTAATCGGCACAAAATAGGGAAAGAAGTTGATAGGTGATAAGTTGAACGTTTGATTGTTGGAATGTTTAATCATGGAAGAATGAAAAATATCTAACCGAAACCAAAAACCAGAAACGATGCTTAGCTTTGCGGCTCTCAAACAATATCATGGACATTACTGCAAAAACAGCTCAGCAACTACGGTTAACAGAAGATGAATTTGAATTAATAAAAAAGAAGTTAGGCCGTACACCCAACTTTAATGAATTATGTGCTTTTTCGGGAATGTGGAGTGAGCATTGTAGCTATAAAAACTCCATCAAGTGGCTAAAAACTTTGCCAAGGGAAGGTGCCAAAATGCTTGTAAAAGCAGGCGAAGAAAATGCTGGCCTGATGGATATTGGCGATGGCTATGGTGTAGTATTCAAAATAGAATCGCATAATCATCCATCGGCGATTGAGCCCTTCCAGGGAGCGGCTACAGGTGTAGGCGGTATTCACAGAGATATTTTTACTATGGGTGCCCGTCCCATTGCTGCATTAAATTCTTTACGCTTTGGAAGTTTGGGCGAAGATAAAACTCAACATCTTTTAGCAGGCATTGTTCACGGCATTGGCCATTATGGCAATTGCTTTGGAGTGCCAACCGTAGGTGGCGAAATTTATTTTGAAGAATGTTACCATACCAATCCGTTGGTAAATGCTATGAGTGTTGGCATTGTGAAAGCCGGTAAAACCGTTTCCGCCACTGCGTTGGGCAAAGGTAATCCGGTGATGTATGTAGGCAGCGCCACCGGAAAAGATGGTATTGGAGGCGCTTCTTTTGCTTCTGCCGATATTACCGAAGAGAGTGCTGAAGAATTGCCTGCCGTACAGGTTGGAGATCCTTTTCAGGAGAAAAAATTGTTGGAAGCCTGTTTGGAAGTAATTGAAACCGGAGCTGTTGTGGGCATGCAGGATATGGGTGCTGCGGGTATTATTTGCTCTACTGCTGAAATGAGCGCAAAAGGTGAAGTAGGAATGCGAATTGATTTGGATAAAGTACCTACACGCCAGCAAAACATGAAAGCATGGGAATTGCTTTTGAGTGAAAGCCAGGAGAGAATGTTATTGGTTGTGGAAAAAGGGAAAGAAGATATAGTGAAAAAAGTTTTTGACAAATGGGATTTGGAAAGTGCAGTGATTGGTGAAGTAACAACCGATGGTTTATTAAGTTTTTACATTGGCGAAAATTTAGAAGCACAAATACCAGCGCAGGAATTAGTGTTGGGAGGCGGTGCACCGCAATATGAAAGAGAATATCGCCAGCCGAAATATTTGAGTGAAATAAAAAATTTTGACAGTAACACCATAGAAGAGCGGGAGGATTTAAAAAGTATTGCACAACAATTGATACAATTGCCTTCTATTGCATCAAAGAGATGGATATATAACCAGTACGACAGTATGGTAGGCATTGTAAATGCCTCTACCAATGCCCCAAGCGATGCTGCCATTGTTTTAGTTCATGAAACCGGAAAAGCATTGGCTGTAACAGTAGATTGTAACAGCCGTTACGTTTTTGCCGATCCGTATAAAGGCGCTATGATGGCTGTTTCAGAAGCGGCGAGAAACATCGTATGCAGCGGTGGCAAGCCCTTAGGAGTTACCAACTGTTTAAATTTTGGCAACCCTTACGATGCCGAAGTATATTATCAGTTTGTAAACGCCATTAAAGGAATGGGAGAAGCCTGCCGCAAATTTGATACGCCGGTTACAGGTGGTAATGTAAGCTTCTATAATCAAAGTCCTGACGGACCGGTTTATCCAACGCCGACCATTGGCATGGTAGGATTGATTGACGATCCAAAGAAAAAGATGACGCTTAATTTCAAAAGCGAAGGCGATTCAATTTATATTATTGGTGCATTAAAAAACGATATTAATTCTTCTGAATACCTGCATAAAATAAAGGGTGTTGAATTTTCTCCGGCTCCGTATTTTGAATTGGAAGAGGAATATCACTTACAACAAAAGATCGCTGAACTCATTGCATCCGGTGTTATAGAATCGGCACATGATATAAGTGAAGGGGGTTTATTTGTAACGCTTTGCGAAAGTGGATTTACAAATGACCTGGGTTTTACTGCACGCACTAATAATGATTTTAGAAAAGATGCTTTTTTATTTGGTGAAGCACAAAGCCGCGTTATAGTAAGCGTAGCACCAACAAAATTTGAACTATTTGAAAGTATAATTAAAGATTTTCCACATCAAGAAATAGGCATTGTTTCAACGGGAAAAATTGAAATAGACGGTGAGGATTGGGGAGAAATTCGGGATTGGAAAATTTTGTATGATACATCAATTGAAAAGCATTTAACTAAAGAATTGGAAAGCGAAGGAGCGTTAGGAATGTTATAATGAATGATCGGCGATCAGTAATGAGTAACTTTTGTAAGCATAGAACTGTCTGCTGTAAGAGTTTTGCACATGGCCTGAACTGATTATTGATTAGTTATTACCCATTTTTTTACCCTGTTTTTCCACAGCTTTGTTAAAAGCTTTTTCTTGCTACAAAAATTGCTGTAGGTTTGCATGACCTTCAGTAATTTCTTTGACCTCAAATTTGTCAAAGTAGCCGTTGGTCACCGGAGAAGCACGATGATAAGTGTTCTGAACGATGAAGTGAGTGACACAACGGACGTTTCATAGTAGCACTGCAGCTTACTCCCAAATTTCAACAAAACAAGGTTTAAACAGATAACCATTTTTTTATGGCTAAATATATTTTTGTTACAGGTGGCGTTACTTCTTCCTTAGGTAAAGGCATTATTGCCGCTTCGCTTGCTAAACTTTTGCAGGCAAGAGGTTTAAGAGTAACCATTCAAAAGCTCGACCCATATATCAATGTAGATCCGGGTACGTTAAACCCTTATGAGCATGGAGAATGCTATGTAACGGAAGACGGTGCAGAAACCGATCTTGACCTTGGTCACTACGAACGGTTTTTGAACATCTTCACTTCGCAGGCTAATAATGTAACCACTGGCCGTATTTATCAAACCGTTATTACCAAAGAAAGAGAAGGCGCTTATTTGGGAAAAACGGTGCAGGTAATTCCGCATATTACGGACGAGATCAAAAGACGCATGCTGCTGCTGGGCCAGAAGAATGAATTCGATATTGTGATTTCTGAAATTGGAGGAACGGTAGGCGATATTGAATCGCTGCCTTATATAGAAGCTATCCGCCAGCTGCAATGGGAATTGCCGGAGGAAGATTTATTAGTTGTTCATCTTACCCTGATTCCTTACTTAAAAGCCGCCAAAGAATTAAAAACAAAACCAACGCAGCACTCTGTGAAAATGCTGAGTGAAAGCGGTGTTTTTCCTGATGTAATTGTTTGCCGTACAGAAGAGTCTATTAATAATGATATCAAGAAGAAGATAGCCCAGTTTTGTAACGTAAAGCCAGAAGCAGTAATTGAAGCGCCGGACGCCAGTACTATTTACGAAGTTCCTTTACTGATGATGAACGAGAAACTGGACTTAATTGTGTTAAAGAAATTGGCCATTACGCAATATCATGAACCCGAACTTGCTAAATGGAAGGAATTTTTAGACAAACTAAAATATCCAAAAGCGAAAATTACTATTGGTCTTATAGGTAAATATGTTGAATTGCAGGATGCTTACAAATCAATTTTAGAAGCTTTTGTTCATGCCGGCGCTATAAATGAATGTAAAGTGCAGGTGATTTCTATTCACTCCGAATTTATAACGCCTGAAAACGTGGCAGAGAAGCTGGAGAACTTGGATGGTTTGTTGGTGGCTCCGGGCTTTGGCTACAGGGGAGTGGAAGGAAAAATTACCGCCATTAAATATGCAAGAGAAACGGGTCTTCCTTTCTTTGGTATTTGCCTGGGTATGCAAATGGCTGTAATTGAATACGGTCGTAATGTTTTAGGTATTAAAAATGCACAATCATCCGAAATGGATCCTAATGCCGATGAGCCTG
>JBQCJM010000221.1:0-9489 GCA_051952715.1 Flavisolibacter sp.
ATATATGTACACGCCGTAATGAACTGCGCCCTTACCGGCTGCTTGGGGAGGTGCTAAGGTTATTGCCCTATTATTTGGTACCTACCTGCTTCGTACCTGCTTCGTACCTTCTTCGGACCTTGTTCGGGTAGATGCGAAGCAGGTACGAAGGAAACCCGAAGCAGGCCCGGAGAACATCCGGAGAAAAGGGCAGGGCAGCACCACCCGCCATAGGGGGTATCCCTTCTGTACAGGCACTACGGCAAAAGGCCGCAAATTTGAAAAAGGCCTGTACCCAGCCGCTAATGAACCATGCATGCCCTGGCATTGTACGACACGGGTGCGCAAAGCAGAACACGACCATACCACCCAATTGGTTTTATGAGTTTCTTTGAATGGACAGGCGCAAAACCTTACCCGGTGAGGGTTTCGCCTGGGGAGTCTAATTTTCTAATTTAAAAAACCACCAACTATGGGAATTATCAACAAGGGTATCCTGGGGCCTGTATCAGGCACTGTAGGTACCGTTATTGGCGCCAGCTGGAAAGGCATTAGCTACCTGCGCAGCCAGCCCGCCTCACGCACTACCAGTTTTTCTATTAAGCAATTGGAACAACAAGCCCGGTTTGCCCTGGTAATGAAGTTTCTTCAAACCATGACGGCTTTGCTTGCGGTAACCTTTAGGGAGTATGCCGTGGAAATGAGCGGCTTTAACAATGCCATGCGCTACACCTTGCTCAACTCCATTACAGGCAGTTATCCTGCTTTTGCCATTGATTACAGCATGGTGCTGATCAGCCGTGGCGACCTGCCCAATGCCACCAATGCTTCGGCCTACAGCAATGTGCCCGGCACGGTGCTATACCAGTGGGAGGATAACAGCGGCATGGGCAAGGCCCAGCCTACCGATACCAGCATTTTAGCCGTGTATTGCCCCAGCCGCAACCAGTGCATTTACACCACCCTCGGTGCTGCCCGCAGCGCCGAAGGCGCCTCGCTGGCGGTGGCTGCTTTTAGCGGCCTGCAGGTGCACACTTACATTGGCTTTATGTCGGCCGACGGCAAGAGCATTGCCAGCAGCGTTTACGCAGGGCCGTTAACCGTGTTGTAAAAGCACATGGCTATTCAATAAAAAGGCTGTCAGCAACCGGGGACAGCCTTTTTTATTATTATGCATAGGCTGAAAGCCAGGCGGATAGCCAAAAATGAAACCGCCAATGGATGAGATAAAGGTTTTTCTTACATTGTGAACGTACCAAAACAAACATCCTGATCATTTATGCCGCTTAGTTGGAATGAAATAAAAAGCAGGGCCCTTGCCTTTAGTAAAGAATAGGAAAACGAAAGCAGCGAAGATGCCGAAGCCAAATCCTTTTGGGATGGCTTTTTTAACGTGTTTGGCATCAGCCGCAGGCGTGTGGCCACCTTTGAACAGCAGGTAAAGAAGATCGATGATACAACAGGCTTTATCGACCTGCTTTGGAAGGGAACCATTTTGGTAGAACATAAATCGAGAGGCAAAAGTCTGGACAAAGCCTATAAGCAGGCCAAAGATTATTTTCCCGGCCTGAAAGAAGCCGAGCTGCCCCGGTACATACTGGTAAGCGATTTTGAAAACTTCAGGCTGTACGACCTTGATACGGCGGCGCAGCACGACTTTACCCTGCAGCAATTGGTGGATAACGTTCACCTGTTTGGCTTTATAGCGGGTTATCAAAAACGCACCTACAAAGAACAAGACCCCGTAAATATTGAAGCGGCCGAATTAATGGGCAGGCTGCACGATAAATTAAAGAGCATGGGGTATACCGGCCATGCCCTGGAACGCTACCTGGTGCGCCTGGTGTTTTTGCTATTTGCCGATGATACCAATATTTGGGAGAAGGGAATTTTTTACGAGTATATAGACCTGCATACAAAAGAGGACGGCAGCGACCTGGCTGCGCACCTTTCGCAGCTGTTTGAAGTATTGAATACGCCTATAGAAAAGCGGTTGAAAAATATTGACGAAAGCCTGAATGCCTTCTCTTATGTAAACGGAAAGCTGTTTGAAGAACATTTGCCTTTTGCGGCCTTCGACAGCGAAATGCGCAGCGTACTTTTAAAATGTTGCCTGCTCGATTGGGGCAAAATATCGCCTGCCATTTTTGGTTCGCTGTTTCAAAGTGTGATGGATGAAAAAGCAAGAAGAAATTTAGGCGCCCACTATACCAGCGAAAAAAATATTTTAAAGCTTATTAAGCCCCTGTTCATGGACGAGCTGTGGGCAGCCTTTGACAACGCCAAAGGCGATAAACGCAAGCTGCAAAAGCTGCATGAGAAGGTAAGTAAGCTGCGTTTTTTAGACCCCGCCTGCGGCTGCGGCAACTTTTTGATTGTGGCTTACCGTGAGCTGCGGGAGCTGGAAATGGAGATCATCAAACAGCAGTTGAAGGGGCAAACCATTACCGATATTTCGGAATACTTTACCATTGATGTGGACAGGTTTTACGGGATAGAGTACGAGGAGTTTCCGGCACAGATAGCACAGGTGGCCATGTGGCTGATGGACCACCAAATGAACATGAAGGCGAGTGAGACCTTTGGCGATTACTATGTAAGGCTGCCCCTGAAAAAGAGCGCCACCATTGTGCATGGCAATGCGTTGAGGATTGATTGGCAAAGCTTGATAAATGAGAAAATTTGGGATGTTTGGAAGGATAAAAAAGCGCCGCAGGCGCCGAAAAATAAAATGGAGGGAATGCCCGGAAAAATTCCGGCTGTCGCCTAAGGCGACAGCCGGGTTAATGCATTATTAACGGAGCCTCACTTTGATTATATATTGGGTAATCCGCCGTTCGTAGGAAAGGCATGGCAAAACACGGGACAAAAGGAGGACATGGATAATGTTTTTGGCGGAGTGAACGGTGCGGGTGTATTGGATTATGTTACTGCATGGTATATTAAAGCGGCCCAATACATGCAAAAGTTTTCGGCGACAAAGACAGCCTTTGTTTCCACTAATTCTATTTCGCAAGGCGAACAGGTTGGTATTTTATGGAATGAATTATTTAATAAGTATAAAATCAAAATTCACTTTGCACACAGAACTTTTAATTGGAGTAATGAAGCGAGAGGAAAAGCCGCAGTACATGTTGTTATTGTTGGATTTGCAAATTTTGATGTAAGTGATAAAAGCATCTTTGAATATGAAGATATCAAGGGAGAGCCTCATGAGATAAAAGCAAAAAACATCAACCCTTATTTAGTTGAAGGAAAGGACATTGTTATCGGAAAGACAAGAAAACCCTTGTCGGACATACCTGTAATGAATTACGGAAGTATGCCAAATGACGGCGGTTGTTTATTATTATCACAAAGTGAAAGAGATTTATTACTCGCAACAGACCCACAAGCGGAAGAGTTTTTAAAGCCCTTTTTGATGGGAGAGGAATTGATTAATAATATTCCAAGATACTGCCTCTGGTTGATTAACGTAGAACCAAACGAATTAAAGAAGCATCCTGAGATTATTAAACGAATTGAAGGGGTTAGAAAAACTCGTATGGAAAGCTCCCGTCCAAAAACAAAAGAATTAGGAACTACTCCAACCTTGTTTGGCGAGATAAGACAACCAAAACAAAACTACATCGCTTTACCAAGAGTATCTTCAGTTAACCGGGATTACATTCCTATTGTAATTCTCAATAAGAATATAATTGCAGGAGACAAAGTTTATACGATTGACTCAACTTCATTGTTTCACTTTGGGATTTTATTATCTCAGATGCACATGGCATGGATGCGTTATACTGCTGGCAGATTAAAGAGTGATTATAGTTATTCAAATACCATTACTTACAACAACTTTCCCTGGCCGGAAACACCAAGCGAAAAGCAAATAAAAGCAGTGGAAGAAGCGGCGCAGGCTGTATTGGATGCAAGAGCACAGTTTCCCAACAGTTCTCTTGCCGATCTGTACGACCCCAACACCATGCCGCCTGTATTGGTAAAAGCACACCAGCAATTAGACAAGGCAGTGGATCTGTGCTACCGTCCGCAAGCTTTTCCCAATGAAACCAAAAGAATTGAGTATTTATTTGAGTTGTACGATAAGTACACAGCGGGTTTGTTTGTAAAGGAAAAGAAAGGAAAAAAGAAATAGCGAAGTAAAGGGAGATATGCATGTACCTTACCATAGAAATAGATCAATTATAACCAAATGAGCAGGACATATAAAATACACACCAGCCAATCTTTGCCGCTAGTTGCAATGATCGGCAAAATGACGGTACTGCAAATGTTTCGCCACCTGTACGGACGGTTTTGCCACCCTACTTATTATTGCTACAACTTCAGCAGCCTGCGGGGGGTAGATGTAACCGCAGACGATGGTTTTATAGAGATAAGAACAACCGTGCTTTCCAATCACCACGACCACCAAATGGCAGGCTTCATGATAAAACACTCGTCGGAGTTGACCGGCGGCACTATAACCAATGACGAAGACGAAGAAGTGTTTCCCTACTTTGCTGATGGCAATATTTACGACTGGATAGAAAAAGATTTAGATGCGGTGTACTCCTTTTTACAACAGGAAGAAGAGCTTAGCATTTTTGGACCTTTTGGTGCGTATGAACTGAACAACAGCGAGGTACTGGCCATTTTGGAAAAGAAGGAACATGCACATTCGAAAATGTTCCGTTTAGAGAAATTACTTAAACAACCTTATAACGAATACTTCGAAAGAATAAGACAGGGATAAATGGAACTGCTGGATTTTAAAATAGGATTTGTACGCAATAGCCGGGCTGATATAAACTTTATTTTCAGCGAAGCAAAACACCTCAACTTCAGTACAAGCTATATAACCCAGTCGTTTAGTGATTTGACTACGGCGCTTATAGAAAACAGGCATGGGAAGGATGTACAAAAGGTTTTGTTTGATATGGAGTCGTATAGGATAGACCTTTTGTTAATCAACTGCCCCGGCGATATATTGTTAGTGCAGTTTTATGAAGATGTTTTTTGGAATAGTGCTCTTGATGATTTGCCAAAACAACCTAAGCCTCCTGAAATATCATTCTTTACGGACTGGCATACATTTTCTTTTAGAATTGTTGAAGAACTTCGAAAACATACGGAAGACGAATTTAAAGCCGCAGGGTTTATTTATCCTAAAGAGCAGATTAAAATCTTAAATAAGAAAATGACTGGTATAGCGTAAGTCTTGATACGGCTTAAACACTTTATCATTTATGATAGAATTAAACCAACTGCATACACATTTAAGTAAACTCAAGCCGCATGACTACATAGATTTGTTTGCACTGGTACCGGCCATTGAAACAAAAACAAGCTTTGGCAAGATTGTAGGAGGCGAAAAAAATATGGATGGTTCTTACAATGGATTTGGCTGGGTGGCCGATGATATTGTTATTGACTTTTTGCGTATTATTTATGATATGGACCTTGTTCCAGTGTTCAATTGGCCGTCCTGGAACAAAGAATATGCGGCAGTTCTTGCACAGTTAAAAAAGAACCCACAGGAAATTGACACAATAACCATCTGCAAATGCTTTACATGTATGGTTCGTGCTGATCGTTTTTGTGACGGTTACCTTATCGAAGTCTTTGAAAATGGAACGGTACTTTCACTGTTAAAGTGCTTGCAGGAAAGGGTGACAAAAGGCGTTTGATGATTGCTTACACTGTGTTCTATATCTTAAAAATTATAAATCATGGGTTATTTGCTCAGGGCAGTTTTATGCAACTGTTAGTGTTGACATAACGATACTATGTTAAGACCGGCAACGGAGTAAAAGAAAAAAGCTTTGTAAAATATCCGCTACACAACATAAAGGGTTGGGTACAATGCTTAGGAAAGATTGGCGGGCAAAGCATGTAAAAGAATAGCTTTTGCTAATTTAATTTTTTTTGTATTTTGTTTTTGTTCCTCCCTTATGACTGCTTATGGTAAAGAACGCATTACTACTGTAAAAATTCAAACTATGCCTGGTATAACACTTCCCCGAAACTGGTATCAATGGGTAAAGAAGATGGAGGCTTTAGCGGAATACTCCATGGTGTCTTACGATTTGATCCTCCAATCGTTTAAAACTGCAATGGACTATTATGGCAGCGATAATAAAGATATAAATTATTGGTGCGATGTGTTGTTTAAAAGGTGCTGCGTTAGCCGGGTAGAAATGCTAAATAAAACTGACTGGAATAACTATCCTGACCTTATTGAGAGCATAGAAAGATCAAAGACGGAAGAGCTTGACCTTTCCACCGTAGATGAAGAGATGAAACAGACCTTGATGGACATGGCCAAGGTGAGTGATGTAAAACTGTTTTATACCTGTGCAGGACAGTTAGTAGAACAGGAGATGCTTAATTTTATGGACATTAACCACAAACACCCTTTTGATTGGGTGCTTGATCAGCACGAGGATTTTGAGACGTTCTTTAAAATAGAAACTGCATTCATGAGGGACATGGAGAACTGATGGCATGTAAGCACCCTTTATGCGGTCGTTGCGGTTGCGGTAACTGCTATGTGTCAGGCCCGCCAGCTACAAAAACCTGCACCACCTCTTTGATTTTTTTATAAAACCTTATGGAAAACAATGGGGAAAGCGTTTTAGGCAAAAAACCAATTATGCAGAAAACAGTTGTAATGGCCCTTGCCCTTTTAACCGCATCGGCAAGTTTTGCCCAGCAAAAAAAACAACCACCGCCGCCGCCACCGCCTCCCCAGGTGAAGCTTGCAACGCCGCCGGCGCCGCCAAAAGTGGCCAGGGAACAGTTGCCTTCTTCGGGCAACACCGATTACCAGGCCTTTTTAAAAGCTAACCCCACGGTGAAAAGTCTTGGGTGGTCGCGAGATAAAGTGCATGTTCATTTAAAGTCGGGGAAAGATGAAACATACAATTTGCACCATGAAGCAGACATGCTTAACCTGCACAATAAATACGGCGAATTGCCTGCACCACCACCGCCTCCGCCCCCGCCACCCATCGTTCGTAAAGTAAAATCAAAAGCATAAGTAACATTCATTTTGTATGTACCTGCTTCCGGGTTGCGCCAGCAGGGCTTTGTGCAGGGCTGGCCCGGAAGATTTAGTATATCTACACCAAGGCAGGGCGCCACGGCCTGTCTGCTAAGTCCCCGGCCTGGAAAACAGATAATTTATTGTGGTCACTAATTGTAATTTTCTCTTGCCATACTGCTTATTGAAAGTTGAAGCAGCACATCGCCGCAGGTATAATATCTTTATCATTCAATAATACCACACTATGGATCATTGTACAGATGCTGCGGGCAGCCTGCAGGGAAGAAGGAAGTTTGTAGCTACCCTTACAAAAATGACTACAGGTGCCTTTCTTTTGTCGCCTTTTACCAGCGGGGCGGCGGCATTGTTTCAACCGGCAGCACCTGTAACCGTAGGGCAGATCATGGATGCATTCATCAGCGAAGTGCCGGGTGCCCCTTTTGATAAAACCGTAGATACTTTAAAATGCGGCAACAGGGAAATGGTGGTTAAGGGTATGGTGACCACTATGTTTGCCACTGTGGAAGTTATTAAGAAGGCAATTGCACTGGGCGCCAACTTCATTATAGCCCACGAGCCTACGTTTTATAATCATGCAGATGAAACCCAGTGGCTGCAAAATGATGATGTGTACCGCTACAAACGAGACCTGCTTGCCCAAAACAACCTTACCATCTGGAGGAACCACGATTATATTCATGGCCACTCGCCCGATGGTGTGCTGGAAGGCGTGGTGAACCAACTGCATTGGAAACCCTACCAGGATGCCAATAACGCTTTCGTGTTCAACCTTCCGGCCAGGGATGTAAAAACGCTGATACAGCAATTGAAAACAGGTTTGGATATTGCAACCGTAAGGTGCGTTGGCGAGCTGTCGCAAAGCTCCAGCAGGATATTACTGATGCCGGGAGCTTATGGCGGCAAGCGGCAGATTGAGGCTATAGGTGCTACAAAGCCCGATGTGCTGGTGTGCGGCGAGATACAGGAGTGGGAAACTGCCGAATACATCAGGGATGCCCGCAGCAAGGGGCAAAACATTTCGTTGATCGTATTGGGTCATGCCGTGAGTGAAGAGCCGGGTTCGGCATATATGGCCGCCTGGTTAAAGAAAAAATTTCCAGGTATGCCCACTACGCACATTCCCTCCAATAGCCCTTTTCTTTTTGTGTAAGGGCTTCCTATGGGCCAGGGACGTTTTCAATAGCTTATGTGACAGCCGCCTTAACCCCGGGCTGCTTATCAGGAAGATAACATCGGGGCGATTACAAACCCTGCCTGTGATGGTTTGTGTCCTGTTCGTTGTCGTTATTGAAATCATTGGGCTGCCGCTTCGTGTCTGCCGGTACAATGCCGCCTTTTATATTACCCATAGGCCTTTCGTTAAAGGCACTATGACCATGCGGCACTGTACTGTTTTTTCTTTGCTCCCTTTGTACCGGTGAAATACCGTTGCGCAATTTATTTCTCTTCTTTTTCCGAATGATCATCTCTATAACAAACCCAACCAATAAAACGAGTCCCACAAAACTGAAAAATAATAGACTGATCATAACTGCTCTATTTAATCAATTGAATAGGCTCAAAAACCATGCTTTGTTCTATGAAGAGTTCGTCTGAATCCGGCCTATGGGTGCTTTCGAAGCAATGAAGTCTTTGGCGGACAGGGAATCTATACCAGGGAGGATGGATGCTGTAATTGGTTACTTGCCCTGCCGAATAGAAGCCATCTATGGATAGCGTAACCATGGAGAATGTAAACGATGTTACTGCCGGCAGCTTGCCTGTAATAACTGTCAAAGGTGGCTCGTACCCCGCTATGACAAGGAACAGGAGTAAGTGTTTGTAAACCTTCTGTTATTGAAACCCGGATAAGTAAAGAAATTCTATGTGCTTTACACCGCCACACCTACTACTTCTGCATGCATTCTTTGCAAAAAGCCGTATACATCCTGCATGTCTTTTGCCGGCTCTACCACGATCATAAAGAGTTTGCCCACCTGTTTCAGCCTGGCTTTATTGGTGCCGGTTTGCAGGTATTGCAGAATATTATTGAAAACCTGTGATTCGAAATAAGGAGAGTCGGGCTTGTTGACGAAATAGCATTTTAAAGAATCGTTCTTTAAGATCATTCGTTCAAAGCCCAGTTCTACGGCCAGCTTGCGGCTACGCACAGTAATGAATAGTTCCTGCACCTGCGGCGGAAGGGCACCAAAGCGGTCTGTCAACTCCTGTTCCATGGCCTGCAGTTCTTCTTCGGTATCGCAATTGTCCAAACGTGAGTACAGCGATAAACGTTCGGTAATGCTTTCTACATAATCATCAGGAATTAAAATTTCCAGGTCGGTATCAATGGTACAGTCCTGCACAAAATCATAATGCTTCGAAATTTATTATTTAAACAGATCTTTGAACTGAGTTCGTTTCAGTTCACGAATGGCTTCATCCAGTATCTTCTGGTACATTTCAAAACCTAT
>JBQCJM010000222.1:0-4464 GCA_051952715.1 Flavisolibacter sp.
TACAATAATGCCAAGCCGCAGGATATGGAGCGTAGCGAGGGGCTTGATCTGAATGGTTATATGCGTGACGGTTATTTCGAATGCACGAAACTGCAGATGAAATGCCCTTCCAAATACAAAGACGACATGGGCGCCGCACAGAAAAACCTTCCTACCGGCGATAGCGCCGCTTCAAAAAAATACTAGAGCATGAATTTTACGGGTGAGCATTTACTGCCGGGACAATTAGGCCATTTCTTTTTGCTGCTTTCTTTAATTGCTTCCATCGGCGCTACGGTCAGCTATTTTTTAAGTGTTCAAAAAGGTTCTTTTGCTAAAAGCGGTTTAAGTGGCGCTGCTGCCACCAACACCCAATGGCGCAAACTGGCAAGAATATTTTTTATTACCGAAGCCATTGCTGTTTTTGCTGTTTTTTTGATTCTTTTCTACATCATCAGCAATCATTTTTTTGAATACAAATATGCCTGGCAACACAGTTCCCTGTCGCTGGAAACAAAATATTTGCTCAGTTGTTTTTGGGAAGGACAGGAGGGAAGCTTTTTGCTTTGGAGTGTGTGGCATTGCGTGTTGGGGTTAATTATCATCTGGCGTGAAAAAGATTGGGAAGGCCCTGTGATGACGGTGGTGAGCTTTGCACAATTTTGTTTGGCAACCATGCTGTTGGGTGTAAGCATTTTTGGATTGAAGGCCGGATCGAATCCTTTTATTTTGTTGCGCAACTCGGGTGTGCTGGATAACGCACCGGTGTTTTATGGCGCCGATGGCCTGATGCGTGCCGATTATCTTACTTTAATAAAAGACGGTAACGATTTGAATCCTTTGTTGCAAAACTATTGGATGGTGATTCACCCGCCGGTTTTGTTCATGGGTTTTGCTTCTACCATCGTTCCCTTTGCATTTGCTATTGGGGGCCTGTGGACCAAACGTTTTACCGAATGGACCAAACCCGCTTTGCCCTGGGCTTTGTTCTCGGCGGGCATTTTAGGACTGGGCATTATGATGGGTGCGGCATGGGCTTACGAATCATTGAACTTTGGCGGCTACTGGGCATGGGACCCTGTGGAGAATGCCTCACTGGTGCCGTGGATGGTAATGGTGGCCGGCGTGCATGCTTTGCTGATCTATCGCCATACGGGTAATGCGTTAAGAACAACAAACCTGTTTTTTATTCTTTCTTTTTTGCTGGTGCTGTACTCTACTTATTTAACCCGTAGCGGCGACCTGCAGGATACCTCTGTGCATGCCTTCACCGGCGAAGGCATTACCAAATGGCACCTGCGTGGCTTGCTGTTTGTTTTCCTGCTGCCTGCCCTAACGCTGTTCATTAACCGCTACAAGCGCATACCGCATATTGTAAAAGAAGAAGAAGGTTCATCAAGAGAGTTCTGGATGTTCATTGGCGCCCTGGTTTTATTTCTTTCTGCCGTGCTCATTATTTCCATGACATCCATTCCTGTGTTCAATAAAATTGCGGCTTTGTTCACCGGGCAGGAAAAAACATTTAAAGCATTTGCAGTAGGCGAGGATGCCGCCTTTGCTTACAACCGTATTCAAATTTTTGTTGCCATTATTTTAGGTGTACTCACCGGTTTTGGCATGTATTTAAAATATAAAACCACGGGCAAGCCGTTTTTGAAAAAACTACTTGCGCCAATAATAGCAGGCCTTGTAATCGGCGGATTAATTGTGGCATTCGGCAATATCAATTACCGTGAACACGGGCTGGGTTATTTAGGAGCCATTTGGATAGCCCTGGTAGCAGCCGTTTATTCGGTAATTGCCAACGGCGCTTATATTTTTTCGGGGTTAAAAGGAAACCTGAAGCGGGCCGGTGGCGCCATATCTCACGCAGGCTTTGCGCTGATGCTGGTGGGCATCTTAATTTCTTCATCCAAGAAAGAGGTATTGTCGTACAACACGTCGGGCATCTTTATGAACTTTGGTAAAGAAAGTAAAGAAAAGCCGGGAGAGAACCTGACACTCATTAAAGGACTGCCAACCAAAATGGGTGATTACATGGTTACGTACGATAGCGATTCTGCTCATCCCAAAAAACCACTTTGGTATTATCATTTAAAATTTGAGAAAGATGGTAAAGAGGCTTTTGCGCTTGCGCCCAATGCTTTTGTCAACTATAAGGGCAACGAAGGCCTGATGGCCAATCCTGATGCCAAGCATTACTGGACGCATGATATTTTTACCTACATCACGTCTCTGCCCGATCCATCAAAATCGAGAGAAGATACCACATCGTTCAAAACAAGAGAAGTGACTGTAGGCGATACGGTTTTCTACTCAAAGGGTTTTGCCGTGTTGCAGGATGTAGCTTCTATTAAAAACATTCCGGGTGTGGAATTTGGCGCTAACGACAGCGCTTCGGTGGCAACAGTGAAGATTGTTTCCAAAACATCTTCCATTTTTACGGTAAAGCCCACGGTCATTAATTTAAAAGGCGAAGCCTTTGCAAAGCCCGATACGGTGTTGCAGGAAAGCCTTGTATTGCAATTGCAAAAGGTAGACGGAAAAAAGGTGGCGCTGGGCATTAAAGAGTCGGACGACATCATGCAGTATGTAACTTTAAAAGCCTATAAATTCCCCTTCATTAATGTGCTTTGGCTGGGTACTGTGTTGATGGTGATTGGTTTCTTTATGAGCATGCTGTGGCGCATACAAACCAACCGCAGAAAAATATCGAACAAGGAACAAGGAAAGAAGAATCTTGAACGGGTCAATGAGGCGGAAATGACTTCCCTGTAATAGCTTGTTGAGCATTAGCGTTAAGGATGTAACCGCAGCAAACGCAGTGTATGCTGCGGTTACAAATCCCCGCTTTCCCATTCACCCCTGGCCACTCCCCACTTTCCATTCCCCTCCTCATTTTTCACCTTTTATAAACAGCGTTTGCTTTAAATTGCTTGTCTATTTTTATTCGCCAAACGCTTTCGTATATTTAATCATGCCTCGTATTGTATCCATACTCTTTTTGGTAATGCTGACATGCGCCACGCAGGCAGTTAAAGCGCAGGAAGATTCCACCCATCCCGATCCCTCCAAGTGGGGCAAGAACGACACCATTATGGTGCCGGCTATTTATTATGACGGGCAGTGGATGCCCTATGGCGAAATGGACATGGTATATATTTCCAAACTGCCTCCCGATCAATTGGCTAAAGTATTACAAGGTTACAACCGCCTGCGCAATGCAGTGTATGTAACGTATCCTTACGCCAAATCGGCCGCGGTTATCATTAACGATGTAAATGCACACCTGGTAGGCGTCAGTTCTAAAAAAGACCGCAAGGCCTACATCAAATCAAGGGAAAAGGAACTGAAGGCCCGGTTTACCGAGCCGCTATCCAATCTTTCGGTGTACCAGGGCAAGGTGCTGATGAAACTGATCTACCGCGAAACCGGCAACAACTGTTACGAGATCATCAAAGAATACCGGGGCGGCTTTAATGCCAGGCTGTATCAAACCGTTGCCTTCTTTTTTGGCAGCAGCTTAAAGCAGGATTTTGATATACAAACCGATGCTACCGACCGGCAAATTGATGCCATCGTGCAGGAGATCAATGGCAGCTGGTACAACAATGCCTACAAACCGGGCTACAGGCCGGGACAGTGACCATTTGGGGTTTGGAATTTGGGGCTGGAGGTACTGCGGAGATGCTCATCTTCTTTCAATAATGAAGCTAAAGGCTTTCCCTCTCTTTTATAATAATTGTTTGCGGCAGCCCTCGTAGAACCGCCTAAAAACTACGTAGTACTACGGGCACGAGGCCTAAAAAGCCAGTAGAACAACGGAACGTAAAAGCAATTTCCTCCTTTTATATTGTATAGGCGCTAAAGGCTGTGCAAACCCTGTTCTTTACAAGGGAAGCGGGTTGATAACAGGTAAAAAGGGACGGGGAGGTGATTAAAACCACTACAAAGCGGTAACGAAAAGTAAAAAGTGTTATGAACAAAAAACTTTTGTTCATTAACAAAAACAAATTGTTCTATAACAAAAAGAAAATGTTCTATAACAAAAACTTTTTTTTCATTAACAAAACAAAAATGTTCATGAACAAAAACCAATTGTTCTATAACAAAAAACTTTTGTTATGTAACAAAAAGAAATTGTTCATTAACAAAAACCAATTGTTCATTAACAAAAAACTTTTGTTTATAAGGAAATAGCAATTGTTTACAACAAAATCAGGAAATCTTACAACAAAAAGGGTGACATTCAGTAGAGTAGGTAAGTAGTTACAAAAGAATGGGGCATCTTTTATATAAAGGAACCGGAATGCTCCCTGGAATTAGGAAAATGGCTGGCAGAAAGCGACAATACAAAAAGTATAATGCTAAAGAGTTGGAAATCAATAGGTGCTTTTCTTGGGGAGGAGCGTCTTATAGCATAAATTTACGTGTTGGTTGCAATGCTAAAAGTGACACAGCGTTTAAAATTTAAAAAAGATGCTT
>JBQCJM010000223.1:0-12416 GCA_051952715.1 Flavisolibacter sp.
CTCCTTGAATTGCAGTCTGGGTAAATAACCCGGCATAAGGTTAGCACCCGCAATACGATCAACTTCTTTTAATCTGTCGGCTCTTAAAGAATCATTCAAATATTTTTCAATCATGAGGTAAGCCATAGGCCCAGCCCAGGTAGAACCATAACCTCCGTTCTCTACAATGACAGCAATGGCAATTTTAGGATCCTCTCTGGGTGCAAAGCAGGAAAAAAGCGAGTGATCTTTTAATTGCAATACTTTACCGTCAAGCACAATTTTGTTTTCCGCCGTACCAGTTTTGGCGCAAATATTCACTCCTGGAATTTTTGGAATGCCTGCAGCCGTTCCCACCAGGGTTACATCCTCCATACCATCTATCACATCTTCATAATCGCTATTGGAAATATGAACAGGTATGTTGTGACGCACCTTGTATTTTGTCAGTAAAGAATCGTCATTTGACTCGTCCTCAATGTTTTTTACAAAATGTGGTGTATAGAAATAGCCCTTGTTGGCAATGATGCTCATGGCATTGGCAATTTGCAAGGGTGTAGCCAGCATCTTGTCTTGTCCTATGCCCAAAGTAACGTTGGTGCACGAGTTCCATGAGCCACGGTAATCTTTATTATACACCGAGGTATCCGGAATATTGCCCCTGTCTTCGCTGGGAAGGTCAATGCCCAGGGAGTTACCATAGCCAAATGCATTCATATATTCTTTCCATTTGGCATAACCCTTTTTTACATTGCCAATTTTGGGATTATCCACCGTAAGCCTGTAAGTCATGGAAAAAAATGAGTTGCAAGAATGCGCAATAGCTAAACGCAGGTTGGAAGAGTGGCCGGCCCATTTCTCTGTACAGCGAACCGGTCTTGCACAACCATAATAAGCACCGGTGCAGCCAATGCCTGATGCCTGTGTAATAACACCTTCGTCCAAACCAATTAATGCACCAATGGGTTTGTAAGTAGAGCCGGGGGGGTATTGCCCCTTGATAGCCCTGTTCAATAATGGACGTGAAACGTCTAAAACAAATTTGCTGTAGGTTTTTTTAAAATTAGCGCCGGTTAAATCGTTAGGATTAAACGATGGTCCGGAAGCCATGGCAATAATGCCTCCGGTTTTAGGCTCAATGGCCACAATGGCGCCGATTTTATTGGTCAGTAATTTTTCTGCCAATTGTTGTAACTCTATATCAACGTAAGTGTTTAAAGCCTTTCCGGAAATAGGTTTTTCATCCATTTCTCCTTTTTCGTAAGAACCCACCAAGCGGTTTCTATGATCTTTAATTAAATATTGAATGCCACGCTGACCCATTAAAACTTTCTCGTAATTGGCTTCCAAGCCGGTTCGGCCTACATAGTCGCCGGGCTGGTAAAAGCCATCAGAACGGGCAATAATACCAGAATCAACTTCTCCAATATATCCCATGAAATGGGCGCCGGCATCATAAGGAAAGGTGCGTACCGGCCTGTCCTGCAAATAAAATCCCTGCTCTTCAAAGCGCCACATATTCTCCTGTAAGCGAGCATACTTTTGAGGCGATAATAAGCCTTCAAATGAAGAGGGACGGTAGCGGCCATTGCGGATAATGGCATCGAGCATGCGTGATTTGAATTCGGCTGTATCAATCTCCAACAACTGACACAAATAAGACGTGTCAAGATTTTTAACCTCTGATGGTGTCACCATGAGGTCAAACATTTGCACATTGTTCACGATGGCCCTGTGTTTCCGGTCGAAAACAATACCCCGAGGTGGGTACACAATTTTTTTGAATACAGCATTGTTAAGTGCCGCCAGCTTATACTTGCCCGATACAATTTGCAAATTAAAAAGCTGGCCAAGCATTACAAGAAAAGCGGCAATAAAAATTAGTCGTATAATATAACTTCTCGATTGGTTAAACACAGGCATTGATTATGGCGAAGTCAATAAAAATTATTTTCAGAGAAAGCAAATGCTATGCAAATTTGATAAAGGTTTTGCGCAATGCAAAAGAACAGCGAAGAAGTTTTCTTATTTTTTTATTAAAGCCTCGTTATGTTTGATGTATGAGGTTTGATGTTTCTATTCCGCTTGCGTGTAAATACATCAATTGTGAGAAACAATCCTTGCATAGAGAAATTGCAAAGCCAATGATAAAGTCGGTCTAAACAAGCTCAAACATCAAGCCCTCACGCCGTATTTGTTCTGAATTTTACTTTTCGTGGAAAAAGCAATTCGGTTGTAAAAATTAGTAACAGGCTGATAGCTGTGGTAGACAATACCTTTAATATAAAGTCTATAAAAGATCCTACATAAATAAATTCCAATAACAGAAGGTAGATGTTATGTAAAAGTGTTAGTGCTAAAACGTATACAGCGTAAGGTGCCCAGCCCATGGCCCTCGGCGATGGCTCACGGTAATTAAACTCTGTTGTGTCTTTGGGTATTAATATATTAATGATGAAAGGACGGACATAGGCAATTAGTACGCAGGCAGCGGCGTGAAGTCCGGGTGTATTGGTAAAATAATCGAGCAACAAACCGGCAACAAATCCCGTAAGCAAAAGACCCAGGCGACTCATGCTAAATGGCAGCCAAATAATAAAAAGAAAATACAGGTAAGGAACAATATACCTGTGCAGATGCGGAATTTTGTTTAGTACATACACCTGCACTAGAACGAAAACAAATAATCTAAAAATATTTTTAACCAGGTCGCTCACTTATTTTGTTTTTTGCTGCTCTATCTTTTTTTCTGTGTCTTTCTCTAACTCTACCTGTTCCTCACGCTGCAGGTTTTCTACCACAAATACCTGCTGTACGTTATTAAAATTAACCGCAGGTCTAATCTTTAATAAAAAAAGCCCTGTTGCAGGATCAACGCCAATAGCCGAAACGGTACCTATGATTTTTTCGGGCGGGAAGTTGTAAGAATATTTACTGGTTACCACAGTATCGCCAACTTTTACTTGTACATTTTTAGGAATACCCTCAAAGATGACGGTTTTAGGATCTTTGCCATCCCATTTTATTCTGCCCGATTCACCCGTTTTTTTTAGAGAAGCACTTACCGAACTTTGTACGTGCAATAAACTCATCACCTGGCTGAAGTTGGGACTTACATTCACTACCACACCAACCACAGCACCATCGGAACTCAATACGGCCATATTATCTTTAATGCCATATTTGGCGCCACGGTCTAACTGTAAATAATTCTTGTCAAAATTTACAGTGTTGTACACCACTTTCGCGTCCAGCCAGTAATAGCGCCGCACGCCTTTGGTGGAATCAATCGTCACCGTATCAGTAACAGCTTTTTTGGTGCTGTCAGGATAATAAAAATTGCTGCGTAACAGGTTCATAAGAGAATCATTCATGCGGTGTACCCGCTTATTCTCTTCTCCCTGGTGAAAATAATCGTCCAGGCGATCAACCTGTGTATTGATAGTGCCGGTGAATTGATTGGCGATGCCTAAACCTATTGTGCGGTGAAAGCGATTATAATTGAACAGCATCCACAGTGCAATGCCTTGCAAAATCAAAAAGGCAAGGAAGGTAAAATACCGCCGAATGAAAAGAAAAATATTGCGCATACAGGGTTTAGGGTTTAAGGTTTGGGTTTAAGGTGCTAGCTCAACGCCATCTGCCTTATCCCTTTACCTTTCGCCTTATCGCATTACAAAAGGATAACGGTCGTAATTTTTTAAAGCAAGCCCTGTGCCACGAACCACACTCTTCAGTGGGTCATCGGCAACATGAACGGGCAATTTTATTTTTTGACTAAGGCGTTTATCTAAGCCTTTTAACAAGGCACCACCGCCGGTTATGTATAAGCCACGGCGGTAAATATCGGCAGCCAATTCGGGAGGCGTTTGTTCCAAAGCCTTTAATACTGCTTCCTCAATTTTGAAAATACTTTTATCTAAGGCCTCTGCAATTTCCTGGTAACTCACCATAATTTGCTTAGGAATACCGGTTACAAGGTCGCGGCCATTGACAGGAATATCATCCGGCGGATTATCCAGGTCTTTCATGGCAGCGCCAATCTGAATTTTGATCTGCTCTGCCGTACGTTCACCTATCAAAAGACTATGATAACGGCGCAGCGCTTCCATAATGTCGGCGGTAAATTCGTCTCCGGCAATGCGAATAGATTGATCGCAAACAATACCGGCAAGGGCAATTACGGTAATACCCGTGGTGCCACCGCCTATATCAATGATCATATTGCCAACCGGTTCTTCTACGTCAATTCCAATACCTAAAGCCGCAGCCATAGGCTCATGTATCAAATAAACCTCCTTAGCCCCGGCTTGTTCTGCACTGTCGCGAACGGCACGTTTTTCTACCTCGGTAATGGAGGAGGGAATGCAGATCATCATGCGCCAGCTGGGGGGAAATAGAGGTTTTTTGGGATAAACCAATTTGATCATTTCACGAAGCATGAGCTCTGCAGCATTGAAGTCGGCAATTACGCCATCTTTTAATGGGCGGATGGTTTTAATGCTTTCGTGGGTTTTTTCATGCATCATTAAGGCTCGTTTACCAACGGCCAAAACTTCTTTCGGGTTATTGCGGTTCAGGGCTACAATAGAAGGCTCGTTCACCACTACTTCGTCGTTATGGATTATCAAGGTATTGGCCGTTCCCAAGTCTATCGCTATTTCCTGCGTGAACCAATTAAAAAGTCCCATGCTTCTGTATTGGATTTAAGGTTTTTGAAGGTTGTGTGCAAAGTTGTGAGAAATAAATTGAAATGTCAAAGTAAAAAGCCTTGAGTAGCGACATTTTTTTAAGAAAATCAAGGGTTTAGAGAAAAGTTCACCAGTTTATGAGTTCACGGATTCAGGTTAGCTGCTTACTTAACCGCAAACAGTAAACTTGCAAACTTGTGAGTTACTTTTACTAAGTGAAGATCATTAACCGCACAGTATGGATTCTTTCTCTTGTAAGCCTTTTTGCTGATGTGGCCAGCGAAATGCTTTACCCCGTAGTGCCGGTTTATCTAAAGCAAATTGGTTTTTCCGTACTGCTCATTGGCGTTTTGGAAGGCATAGCCAATTTTACTGCAGGATTAAGCAAAGGCTATTTTGGTAAACTAAGTGATGAAAAAGGCTTGCGCATTCCATTTATTAAAAGCGGCTATTTCCTCAGCGCCATTTCAAAACCCATGATGGCTGCCTTTATTTATCCAATTTGGATCTTTTTCGCACGAACGATTGACCGTTTAGGTAAAGGCTTGCGTACCGCAGCCCGTGATGCACTGCTTTCTCAAAACGCTACACCACAAACTAAGGCCAGGGTATTTGGCTTTCATCGCAGCATGGATACGTTAGGTGCAGCCATTGGCCCATCTTTGGCCTTGCTGCTCCTGCTGTTGTTCCCCAACCGCTATACGCTCATCTTTTTAATCGCTTTTGTACCTGGTTTAATTTCCGTTGCCTTGGTATTTTTTTTGAAAGAAAAAAAGAACCCTTCGTCTACGCTTGGTAAAGGCACTTTTTTTTCATTTTTCAAATACTGGAAAATTGCTTCGCCGCAATACAAAAAACTGGTGATTGGTCTTTTATTTTTAGCCTTGTTCAATAGTTCTGATGTTTTTCTTTTGCTTAAAATGAAAGAAATAACCGGAAGCGATCAATTGACCGTCGGCGCTTATATTTTGTACAACATCGTTTTTGCAGCAGCTTCTTATCCGTTAGGCGCCCTGGCCGATAAAATTGGGATTAGAAGGGTTTTCTTTTCTGGTTTGATCTTGTTTGCGGTTGTATATTTCTTTTTTGGTGTCGCAAATTCAGTGTATTTAATTTTTGGTTCGTTTGGCCTATATGGTATTTATGCCGCTGCTACAGAAGGTATTACTAAAGCCTGGATCACTAATATGGCCCATGCTACCAACACTGCTACTGCTGTTGGCTTTTACACTTCCTGCGAAAGCGTTTGCACATTGCTGGCCAGCATACTTGCAGGCGCCTTGTGGGCTTCATTTGGAAGCAGCATAACATTTTTCGTTACTGCCACTGCTGCTATCATTACCCTGATCTATTTTTTATTGCTTCGTGAAAAATCGGTTGAAAAAAGGTGAAAAAACGGTTGTTTCAGAAAAGAAATGGTTTTAATTTTTTTGCATGTTTGCAACCGTTTATTTGTGGAACAAAGCTCCTGTTGTTCGTTTGCTGATAGCATTGATGGCAGGCATTGTTTTGCAATGGCATTTACAACTACCGTTGATTGCATTATTATCAGCTATTAGCGTTTGCTTTTTTACCGTGCTTCTGTATTCATTTCTCTCTTTGAAAAGGCAGTATCAATTCAATACAATAGCTGGTGCAACTATCACAATGCTTGTTTTGCTATTAGGGTGTATTTTGGTTTGGCTGAAAGATGTAAGACATACTGAGCACTGGATTGGCAAAAAATACACTGACAGTAGTTTTATTTATGTTACCCTGCAGGAGCCTTTGGTGGAGAAAGCAAATTCCTTTAAGGCATTGACAAGTATAAATGGCATGTGGCAAGATGATCATTTTCAAAAAGCAGAAGGTAACGTCATTATTTACTTCAAAAAAGATTCAATAGCAGAACGACTGCATTACGGATCGCAAATTATCTTCAAAAAGACTTTGCAGGAGATTAAAAATGCAGGCAATCCCGGAAGTTTTGATTATAAAAGATACAGCCTGTTTCAGGGTATAACACACCAGGTTTATTTAAACGAGAATGACTTTGAAATTCTGTCAACCGAAAGCAAAAATTTCTTTGATGAGGTCATTTTCAATAGCCGTCGTTGGGTTGTAAACACAATCCGGAAATTTATCAATGGCGAAAAGGAGCAAGGTTTAGCGGAAGCATTATTGATTGGCTTTAAAGACGATTTAGACAAAACGCTGGTACAATCGTACACGAATACAGGGGTAGTGCATATTATTGCTATTTCAGGAATGCACCTGGCATTAATTTATTGGTTGTTGACTTTAATAACCAAACCTTTAAAAAGAAAGAAACTCAACTGGCTTCGTATTAGCATTATACTTGGCGGTTTATGGTTGTTCAGCATTTTAGCGGGTGCACAGGCATCGGTCATCCGTTCTGCAGTTATGTTTACCTGCGTAGCTTTTGCAGAAGTTTTTGGCAGGCGCACTTCCATTTTCAATACTTTATCGCTTTCCGCATTTTTATTGCTTTGCTATAATCCTTTCTGGCTGTGGGATGTAGGCTTTCAACTTTCTTACGCAGCTGTATTAAGCATTGTTATTTTTTATAAGCCCATTGCCAATTGGTATTTGCCGGATAATAAAATCATTGATTTCATTTGGAAGACAATGGCTGTTTCTTTGGCTGCCCAAATTTTTACAACGCCCATAAGTCTTTATCATTTTCATCAATTCCCCGTTTTGTTTTTGCTAACCAATGTTGTGGCCGTGCCGCTGTCAAGCCTTATTTTATTTGCAGAAATTGGAGTGTGTGTTTTCTCTTTTATTCAACCGGTTGTCTTGCTTTTGGGTATCGTTGCCGGAAGCATGATTCGTTTCATGAATCGCTACATTGAAAGGTTGGAAAATGTTTCATTTGCTTTATGGAACGGTTTCTCGTTATCCATAATGCAAGTTGCATTGTTATTAGTGGCAATAACATGTTTATGTTATTGGTTGTTGGAGAGGAAAAAAATATTGCTATGGGTTTCGCTTGGTTCGTTCTGTGTATTTGTTTGTTTTCGTTCGGCTGATTTTTGGAGCGCCTACCATCAACGAAAGCTTATTGTTTACAACGTGCCAAAGCACCAGGCAATTGATTTGATCAGTGGCCGCAACTTTAACTTTATTGGCGATACAGATTTGCTGACAGACGATTTCTTCCGCAATTTTCATATTCAACCCTCGCGGACCTTGCATCGCATTAATCAGGCGCAATGTATTTCTATTGAAACAAAAGATTTTGATTTTGCAGGTAAACACATCATTATTCTTGATACAGCCTCTCAATTATTATTACAACCGCAAAAACAAAATCTTGACATTTTAATTCTTTCTAAAAACCCTAAGGTTTATATTTCTGCTTTAATTAAGAAATTTTCCCTTCGTCAAATTGTTATTGATGGCTCTGTACCCGCATGGAAAGCAAGGCTTTGGAAAAAAGATTGCGACTCGCTTCACATACCTTATCATGATGTTAGTGAAAAAGGTGCTTTTGTAATGAATTTATAGCCCCTACCTTTGCGGCTTTCTTATATCGCCGTTGGCTTCAAATTTTTCTCATGAATAAAAAAATTACCTCCGCTTTAATTTCTGTTTTTTACAAAGATGGTCTGGAACCTTTAGTGGAAGAACTTCAAAATAAAGGTGTTACCATTTACTCTACCGGTGGTACGCAAAAATTTATTCAGGACATGGGCGTTGATGTGGTGCCGGTTGAAGACCTTACTTCATACCCTTCTATTTTGGGCGGCCGGGTAAAAACACTTCATCCATCTGTGTTTGGTGGGATTTTAGGCAGAAGAAATAATGAACAGGATGTGCAGGAGATGAAACAATTTGAAATTCCGGTACTTGATTTAGTGATCGTTGATTTATATCCTTTCCAGGAAACAGTAGCGCAAACAACGGATGAAAAATTAATTATTGAGAAAATTGATATTGGCGGCCCTTCTATGATACGTGCAGCGGCAAAAAATTTCAACGATGTTGCTGTCATTGCATCGAAAGATGATTATCAAAAATTGGTGGATCTGTTGCAACAACAAAACGGTGAGTTGTCGTTAGAACAAAGAAGAAGCTTCGCTGCCAAAGCTTTCAACATTGTCGCAGATTATGATATTGCCATCAATAATTTTTTTCATAAAGATGCGCCGTTAACGTTGATTGGCGCTGGCCAGCAAACTATTTTACGTTATGGCGAAAACCCGCATCAACGGGCCGTTTTTTATGGTAATCTCAATGAATGTTTTGATCAACTTCACGGCAAAGAAATTTCTTACAACAATTTGGTAGATATTGATGCCGCCATTGAACTGATAAAAGAATTCAATGACACTACGTTTGCTATTATTAAGCACACCAATGTTTGTGGTATTGCACAAAGAGAGGAAGTAATAAACGCCTGGAGAGATGCATTGGCCGGCGATCCGGAAAGTGCCTTTGGTGGCGTGCTGGTTTGCAATAAAGAGATTGATGCAGCAACTGCAGAAGCCATTAGTGAAATATTTTTTGAAGTGTTAATTGCACCGTCTTTTTCTGCAGAAGCTTTGGAAAAATTGAAAGCAAAAAAGAACCGCATTCTGCTGCGGCTAAAAAATACAAACACAACTACTAACATTTATAAAAATGCGGTTAATGGAACTTTGGAGCAGGGAAAAGATGCTGGCAATTTTGAAAAATGGGAAGAAGTAGGCGCAAGAACCTCTGACGAGAGAGAAAAGGAAGATTTGCTATTTGCCAACCTTGTTTGCAAGCATTTAAAATCGAACGCTATTGCTTTGATAAAGAACAAGCAATTAATTGGCAAAGGTTGCGGGCAAACCAGCCGCATTGATGCGTTGCGCCATGCGGTTGAAAAAGCCAAACAATTCAGCTTTGATTTAAATGGTGCTGTTATGGCCAGTGATGCTTTTTTTCCATTTAACGATTGTGTGCAGTTAGGACACGAAGCAGGGATAACAGCGTTTATACAACCCGGCGGCTCTATTAGAGATAAAGACAGCATCGAATATTGCAAGGAAAATAATTTGGCAATGGTGTTGACAGGCATGCGGCATTTCAGGCATTAGTTTTTGTGATCATTTCCACAAACTGCTGATACACTTCTTTCCATCCTTTAAATTCATCTGCTGTGCCTAAAAAATTGTTGTGCCAGATGGTGATGAGTACGCCATTGACTTCCTTTATTGCCTGATAATAATGCTTCAACTCTTGTAATGCTTCTTCGGTGTTCAGCTTTTGTTCGTAATAAGCGTTTGCGTCCATAAAGCAAAACGGATGAACCAATAAATGCGTTTGTTCTTCACGCTTTAGATCGTACCAAAAAAACGGCGAAGCAATTGAAGCCCGGAAACCATTGATGCTGCCATAACCCATAGAGTAGTCGTTAACAATTCCTGCGGCCAATAAGTTTCTGTACGTATCGGGCAAGTGAAAGCGGATATAATGCTGTCGCGAAGTATCAATAGGTTGTTGCGCCAATTGCTCTAACCATTTTTTTTCTTTTGCCAATAATGCAGGTGTATCGCCACTGGCCCACGACGGGTGCAAAGCAATTTTATATTTTTCGGCAGTTGTACACACCAATTGCTTGAAGTCTTCATTCCCTGCATCAATATTTTTATCGTATCTGCCCTTTTGCTGTGCTATTAAAAAAAAGTAGATGGGTTTAAGGCTTTGTTGTTTATGCAATTCATTCATCCATTCATAAGCATCAAAAGGATCCTGCATTTTTTTGCGTAAAACTTTTATGCGTTGCGAAAGATGGCCCCACTGGCCTGAGAAAAACAATTTTAAAATAACACCAGCATTTCTTTTGAAGCCCTTGTTGCGGTAGCTCCATGCGATGTCAATATCATAAGTGGGCTGGAAGGTGAATGATGAATCGTGATTGGTGAACGAAGCGTTTTTCTCAATCAGTAATTTTCTAAAATCTTCCAGCCAAATGTTTACTAAAGGTAGTTGAAGAAATTGTTCACGAAAGGCTAGCGAGTTTTCATGGGCATATCTTCCATATGCGTCTTTTTTGTGCGGCAGGTATTCTTCGTAACGGTTGATGAGGTAAAAAATAGCCGCAAATAAATCAAAGCCTATATCACCTTCTGTTTTAAAAATGGCTTTGTAATGATTATGTTGAAAGCATTCCACTTTCACAGGATGCACCGCCGATTCAAACAAAAGTGCATGCGGATGAATCCAAATCTCGCCAGTAATTATTTGGTGATAACTGTAATTGATTTTGCAGCCTGCGTTCGCCTTTGCATATTTTTCTTCATCGCTGGTAAGAGTGAACGGTAAGCCGTAATAGTGCGATAGAAAGTCAACAATATAATTTAGCCGTGGGGTAATGCTATGACTATAAATAAATGCCGCATCGGTCATTTTTGGCTATTTCTTTCTTTCCACAATTGGTTAAATGATTTCTTAGGAAAGTCGAGTTCGCTGCGATGTTGCTTCCAGTCCTTCACAAAAGTGTTTACCACCCAACTTTTGATTTTGCCCGAGCCCATGTTCATCATCTTTCTATTGAGCATAGCTTTTTTCCAAAACTTCCAGGCCATTTTTTCGCTGAAAGAAGCGTCACCTCCTTCAACGGCTTCGTGACGGTTTTCCAAAAGTAGTTCGTGCAAATTAATTTTTACAGCACACACTTCAGTGCAATTACCACAAAGTGATGAAGCGTAGCTCAAATGCTTCCATTCATCCATTTGTTTTAAATGCGGCGTGATAACAGAGCCAATAGGACCACTGTAAGTAGTGTTGTATGTATGTCCGCCAATATTTTTATAAACAGGACAGGCATTTAAACATGCACCGCAACGAATGCAGTATAACGATTCTCTTGCTTTTTCGTTGGCCAATAAATTAGTACGGCCGTTGTCCAGCAAAATCACATACATTTCGTCGGGGCCATCATTCTCGTTTACCTGTCTTGGTCCGCTAACAATAGAATTATATACTGTTACTCTTTGTCCTGTGCCATAAGTTGCCAGTAAAGGCCAGAACAGTCCCAGGTCGATAATAGATGGAATAACTTTTTCAATGCCTACAATAGCAATGTGTGTTTTTGGCCAGGCACAACTCAGCCTTGCATTGCCTTCGTTTTCGGTAACAGCAATGCCGCCAATATCGGCAACAATAAAGTTAGCGCCGGTAATACCAATTTGGGCCTGCATGTATTTTTCACGCAACTTTTGTCGTGCTACTAATGTTAACTGGCCTGGAGTAAGGTTAGAAGGCGTTCCTAATTTATTGGCAAACACTTTGGCTACATCTTCTTTGCTTTTATGCATAGCAGGTGTAACAATGTGGTAAGGCGGTTCACCGTCTAATTGTTGAATATATTCGCCTAGATCGGTTTCAACACTTTCAATACTATTTTTCTCTAAAAACTTATTCAGATGCAATTCTTCTGTCACCATGCTTTTGCTTTTTACTATGGTGGAGCAGTTTTTGGCCTGGCAAATTTTTAGAATTTCATTCAGTGCTTCTTCTGCGGTTTCTGCCCAAATAACTTTTGCACCTTTTTTAGTGATCTGTGCTTCGAAAGTTTCGAGTTGCTTATCTAAAGTTTCTATGGCACGCCACTTGGCGTTCTTTGCTTTTTCACGAGCCAGATGAACATCTGTAAACTGTTGTTTGCCCACCGGCACTACAGCGTTGTATCGGGCCATGTTGAAGTTGATCTTACGACGATGCTCCCTGTCGGCAGCTTTGATAGTACTTTTGGCAATGAAAACAGAAGAT
>JBQCJM010000224.1:0-10834 GCA_051952715.1 Flavisolibacter sp.
CGCTTATATTAATTACAATAAGCAAATTAAAAAATGGACATTGCAGGCCGGCCTTCGTGTAGAAAATTCCATTGCACATGGTAACCAGGTGATAACTAATCAAAAGTTTAAAAAAGATTCTACCAATCTTTTCCCAACAGCATTTGCCAGTTATGCAGCAAACAAAAAAAATACGTTTACGCTTTCCTATGGTCGCCGCATTACAAGGCCCAATTACCAGGATCTGAATCCATTCACTTATTTTTTAGATACGCTTTCTTACAGGCGAGGCAACATTTATTTAAGACCGCAGTACACGCACAATATTGAATTGTCGCATTCATTCATGGGCAAGTACATTACCACCATCAATTACAATACTACCGATGATGTAATATCTCAATTGATCAAACCTGAGCCTAATAGCAAGATCAGGTATCTAACCCCCGATAATGTGGCGAAGTTTGATAACATAGGAATTTCCATTACGGCGCCCATCACCTTTGCAAAATGGTGGAACGCCAATTTCTTTACCAACATTTTCAATAATCATTACAAAGGCGTTTACGATAATATAAAGGTTGATATGTCCTTCACTTCTTTTATGATCAATCTTACCAACAACTTCACTATCTCAAAAGGTTTTACAGCAGAACTGAGCGGTTTCTATCGTCATAAAGGTGTGAACAATTTAACAGTAATGGATCCTATTTATCAAATGAGCGTAGGGCTGCAAAAGCAGGTAATGCAAGGCAAAGGAACGGTGCGTTTAAATGTGCGTGACCCATTTGCATGGCAGGAGTTTAGCGGTTTAAATAAATATGGACAGGTAGATGGAAACTTTCATTTTCATCCTGATAGTCGCCAGATTACGGCCACATTTACATGGCGCTTTGGTACCAACGGACAGAATAACCAGCCTCGCCGCAGCAGTTCTCAAGATGAGCAGAACAGGGTGGGCGGCGCAGGCCAGCAGTAAAAATTTTATTTTCTCATGTGCATGTACGGCCCCTTTTTCTAAAGGGGCTTCTCTTTTATGAGCAAAAAATCGTAAATCTGCAATCGTAAATCTAAAAGCAATATGCCCTCATTTGACATTGTAAGCAAAGTAGATGCTCAAGCACTGGATAATGCCGTAAACGTAACCAAAAAGGAAATCACCAACCGGTTTGATTTTAAAGGCGCCCATGTAGTAATTGATCTTGATAAAAAAGATTATAAACTGAACGTTGAGACGGACGATGATATGAAAATGCGCCAGTTAATAGATGTGCTGATAAGCCGGGCCCATAAGCAAGGCATTTCGCCTGAAGCGTTCGATACCTCAAAGGAAGGTTACCAAAGCGGAAAGGTTTGGAAAAAAGAAGTTCAGGTAAGAAACGGGTTAAAACAGGAAGATGCCAAAAAAATTGTAAAACAAATAAAAGACAGTGGATTAAAGGTGCAGGCTTCTATAAATGATGACCTGGTACGGGTTACAGGCAAAAAGATAGATGATTTGCAGGAGGTCATTCAGGCTTCAAAGAGTTGGGATCTGGGTATTCCTTTGCAATATGAAAACATGAGGAGCTAGGTTTTTTGCAGAGGTTAACAAAAAATCTACAATCATAAAGCAGGAATTTGCAATTTTTCCCTACATTTGCGCCTTCAAATTAAGCCATAATACGTCGTTTATAAACTGAATTATCATGAAAAAAGATCTTCATCCCGCAAATTACCGTTATGTTGTGTTCAAAGATATGAGTAACGGCTACAGTTTTTTAAGCCGCTCTACAGCCGCTACGAAAGAAACCGTTAAATGGGAAGATGGGAATGAATATCCGCTGATCAAATTAGAGATTTCTAATACATCGCACCCTTTCTTTACCGGTAAAAATGTATTGGTTGACACAGCAGGACGTATTGACAAATTCAAAAAGAAATACGCAAAAAAATAATTGCAGTGTTTGCATAAATGTTTATCCCCCGCCAGTAGCGGGGGATTTTTTATTTTTATACCAATTGAAAGGATATGAAAAAGATAGTTTTTACAGAAGAGTTTTGCAGGCCGGAGCATCTATTTCCCTTTACATTAACCAGGCAAATTCAGGACATACGCATTGGTATTCTAACTATCAGGGAAAAATGGGAACATTATTTAGACTTACCATCTTTCGACAAATTTGAAGAAGATTATAAAGACCTTGACCGATCCATTGTAATTGAGGAAATCGATAAAGACATTATTTACCTGGTACATGGCAATATTTTACCTACTCAAAAATTAATTAAGCAGGTTAAAAAATTAAAGCCGGGTGAAATTATTTCTTTGCCTGGAAGAGAAACGGTTGTTTATTGTATTTCAAAGAAAGAAATAGTTGGCGAGAATAAAATCCGTGTGACCAAATCGGTAGAGGTGGAAGAAGACCTCTCTGAAATTGCTTATCCCTGGAACATTTTTCAACTAAATGCGTGGGCTATAAAACAGGATAATGAGTTGGTGACAAATGGCAGGAAATCGCAAAAAATTTCCTCTACCAATAAACTAACAGGTTCACAGATCTTTATGGAGAAAGGTGCCCGCATGGAGCACTGTTTTTTAAATGCCGAAGAAGGCCCCATCTATATTGGCAAAAACGCAACGATAATGGAAGGTTCCATGCTGCGTGGTCCGATAGCAATTTGCGAAGGAGCCACAATAAAAATGGGAAGCAAAATATATGGCGCTACTACCATTGGCCCTAATTGCATTGTAGGCGGCGAAGTAAAAAACACTGTTTTTTTCGGAAACGCCAACAAAGCACACGATGGTTATTTGGGTGATTCGGTGATAGGCGAGTGGTGCAACATGGGTGCAGGCACATCTAATTCCAATATCAAAAACAATGCATCGGCTGTGATGCTTTGGACGCCGAACGGCCCTAAAAACGTAGGTGTGAAATGCGGTGTAATGATGGGAGATTATTCAAGGACTTCTATTAATACCTCTATTAATACGGGAACGGTGATTGGCGTTTGCTGTAATGTGTATGGCAATGGATTAACACCGAAATACATTCCAAGCTTTTCATGGGGCAGCGAAGGCATAGAAAGATACGAACTGGAAAAAGCCTTTGTCGATATACAAGCCTGGAAAGCCTTAAAGCACCAAACGATAACCGGGAACGAAAAAAAGATTCTGAAACATATCTTTGACCATTATTAATTAGTCAATTAGCTAATTGCTGATCTGCTAATTGAACTTAAGGCGATCATTACAAGAATGGTCAGGTTCAAAGGCATTAGCACATTAGCACATTTTCAAATCAGCACATTAACATCATGAGAAAACAAATTGCCGCAGCCAACTGGAAAATGAATTTAACTTACCAGCAGGGAGAAAAATTATTAGATGATATTTTAGAAGCAGATATTGAACTGGCAACAAACCAGCAAGCAATTTTTGCTGTTCCTTTTCCATACTTAATTATGGCAAAAAGTGAAGTAGCCGATAACGCAGGCTACGATATTGCTGCGCAAAATTGCAGCGACAAACAAAGCGGCGCTTATACCGGAGAAGTATCAGCAGAAATGTTGCAATCTATTGGTGTTACATACTGTGTAATTGGTCATAGTGAAAGGAGAGAATATTATCTTGAAACAAACAAAATGCTGGCAGATAAAGTGAACATTTGTTTGCAAAATAAGATGACACCTATATTCTGTTGCGGCGAAGCTTTATCTATTCGTGAGAAGGGAACTCAAAATGAATTTGTGCAACAACAATTAGAAGAATCTTTATTTCATTTGTCTGAAGAGCAGATCAAGCAAATAATAATTGCCTATGAACCGATATGGGCCATCGGCACCGGCAAAACTGCTACCACACAACAAGCACAAGAAATGCACCGGCATTTACGTTCTGTATTAGCAGATAAGTATGGCCAGCAGGTTGCAGATCAGGTTTCTATTTTGTACGGAGGAAGTGTGAAAGCCGGCAATGCTGCCGAATTATTTGCCTGTGCTGATGTAGATGGCGGATTAGTGGGGGGCGCCTCTCTGGTGGCACAGGATTTTATACAAATCATTAAAGCCCTGAAGTCATAAAACCCATTCCGCAATATCAAATTGTTGTTACGCAAAAAAATCACTTTTTATTGCGGTTTCTTAGGCTTCGCTTAATTGTAAACGGTACATATATTTATTCGCTGGTGAGGAGCAAACCTATTGTTGTTACCATTCCTACCAATCCATCAAGAATAGTAGTGACAGACGGTTTTCACATCACCAGGCCACTTGAATTAACCTATTCTCAAAGCCGTATATATTATTTTCAGATAGTTTGCGGCATCGAAAACGACCAGTTCCTTATTGGAAGCATTATTGGCTTTTTAGTGTACATGATGGGCGCCACTTCAGGGATGATTTTTCTGCAACTGTTAAGTACCACACCAATTTTGTATTTTTTGTTTTTGTATTATATAAAACGAAAAGAATTTATACAGATCAGGGCAGTGTAGAAATAGAGACTACTAAATTGACAGGTTAATAATATGTACTTTAAAAGCCTTTTATTCTTTCTATTTATATTCTTTTCTTAATGTTGTTCTACTATTGAAAGTACATGCTGAAATCTGCGCTTATCAGAATGATTTATCTGGCCATAATGTTCCTGGCCAATTTAGTTTTCAGTAACCTGGTTTTACCAGAACGTTTTGGTGCCGTTTCTCTTCTTATCCTGAATGCTGCTTTATTAAGTATCATTACAGGGTTTGGGTCGGATAGCATTGTGCTTCATAAAGTATCTAATAACATTTGGAATGCTTCCAAAGCTGTTCAATTTACCTGGCGTGTTATAGCAATACAGTTCATCTTATTTTGGGTGCTGCAATTGGCAAGTTTGCAAGTTTGGAATAAAACATTACTCTCTAACGAAGGGCACAGCTATTTGGTAATTGAAGCTATTTATTTTATAGGTCTGCTTTTGGTAGAAAAATATCTTGCACTTTTATACTCGTTTCAAAAATCATTAATAGCCAATGTTGCGTTGTTTGTAATTGGGTTTGCTTATTTCGTTTCCTTATTGATTTTTTATTATTTCATAAAGACCAGCTTTATAACGGTGATTTATTTTTTTGCATGGCAAAGCTTAGCCCAGGGGCTGATTCTTATTTTTATTTTTCATATAGCAACAAATCCAGTTGCTGATAAAGAAAAATTAAACAACAAAGAATTTATAGCAGCATTAAAGCTTTCGTCTGTAGTGATGATTACAAACATCATCCAGCTAATAGCTTACAGGGTTGACTTTTGGGTACTTCAATATTTTTATGGCAATTATGAGGTGGGCATATATGCACAAGCTAATAAATTCGCCAATCTCGTCTGGATCGTTCCCAATATTATGGCGCAACTTTTAATTCCGAAATTTGCCTTAGCAACAAAAAACGAAGTGCCAAAAATCTTTAGCGGCGGTTTTTATTTTAATCTTTCAGGCATTATTGCATCGGTTATTTGTGCAAACATTTTTTACTTCTTTTACTTAAATACCGAATATCGTACAGGCTTAACTGCATTTTACTTAATGCTGCCCGGTTATTTTTTTTGGGCAGCTGTTATATATTTTGGTGCTTATTTTTCCTGGGCAGGTAAATTTTCTTACAATCTTATTTGCAGTTCTTGTTGTTTCGCTCTGATCCTCGTGGCTGATTTGATTCTTATACCACGATTTGGTATTGAAGGAGCCGCATGGGCAAACACTATTGCTTATACTGCAGTGTTTATACTTTACATTTTTATTTTCATGAAAAAGTATTCCTTTAAATGGAATGAGTTATTATTATTGCGAAAAAAGGATTTGTCCACGATCTTAAAGTTTATAACCAGGTGAGTACACTGCATGAGCCTTATATTTTGTGGCTGCCGTCGTGGTATCCTAACAAGTTAGAGCCATACAACGGTGACTTTATTCAAAGACATGCAAAGGCCGCAGCACTTTATCATCTTGTTACGGTTATTTTTTTCACGCAATTGGGTGAAAGAGTTTCACAGAATTATAATGTTGAAACTACCGTAAATGGTAATTTGAAGGAAATTATTGTTTACATACCGTTTGTCCCGCTAAAGATCAGATTTCTCGACAGGATCCGTTACAATATTCAGTACTATTCCTTTGCAAAAAAATTTTTAAAAAATCATTTTAAAAAGTCGGGCCTACCACAGATGGTACATGTACATGTTCCTCTGAAGGCCGGTAACCTGGCATTCTGGATAAAGAGAAAATTCAAAACCCCAGTTATTGTTTCTGAGCAGGCGTCAACTTATTTAAAGGAAGCACCTGACAATTTCTTCAACAGGCATTGGTTATACAGACAACAAGTAAAAAAAATATTTGAAACAGCCGACTACGTTACTAACGTTTCCGCTGCAGTAGGAAAAATCTTGCAAAACCTTTTTAATATCAGGAAGTTCAGGGTTATTCATAACACCGTTAACACTAAAATTTTTAAATACGGCCACATCAAGAACGAGGTTTTTACCTATATACATGTTTCTTCTTTGACTGATCAGAAAAATATTTTTGGAATTTTACGTGTCTTTAAAAAACTGGCAAATATTAGAAGAGATTGGAAACTTACTATTGTGGGTCCGTACACGATAGAAATCGAGCAGTTCATAGAACAGGAAAGTTTAAAAAATTTAATTTTTTTAGCCGGAGAAGTCCCTTATGAAAAAGTAGCAAGTTATATGCAACAGGCTCATGTAATGGTTTTGTTCAGCAAACATGAAAACTTTCCATGTGTTGTTGTAGAAGCTCTTTGTTGTGGTTTGCCTGTGGTTTCATCAGATGTGGCAGGTGTAAAAGAAGCCATCAATGAATCGAATGGCATCCTGGTAAATTCTGGAGATGAAGAACAATTATTAGAAGAAGTAATGAAGATGAGGGACAGATACGCTGATTATAACACGTCGCAAATTTCAAGTAATGCCATTAGTAAATTTAATTACTGGGTTATTGGTGAGGAATTTCATAAGCTGTATAGTACCATTGCCCGAGTTGACGAAACTATAAAAGAAACTGTTTAATAAGGAAGAAATAAAGACCGCGGCTATAAAAAATATCATCTAAATTTTAGTGAAAGATTTTTTTCAATGAATCAGCTGTGTGTGTGCTTACATTAAAAATTAGATATTGTGAGTGGATATGCGAAACAGGCTCCAACGATTTTACCCAGTCATATTTATGCACGGTTGCAATGTTTAAATTCAACATTTCATTCACTTCAAAAACAACTTTTCCGGCAACTGGTTTTTCTGCCAGGTAAACTGCATCAGGATTTTTTAAAAGATATTCTTTTAAAAACGTTGACCCTTCTCCATAACAAAGATTTGTGTCGGCTATCTTTTTATAAGCAAGTCTTTTATCCAAAATAAGTTCATTGGTGTAAGGAAGGAAATGAGGAAAGTAATTACAAACTGAAATGCCCTGATAAACCAACAAAGCATATAATGCAAATTTCTTCTTTCCTTCAATCAACCACGAAATAATTTTACCGGATAATATAAAGATTAGTGGAACAATGATTAAGATATGCCTTATGCCAACTTGTGTGGAATAAAAAAAGTTCATGTAGATAAGAAAGTATAGAGCTGGCAGAAGTAAGTAAACATCATTTTTCAGGATTGCCTTCTTTGTTAAATTATGAAATAAAAGGAAGAAAGAAGCTATCCAAAATAACAATATCGAGATAGGTGTTTTAAATAAAAAAGCTATAAAGTAATAGTACCAAAAGCCATTTACATTGCTTTTGCCAAGTATGTATGGAGCACCATTAAGACTTCCTTTCACGCCGCCGCCTAATTGATCAAAATACATAACAGCATCCATGCTTTGCAAGTAAGAAGAAGGAAAGGGAACCGGAAACCATGGCGCAGCATTAACAAAAAAGTGTTGAATACTTTTAAAACTATTACTGCGAAATGTATAGTCATTTATCGGAAGAAATACCTGATAAAATAAATGCGAAGCACAAATGATCAACCAATTTATAAACAGAAACACAACAATGTAAGCAATAACTTTTTTGATGCTGACATCTGTTGTCATCTTTTTATTTTGCCTTGTAAGCACATGCATTATAGCCAGCAATGGAAGTATGATAAATAGATGAGCCATTGAGAATTTGGAAATTTCTGCTAACCCTGCGGCAATAGACATTAATATAAAATGCTTGCTTTTGTAATGATTGAAAAAAAGCCACAGATAATATAATGTAAGTGTCATGAAAAAGCAGGCGAATATATCTGACGAAACAAATATGCCATGAGCAAGAAAGTTTGGGCATAATAAATAAGTTAGCAGCACGATTAATGCTGTTTTTTCTCCATACAATTTTTTCGACCAGTTAAAAATTAGCAGCCCAAGTAAAATGGCAACACCTAAACTTATATACCTGCCATGAATGACATCCATTTGAGCCTGCGACCAGTCTTTTTTAAGTCCAGGGCTAAGGACCTGCTCTACAGCTCGTGGAATCATATTCAAAGCAGTTATGGGCAATTTGCTTTCATATAAGATCACGTCCTTTTCTTTTTGAAGTTTAAGGAGAGTGGAGCCATACGAGGCAAACAAACCTTCATCATAATTAATGGATAACCGGTTGATGCAATAGATCTGTACCACCGCGTAGAGAACAAACATCAAGGCAATAACCTTGCGATATGAAAATGATTTGCCTGTTCTCAAAACGTTTATGCTTTACTTTTTATGGTAAGAAAACTAAGATAGAAGAACGAGATTATGAACTGTGCTCCGAGAACTATTAAAACCATGGAGGGAATGACCCAACGGAGAACAACTAAAGGGTCCAAATCACCATAATGAGTATGGCGCCAATACAGAAAAGATTTCAACATAAGAAAAAGCCCACCGGCAAATAACAAAAGTCCACCGGCAATTCCCTTTTCAAGGGTGAATAATTTAGTAAAGTTTTGAAGAAATTTTTCCTGCCCTGGCCATAAGCCATGAACCGCTGCATATAATCTTGAAAAAAAATAAAAACTGATAAACTGAAACCCAAGCAGGATTGAACCCGATGTATACACAAGTGTATGAACATCAAGCTTCTTATTTCCTATTTGTAAAGGACCTGATATCAATGCTATGGTGCCGGCAAAGCCCATTAGCATTAATAAAATTCCCGGAAGCAGAAATAGCCATCCCGGACTGTATAATAAAAGAAACCTTAAGTGCCTCCATCCGTCATGCCATGTTTTTAAATGCGATGGTCGTTTCCTTTTATCCGTGTATAAAACGACAGGTGTTTCAGCAATAGTTAGTTTATTAAGTGCTGCTTTTACAATCATTTCGGAAGCAAATTCCATTCCTGTTGTTTTAAGATTCAAACGATCATAGGATTCTTTTTTAATTCCCCTGAGGCCACAATGAAAATCTTTGATCGGTATGTGGAAAAAAGATCTTCCTATAAAGGAAAGTACAGGGTTGCCAATATATTTATGTAAAAAAGGCATCGCATTTTTTTCGATGCCACCTTTAAAACGATTACCTATAACAACATCATTTCCTTTTCTTAGCAGTTCAACAAATTGCATTAGATCGCTGAAGTCGTAACTGTCATCTGCGTCGCCTATGATTATGTATTTACCTCTTGCTGATTTAATGCCGGCCATAATTGCGGAGCCGTAACCTTTTGTGCTTTCTGTAGCTAATATTGCATTGTACTTTACAGCAATATTGGCCGATCCATCTGAACTTCCGTTATCCGCTACTATTACTTCTCCATTTAAATTATTTGTTTTTAGAAAAGAAAAAGCTTTGGCCAGACAATAGGGAAGCGACTCTGCCTCATTAAGGCAGGGCATGACAATTGACACTTCCATTTCAGTTGTATGCATGAAACTTAAATTTGCAATAATACAAACTTAAATACACCGCTTAATAGTTATAACATCGTTCATGAAACAAGTTGCCTTCAACAATAGAAATTATCCCTGTTTATCTTTCGTTTAAATCTGTTATTTTGGAGAAATGTATCTGGTAAAACTATATAAATGGAATAAAGCTTTATTTGTGCTGACCATATTTCTTATATGCACGCAGCTTTTTATCAACTTAAAAAGAGGAATGACAGCAACACCTTTTTTGCATTACGGCATGTACTCGCAAAAATTTCATCTGCCAAAAGAGATACAGGTGTGGGAGGTTTACATTGATAATAGACGGTTAGAACTTTCAGGATTATCTCCAAAAAATGTTGACAATATTATTGAGCCTGCACGAATATTTTACTCAAATCGAAACAGTAAAGAGCTATATGAAACAACAATAAAAAGAGTACTGACGTCTTTAAAAATATCTCCCGCTAAAAATGAGTTTGATACAGATATACCAACGCCGGCTTTTAAAGAATGGTTTAAAACAAGGCTGCAGAATATTCTGAATAAAAACATTTCGAATATCAAAGTATACCAAAACACTTATGCTGTGAACGACACGTTATTAGCAAAAATACAAACGCAGCTTGTTTATGAAATTAACTGAGATTATCAGAAAGAAAGTAGTTGTTGGCTATTGTGTATTTTGTATTTTTCTTTTCCTGTACAAATATTTCACCAACGGCCTTTTGTCACAAGTTGTTCCGGTCTTCTTTTATAATAAGTTAGATTTTACAACCATTCTCTTCCAGCAAACCGGCCTTCAGAAACTCTTCTTACATAATTTTATTTTTTGTTTTCTGGCCGATGCATTTTATTATTTGTTGCCTTTTATTTATTTGTGGGTTTATATTAAAAAAATCAGGCTTAAACCTATTTTTGGTTTTTTAATTTTTTCCTATAACTTAATATATTAAGTTGAATATTGTTATTTTCAAACAGA
>JBQCJM010000225.1:0-25173 GCA_051952715.1 Flavisolibacter sp.
AGCAGAAAGTAAAATTTAGTCATGGTCAGGTTTTATTAGTATGATTCAAAACACAGGATAATAGTTACTCATCAATCATTATTTAATGCATCATTAACAAACAACTGCTTAAACAATGCTTAACCGGAGGCAAGATAATACAATCCGTTGTGCAATACAAACGCCCAAAGCTGCCAAATACCGGTTGGAGAAATGCAATGGAACTATCTCAATAACTAAGGAGCCATGCAATAAAATTCATGCTATTCCACTCGTTTTAATTTGAGATTGGTAACCGGCGCTACTATCAACGGGAATTTTTCAACGGTAACGTTGCTCGGGTCTAAGCCAAAACCTCTTTCTTCCGATAGGCTGACTTCTTTGAGCCAGAAGTGAAATTTCATAACCATTCTTTCTAAAATAGAAAGGTCATTATCCTGGCTCAGATATTTTTCCATTACCACAAAAGAAAAATCTCCTACCACATTACTGCGTTCAAGGCTTTCGTAGCGGCTTGTAATGTTCACTTCGCGGTTAGTCACCAGATCTTCCACTACTTTTCTAAACATTAAATTAATACGCGGCTCTACCCTGAATCCAAGCCTGAAATCTACACGTATCACATCGTTCGGAATAATATGATCAACTTTATACTCCATGGTATAGGGATCATCTAAAGTATCTACATGCACAAACCAGTAAATGTCGGCACGTTTGGGTTTTTTATTTAAAATGGAATAAATGATCTTATGTTCAATTTCTTTGGGGTTATCGGCACTGGTCAGGTACACAAGGTGCGTAGAATATTTTGGTACCGAACGGTCGTTACTCAGCTCCTGTATTTTTGGAATGTAATGCTCCAGCCGTACAAACTCTACATAACGATTCTTGATCTTACGGGCCCTGAACCAAACATACATCACCATGAACATTAAGCCACCGATCATTAAAGTGATGTAGCCGCCATGTGTAAACTTTTGCAATAAAGCAAAAAGAAAAATTGTCTCTATAATTGAATAGAAAGCCAAAAATATCCAAATGTAAACGGGCTTGATGCGGCGTGCCACCATGAAGTTGGAAAACAATATGGTTGTCATCAGCATGGTGACTATAATAGCCAAACCATAGGCGGCTTCCATCCGTTGTGAAGTTTGAAAATGCAACACCACTCCTACGCAGCCAATGAACATCAGGGCATTTAACGAAGGAATAAAAAGCTGACCTCTTGCTTCGGACGGATATCTGATTTTTAGCTTAGGCCAAAGGTTCAGGCGCATAGCTTCACTTATCAATGTAAACGAACCGGAGATCATGGCCTGGCTGGCGATGACAGCAGCAGTAGTGGCAATAATCACTCCCATAATAATAAACCATTCGGGCATGAGATCGTAAAAAGCATTAATGCCAAGGTTGGTTTTTACGGCTTCTGTTATTGTTACACCTTCATGATTATGCAACAGGCTGGCACCCTGGCCGAGATAGTTAAGCAACAGGCAAGACTTTACAAAAATCCATGAAATCCTGATATTTCCCCTACCGCAATGCCCTAAATCGCTATACAGGGCTTCGGCACCCGTGGTACATAAAAAAACCGCACCGAGTAACCATATGGCACTTGGGTAGGTTCGCACAAATTCAAATGCATAATAAGGGCTAAAGGCACGAAAAATTGTAAAATCATCGGAAAGATGAACAAGGCCTAGTACAGCCAACATGCTAAACCATACAAACATGATGGGACCAAAAAATTTACCGATGGACGCCGTACCGAATTGCTGTAAGAAAAAAAACAAGACCAGAATGACCAGCACAATGTAAACCACGTAGGTTTCTATATTGTGGAAAGTGGGTATTTTCTTTAAACCCTCGACAGCTGAGGTAATAGAAATGGGAGGCGTGATAATACCATCGGCAAGCAGGGCCGAGCCGCCGATCATAGCCGGCAAAACCAGCCATCTTTTTTGCCGCCGCACCAGTGCATACAAAGCAAAGGTACCTCCTTCACCGCGGTTATCTGCTCTTAACACTAAAACCACATACTTGATGGTGGTTTGAAGCGTTATTGTCCAGATAATACAGGACAAACTTCCAATGATCAGTTCTTCGTTAATTGTTCTGCCGTTGATAATAGCATTAAATACATATAGCGGGGAGGTGCCAATGTCCCCATAAATAATTCCCAACGCTACTACCAATCCTGCAACTGTAACCTTATTAAGCGGTGCTTTCACTGTACCAGAATTAATTGATTAGTTTACCACACAATGCGAATTTGTAAAGGTATATGTTAAAATTAAAGAAGTTGGTATGTTAGCCACTTGAAAATTGATAAGGAAGAAAGCCGGCTTTTCTGTGGAAATCAGCTTTATTACTTCAAGCTATACTTTAGGAAGGCTTTGGCCCTTTTGTGTTCAAATTGCTATTGAAACATTTCAACTTGTTAATCAATAAACCTTCGCCGCATTGCATGCAGCCAAGTGAAATTTTAAGCGGCTTATAAGAAATACAACATTTAACTTTAATAGTTTAAAGAATTTGCAGTTTATGCGTTTTGCCAAATATTTATTGACCTTTTGCCTGTTAACGTTCGCAACATCCGTGTTTTCCCAGAGAATTGTTTATTCGCAGCCTGGCGATGATGATACAAGAAGAATGAATTTTGAAGTCATTGGCAAGGTTTCCGGCAACTTTCTTATTTATAAAAATACCCGGGGAAAAAGCTTCATCAGCATTTACGATAATAACATGGAAGAAGTAAATAAGGTGGAGCAGGAATATATTCCTGACGACCGCCTCATCAATGTGGACTTCTTTCCTTATAACGATTTTAGCTATATTATTTACCAGTACCAGAAAAAAAACATTGTGTATTGCAATGCTGTAAAGGTGGATGGAAGCGGCAAAAGAATTTCGGATGTTATAACGCTTGACACCACCAAACTGGGCTTTGCCGCTAATAATAAAATCTATTCTACCATTAGTAATGAAAATAAAAGCAAGCTGATGGTATTTAAGATCAATTCAAAGAATAAATCAAAGTTCCTGATTACAACACTGCTGTTTGATGACGAACTGGCTCTTCAAAAACGTTCACAGTTTGTAATGCCTATGGATGAACACGACGATGATCTTGATGAATTTAATTTAGACAATGATGGAGATTTGGTTTTTACACGGTTCACCCGCAACAATAATGAAACCATTAACAGCGCCGTCTTGTTTTGGAAGCAGGCTGCTGTAGATACGCTAAATGCCATTGACATTCCAATGGAAAAAATTCTTTTAGATGAGATCCATATCAAAGTAGACAATCCTAACAAACGTTATTTTCTTACTTCTTTTTATTACACAAAAAAAAGAGGCAATATTGAAGGATTTTATTTTTATGTGTGGGATAAACAAACGAGGCAACCTGTTTTGCAAAACGCTGTGGCCTTAGGTGAGGACCTTCGCAATGATGCCAAAGGTGATGCGAATACAAAAATGGCGTTCAACGACTATTTTGTAAGAAATGTGGTAATTAAAAAAGATGGTGGTTTTATTATTAACACCGAAGCTTATTACACCACTTCCCGCAATGGCAACTGGAACCGCTGGAATTATTTATATGGTTATCCAATGGGCTCTTACGATTATTATAGCACCTACTCTCCTTTATACAATAGCTGGTACTGGCGTGACAGGTACAATAACTACCAAAATGTGCGCCGCCATGCCGATAATGTAACGATACTTTCCTTCGACAATACCGGTAAGCTGCAATGGAGCGGCGTTATTCATAAAGAGCAGTTTGATGATGAATCGGACGACAGGATTTCTTATTTGATGGCCAATACCGGTAGCCAGATCCATTACCTTTTTAATGTAGATGAAAGAAGAGCCCTGCTGTTAAACGATTATACTTTATCACCAGGAGGAGAATTGAACCACAACCCAACATTAAAAAACCTGGACAGAGGTTATGAATTTTTACCCAAATACGGCAAACAGGTTAGTGCCAACCAGTTGATCATTCCGTGCTACTATCGCAATTACATTTGCTTTGCTAAAGTGGAATTTAATTAATAGCATTGCTGCGTGATTGGATTGTTCAAACAAAAGTCTCCGGGAAATGTTGTTGTTCTCCTGATTTTTGGCCTTATGCTAAAATTGCCTTTGTTCCTGTACCCACAAAACAGTGTGGTTACCGATAACGACGGTCCCTTGTATAAATGGCTCATTGGCTCTTTTGCTTCTAACAATGCCTTCTTCAGTTCATTAATTGCTTTTGCATTATTATACCTGCAGGCTTTGCTGGTTACTTATTTGACGAATGAGTACAGGATGCTGCCGCGGCAGAATTATTTGCCCGGCATGTCCTATCTTATTATCACATCGCTGTTGCCTGAATGGAGCTATTTATCGGCGCCTTTAATAACAGCCACTTTCGTTATCTGGATGTTTATCATGCTTTTTCGCTTGTATAACACACCAAACGCCAAAGCCCAGGTGTACAATATTGGTTTGCTGACAGGTATTACTTCCTATATTTATTTTCCTTCGGTTTGTTTTATCCTTTGCATTTTATTAGGGCTAATGATTTTGAAAGCCTTTAAGCTTAACGAGATCGTCCTGTTCCTTTTAGGTTGCCTTACGCCTTACTATTTCTATGCTGTTTATCTGTATTTAACAGATGCGTTAAACCTCAAAAATTTTGTCCCCCATCTTTCAGTGACCGTTCCGGCAGTAAAAAGTTCGATATGGCTGGCCATTAGTACGCTACTGCTGGCTATACCATTTTTAATGGGCGGATTTTACATTCAAATGCATTTGCGCAAAATGCTGATACAGGTTCGGAAGAACTGGAGCATTATATTGCTATACCTTTTACTGGCTTTTTTTGTACCATTTATCAACAGCAACCAGTCGTTTCATGCCTGGGTTCTGATAGCAGCGCCTTTTGCTTTGTTCCATGCCTGTGCTTATTTTTACCAGCCACGCAAATTTATTTCGCTGGTTCTTTTCTTTATTTCGGTGGGCTATGTGTTGTATTTGCAGTATGCAACTCCAACATGGCATTAACAGAAAAATGAAGCAGGCAAACTATCTTTGTGGTTCAAAATTTTCCTCATGAAATTTGGTGTTGTTGTTTTTCCCGGCTCTAACTGCGACAGAGACATTTACAATGCATTGGTACACGATCTGAAACAGGAATGTATCATGCTTTGGCACAAAGACAGTGATCTTTCACAATTCACTACGGAAGATTGCATTATTCTTCCCGGTGGTTTTTCGTATGGCGATTATTTACGCACAGGCGCCATTGCACGGTTTAGCCCTATTATGCAAAGCATTATCGAATTTGCCAACAAGGGCGGAAAAGTGTTAGGTGTTTGCAACGGTTTTCAAATTCTCTGCGAATCGCATTTGCTTCCAGGTGCTTTGTTGCGTAACAATAACCAGCAATACATCTGCAAAAACATTTTTATTAAAGATGCAGAAGAAAACGTTTACAAAATTCCCATTGCCCATGGCGAAGGAAGATATTACGCCGATGAAGCAACCTTAAACAAACTGGAACAAAACAACCAGGTATTGTTTCATTATTGTGATGAAAAGGGAAATGTAGTGCCGGGAGCGAATGTAAATGGATCTGTACATAACATTGCCGGCATTTGCAACGAAGGCCGCAATGTATTTGGCATGATGCCGCACCCTGAACGGGCCTGTTCTGTTGCGCTGGGCAATACTGACGGAAGAAAAATTTTCGAATTGCTTTTTTCACAGGTGTTGGAAACTGTCTGAAGTAACGCCACTTTAACACCATTTGAAACTTTAATACAAGAAATTTGTACATCTTAAATGCAAACAATGAAAAAACTTGTTTTTATACTTTTAACGGTCTTTAGCATTGGTATAGCCTCTGCTCAAAATTTAAACCCTGTTAGCTGGAACTTTAGCAGCAAAAAAATAAACGATAAAGAATACGAACTGCAAATGACTGCCACCATTCAGCAAGGCTGGCATTTGTACTCGCAAACACAGCCTGAAGATGCCATTGCACAACCTACCTCGTTCGACTTCAACAAAAATCCGCTGCTCGATTTAAATGGAAAGGTGAAAGAAGTAGGCAAAATGGAAAAGTATAGAGACGAAAAGTTAGACATATCCGCTAATCAATACAGCAATAAGGTAGTTTTCGTTCAGCGTGTAAAAATGAAAGGCAAGGCTAAAACGGCCATTACCGGAAAATTAGAATTTCAAACCTGCAACGATGAAAGATGTTTACCCTCCAAAACGGTTAACTTTTCAATAGCACTGCATTAATAAGATTTGTATTTGTTTTGCAAACGAGTTCCTGAAAGAACTCGTTTTGTTTTAAATAGCGGAACATGAGAATAACTATACCTCGCCTTCTATTCCTTTTTTTACTTCTCAGCAGCTTTTCTTCTCAGGCGCAAGATTCCACTCAACCTTTTCAATGGAACGTAAGCAGTAAAAAGATCTCTTCTAATCAATATGAAATTATTTTCTCCACGCAGGGAAGCAAAGACTGGCAATTGTATGCACCCAACCAAAGCTTAAGCGATGTAGCTACAACCGAATTGCAATTTGCCGATTCATCTATACAAGCGTCGAAATCAGTTAAAGATTCCGGCGCCATTAAATCAGAGCAAAGCCCCTTGTTTGACGTTCCTGTAAAATTATATGAAGGACCAACCACATGGAAAGAAACTGTAACCATACAGGGAACTGTTCCGGCCAATTTGCAGGGAAGCTTGTTGTACACTTATGGCAAAGGCGAAGAATTTTATCCTTCCACGCCATTTAATTTTTCTGTGGCTTTAGAAGGCGGCGTGGCAGCAACAGCAAAAATTTTAGTTCCTTCCATCAACTTAAAAAATCCTGTTAACAATTGTGGAGACGATGATACGGCAGATAAAAGCTTGTTCACTATTTTTCTTTTAGGTTTTTTAGGCGGGTTGATCGCATTGATCACGCCTTGTGTTTTTCCTTTAATTCCACTAACAGTTTCCTTTTTTACAAAAAAATCAGGCTCAAGGCAAAAAGGCGTTCGCAATGCGTTTTTATACGGACTGAGTATTTTTTTGATCTATGCTATTTTAAGCCTGCCTTTTCATTTGGTAAGCAGTGTTAATCCTGAAGTGCTAAATAATATTTCCACCAACGTTTGGCTCAATCTTACCTTCTTTGTCGTGTTCATCTTCTTTGCGCTTTCGTTTTTTGGTTTGTACGAAATTGGCTTGCCAAGCGGCTTTGCCAGTAAGATTGATTCAAAGGCGGGCATGAGCAATTTCTGGGGTATTTTCTTCATGGCCTTGACGCTGGCTATTGTTTCCTTCTCTTGTACCGGTCCTATTTTAGGTTCTCTGCTGGCCGGCGTATTGAGCAGCGATAACGGCGCCATGCAGCTAACTTTCGGTATGTCGGGCTTTGGTTTGGGGCTAGCGTTACCTTTTGCTTTGTTTGCATTATTCCCTAATTGGCTACAGTCTTTACCAAAGTCGGGCGGCTGGCTCACTTCCGTAAAAGTTGTTTTGGGATTTTTGGAATTGGCACTGGCCGTTAAGTTTTTGTCGAATGCCGATTTGGTGAAACAATGGCATTTGCTGGAAAGAGAAGTTTTTATTGCCATTTGGATAGCGATCGGCATTTGCATTGTTCTTTACCTGTTGGGGGTAATCCGTTTTGGACATGATAGCAAACCAAAATTTACTAAAGCCAGAATCTTCTTTATTGTGTTGTTCTCCGTTTTCACCATTTATCTTTTGCCCGGTGTTACCAATACCAAATGGGCACGGCTGGGTTTGATCAGCGGCTTTCCACCGCCTTACGGCTATAGCATTTATAAGCACCCGGTGAATTATGAAACTGGTGTAGAGCCTTTGCATAACGAATATCAAAAAGCTTTGCAATTGGCAAAGCAACAAAACAAGCCCGTGTTAATTGACTTCACTGGTTGGGCCTGTGTAAACTGTAGAAGAATGGAAGAAAATGTATGGGTGAATGAAGAAGTGAAATCGCTGATGAAAAATGATTTTATCGTGGTTTCGCTTTATGTAGATGAAAGAAAAAAATTGCCCATTACGGAGCAGGTAAATTATAAAACAAAAACTGGCGTAGAAAAGCAATTGATTACCGTTGGCGACAAATGGGCAACATTTCAATCAGAGAATTTTAATGCTGTAGCGCAGCCGCAGTATGCCATTATCAGCCCCGACGAAAAAGCATTGACAAAAACAAAAGCCTATACGCCATCGGCAAATGAATTTAGAGATTGGTTGAAATGCGGCGTGGATGCGTATAAAAAAACGCAAAAGCCTATCGAATAGTTTTCATACTTTATTCAACCTTACAATAAAAAAGCCATTCGCAAAACGAATGGCTTTTCTCTTATTTAAAGAATTACTTAATACTCATCCTCGTTAAACAAAAAGTCGTCCTGCGAAGGATAATCCGGCCAAATGTCTTCAATGCTTTCATACACTTCACCCTCATCCTCGAGCTCCTGCAGGTTCTCAATTACTTCAATAGGTGCACCGGAGCGGATGGAATAATCAATCAACTCATCTTTTGTAGCAGGCCAGGGTGCTTCTTCAAGGTAGGATGCTAATTCTAACGTCCAAAACATCTTTTTTAATTTTTGATGATTTATTGAAAAGTTGAAGTATAATTTCTATGCCACTTTACACAGGAACCCCTCAAATTTTTCGCAAATGTAGTTTTATTAACCAATTTTCCAAATGTTGAATTTCTTAAGGTTAAAAACGATGATCAGACTTTGCTGTGCGGCATTGTTTACAGATATTTGAGCGAATACTGAAAGATGCTTACCGCCAGGGACATACATAAAAAATACGGGACCGTAGAAGTACTGAAAGGAGTTGATATTGCCATACAGGCCGGAGAAATTGTGAGCATTGTGGGTCCATCGGGCTCCGGAAAGTCAACCCTGCTGCACATTTTAGGCACTCTTGAGAAGCCTGACCGCGGCCAGGTGATGCTGCACCAAATTAATGTAACAGGACTTACAGGTAAAAAGCTGGCCGATTTTCGCAACAAACACATCGGCTTCGTGTTCCAGTTCCATCACCTGCTGCCTGAATTCAGCGCACTGGAAAATGTTTGCATTCCCGGCTGGCTGGCCGGCGCCAATAAAAATGCAGTAAAAAAAAGGGCTGAAGACCTGTTGAATTTATTAGGATTGAGCCATCGCCTGCAAAACAAACCGGCAGCACTTTCGGGTGGCGAGCAGCAAAGAGTGGCTGTGGCCCGTGCCTTGATCAATACGCCTGATATTGTTTTTGCCGATGAACCTACCGGCAACTTAGATACAGCCAACGCCAAAGAACTGCATCAATTATTTTTTGATTTAAGAAAAGAATTTAATCAAACCTTTTTGATTGTTACCCACAACGAGGAATTGGCGCAGTTAAGCGATAGAACACTGATGATGAAGGATGGAAAAATTTCTGAATCATGATTGGCTGGATTCTTGAGATTTATGAGAAAATAAAACTTTTACTATAATAAAAAAGTCTTCAACTTCTTAAAGGCTTTTTTATTATCCGGCTAATCTTAATCCACCCAAATCATGGTCTAAATTCTTGCTTTCCACGGCACTTCCGCTACGCCCAGTTTTTGTGCCGCATAGCGGGCCAGTGTAAACAAATAATCGCTGAGGCGGTTGAGGTATTGAATAACTTTTTCGTCAATAAATAATTCGTGCTGTTGCATATTTACAGCCAGTCTTTCTGCACGGCGGCACACACAGCGAACAATGTGAATGGAAGAAACCGTTACATGACCGCCTGGCAAAATAAAAGATTTCATTGGCGGCAGTTGTGCCGTCATTTCATCAATTCTTTTTTCAAGCAATTTAATGTCTTCCTCATGCAGGTCGGGCAGCTTCATTTTTGGCTCTTTTTCTGCATCTGTAGCTAGCGAAGAACCGATGGTAAAAAGCCGGTCCTGAATTTCTTTTAATTCTGTTTTAAACTCTGTATCGTTCAATTGATCATTGATCAAACCAATCCATGAATTCAATTCATCAACCGTTCCATAGGTTTCAATGCGAATGTCATTTTTAGGAACTTTTGTACCTCCAATGAGGGAAGTATTTCCTTTGTCGCCTGTTTTTGTGTAGATCTTAATTGCCATGGCGTAAAATATTAGACCAGCACTTTGTCCAACTTTTTATCACTTTCAATAATACCATCCTTTAGCCTTACAATGCGGCGGGAAAAATTGGCAATATCTTCTTCATGCGTTACCAAAATAACGGTGTTGCCACCTGAATGTATTTTTCCAAAAATATCCATGATCTCGTACGATGTTTTTGAATCCAGGTTTCCTGTAGGTTCATCAGCCAAAATGATGGAAGGATCATTTACCAAAGCCCTTGCAATGGCCACCCGCTGATTTTGTCCGCCACTCATTTCGTTGGGTTTATGGTGACTTCTTTCGGTAAGGTTTACCTTCTCTAAAACATACATAGCCTTTTCGGTGCGCTGTTTTTTAGAAATACCTGCATACACCAATGGCAGTGCAACGTTTTCTACGGCTGTCAGCCGTGGTAGTAAGTTAAACTGCTGAAACACGAAACCTATTTCTTTGTTGCGTACGTCGGCAAGATCATTATCCTGCATACGGCTTACGTCCTGCCCGTTTAAAATATAACTGCCAGAAGTAGGCGTGTCAAGACATCCCAAAATATTCATCAAAGTGCTTTTGCCTGAGCCTGAAGGACCCATTAATGCCACGTACTCATTTTTAAAAATGTCAAGCGAAATGCCCTTGAGCACTTCTATCACCTGCTTACCGAGATAATAATTTTTCCTGATGTCGTTTAAATGAATAATGCCTTGCATGAATTATTGTTGTTCGGGCTTTTTAATGACTTTGGGTACTTTGAAAAACTGCTCGTCGTGTAAAGGTGCATTTTGCAAAGCTTCCTGGCGGCTCAGCATATTACCTGTTACATCTTCGCGAAGCATGTTTGTGTTACCACTCATGTGCAGCAAAGGTTCAACGCCTGTAGTGTCCAGTTCTTTCAGTTTATCTACAAAGCCGATCATTTTTTCCAGGTCTACTTTAATTTCTTCCCGCTCTACATCGTTAAACTTCAACATAGAAAGCCTGGACAATTTATCAATAAGTGCATCATCTACCTGCATAGAACAAATATACCCCCTCTCTCCTAAAGGGAAGGCTTAGACTGAAGTTTCTTTCTAAAATTCAACTTTTCTGTAATTGAAAGCTAGTCTGCGATTAGTTCTTCGTTCATCATTCCTTATTCCTTATTTGATATTCTTAACTTCGTCGTCCCGAATTTTAATTTATGTCAGCAAAAGAAATTGTAGTCAGCGGAATCAGGCCCACGGGCTTTTTGCACCTTGGAAATTATTTTGGCGCCATGCGCAATTATGTACGCATGCAGGAAGAATATGAGTGTTACTTTTTTATGGCGGACTGGCATGCATTGACCACCCATCCCGATACAAAAGAGTTAGGAGAAAGCGTATTGAGAGTTTTAGCAGAAAATATCGCAGCAGGTCTGGATCCTGAAAAGGTAAGCCTGTATGCCCAAAGCAGTGTGCCCGAAATTGCCGAACTCTATCTTTTGATGAACATGCTGGCGTATAAAGGTGAATTAGAAAAAACAGCAACGTTTAAAGATAAGGTTCGTTTGAATCCACAAAATGTAAACGCAGGCTTGTTAACCTACCCGGTTTTAATGGCCTCCGATATTTTAATTCATAAGGCTAAATACGTGCCTGTGGGTAAAGACCAGGAACAGCATTTGGAAATGGCAAGAAATTTTGCGCAAAGATTTAATCATCGCTATGGTGACTTATTTCCCGAACCGCAGGCTTTTAATTTCGGCGCCGAACTGGTGAAAGTACCCAGCCTGGATGGTGCTGGTAAAATGAGTAAAAGTGAAAATCAATATGCCACTTTATACCTGGCCGATGATGATGAAATGATCCGCAAAAAAGTAATGAAAGCCAAAACTGATGTTGGACCTTTACAAACTTCCTCTGAAGGGGAAATTCTTATTTCTGAACCAGTTAAAAATCTTTTTCAACTAATGAAACTTGTATGTGAAGATTCGATCACTAAAAAATATGAATCTGATCTTATGAACGGTACTATTCGTTATGGTGATATGAAAAAGCAATTGGCCGAAGACATGGTGAATTTTATTAAGCCTATCAGGGAGAAAGCCACAGCCATCAGAAACGACGAAGGCTTTCTTAAAAAAATTTTGAAAAACGGAACTGAAAAGGCAAGAGTCAGCGCTGCCAAAACCATTGAAGCAGCAAGGGAGTTAACCGGATTAAAATACTTCTAATAAAAATTCTAAAATTCAATTTCTAAATTCTAATTTGTGCGCCTTGGCCTTAGAGTTCAGGATTTAGAATTTCGTACTTCTTTTATTTATGGCAAAAACAAAAAAACCAAAACATATAGCTATTGCCGGAAATATTGGTGCCGGCAAAACCACGCTAACTGAATTATTAAGCAAGCATTATAAATGGATTCCGCATTTCGAAGATGTGGACCATAATCCATACCTCAATGATTTTTATGAGGACATGCCCCGATGGAGTTTTCAATTACAAATCTATTTTTTGAACAGCCGCATTAACCAGCTACTGGAAATTCACAGGGGAACAGAAACTGTTATACAAGACAGAACCATTTATGAAGATGCTAACATATTTGCGCCCAACCTTCACGAAATGGGCCTTATGACCAAACGTGATTTTGAAAACTATTATAGCTTTTTCGAAACATTGAAAACAATGGTACAGCCGCCCGATCTGCTGATTTATCTGCAAGCATCTGTGCCTACATTGGTTGGGCAAATTCAAAAAAGAGGACGGGACTACGAAGAAAACATACGCCTTGAGTACCTCAAACGTTTGAATGAATACTACAATAAGTGGATTGAAAGCTATAAAGAAGGCCCGCTTTTAATTATTAATGTAGATGAAAATAAATTTGGCGAAAGCGAAGAAGATTTAGGCGCCATCATGAGCAAGATTGATGCACAGTTGTATGGATTGTTTTAAGGATATTGTGCCCATGGCGCTGTTTCCGTAAGCATTTGATCAATCTTTTGCAGCCATTCGTTTTGAATCTTTCTACTACGGCTGTGATCCGTTTCCCCGTCATAAGCGGCTTGCATGTCTTCTTTTTCCTGCACTATGCCCTTATAAATATCATTTACGTCTCTGCGATAAGTCTTCCTGTTGAACTGATATTCCTGCAAGGCTTTATAAAGCTTACGGGCATAAATTTCTGTAATATCAAAATGTCCTTGTTCGTGGGCAAGTATATAATCCGTTTTCAATAATCCCCATGATTTGTTCTTGGAAAAATTGCAAGTGATCTTATAAGTCAACTCGCCGTGTTCTGATTGGTAAGCAATGCCTAACGAAGTACTGGTAGAAGCTACAGCATCTGTATTCCTTTGCGGTTCGCACAAAAAATCATCCCATTGCAGGCGGCGGCTAAAATTCCATGGAATGAACTCGCCGTCTTCGTTGGTAGAATGGACATCTGTTTTTATTTCTGTAGCAACTGCAACTTTTTTGGGAGTGGGTGTGCCGGAAAAATTCAAAAAGAAAAATAAAAGATACAATAGGTGGTGGTAGCTCATAGTTATTTCTAACGGTTATGGATTTAAAAAATTATACTTGGCCTAAGCCCCTTTGGTTAAAATAAAAATAAAAAAACGCTGGATTTATAACCGTTAATGAAGACCAAAGACTTGTAAGTTTTCGGTGTAAAAGCTTTTTCTATAGATGAAAACCGGCTACTACAGAAACAAATTAAATTTTTATGCACCAGCAGCATCGCCACTATGATGCTTTTGTTGCGTCGCACTCTTATACTTCCTGTTCTGTATGCAACAACGCCGGTGACACATTTATGAAATCTTCTTTCATAAATGTTCAACTTATTAAAATGCTTTTCTCTATTTAAAAAAAGAAACAATTTCACGTATCTTCACAAATAGTTGTTTAACTAACTAATTTACAGTTCTGCGCTTTCGGCGCATTCAGCGAGCAAAACAATTTTTATGAACAAACGAATCATTAAAAAGGTAGCAGTTTTGGGAAGTGGCGTAATGGGCTCACGTATTGCCTGTCATTTTGCGGGCATTGGCGTACAGGTATTGTTACTGGATATTGCGGCCCCCTCTAACTCGCCCAACGGGGGAGAAACCCTCGCACAACGCAATAAAGTTGTGAATGATTCTTTGCAGGCAGCGCTGAAAAGCAATCCTTCTCCTGTTTATACAAAAGATGTAGCTAAAAAAATAACCACCGGCAATTTTGATGACAATCTAAAAGACATTGCTACTTGCGATTGGGTGGTTGAAGTGGTAGTGGAGCGGCTGGACATCAAACGTTCGCTATACGAAAAAGTAGAACAATATAGAAAGCCCGGAACACTGATCACTTCTAATACTTCCGGCATTCCTATCCATTTACTCAGCGAAGGCAGAAGTGAAGATTTCAAAAAGAATTTTTGCGGCACACACTTTTTTAATCCGCCACGTTATTTGCGTTTGCTTGAAATTATCCCTACGCCTGATACCGACCCTTCCGTTGTAGACTTTTTAATGCACTATGGCGATTTATATTTAGGTAAAACAACCGTCTTGGCAAAAGATACGCCTGCGTTCATTGCCAACCGTATTGGTGTTTTTGGTATCATGGCTATTTTTCAGTTGGTAGATAAAATGAAACTTACCATAGATGAAGTGGATGCATTAACAGGCCCCATTATTGGCCGCCCAAAATCTGCTACATTTAGAACAGCGGATGTGGTAGGCATTGACACTTTGGTAAAAGTTGCCAAAGGCGTCTACGATAATTGTCCTAACGATGAACAAAGACAAGTATTTCAAATTCCATCGTGGCTAAATAAAATTGTTGAAAGCAACCGGCTGGGTGATAAAACAGGACAAGGCTTTTTTGCTAAAAGAAAAAATGAAAAAGGGGAAAAAGAAATTTACACTTTAGACCTGCAAACATTAGAATACAAACCCCGACAAAAGCCAAGGTTCGCTTCTGTTGATGCCGCCAAGCCCGTTGATGATGTAAAGCAGCGGTTAAAAATGCTGGTGGGTGCCCAGGATAAAGCAGGAGAATTTCTTAGAGCTTTTCACTACGGGTTATTTTCTTACATCTCTCACCGCATTCCCGAGATCAGCGATGAAGTATATAGAATTGATGATGCTATGATGGCCGGTTTTGGCTGGGAAATTGGCGCTTTTGAAAGTTGGGATGTATTGGGCGTTGAAAAAACCATGCAGGCTATGAAAGCAGGGGGCTATTCTGTTGCGCCCTGGGTGGAAGAAATGATAGCTGCAGGCAACAAATCTTTTTATAAAATAGAAAATGGCAAAACGCTTGCTTATGACCCCGCCTCAAAAGCATACAAACCAATTCCTGGAAGCAATGACTTTATTATTTTAAGCAACTACCAGGATAAAATAGTTTGGCAAAACAGTAGCACTAAAGTGTATGATATTGGCGATGATGTGTTAGGCATTCAATGGAATACTAAAATGAACAGCATTGGTGGCGATGTGTTAGCCGGCATCAATAAAGCCATTGACCTGGCAGAAAAAAATTATAAGGGTCTTGTCATTGCCAACGAAGGCGTCAACTTTAGCGCAGGAGCTAATGTAGGCATGATCTTCATGTTTGCCATTGAACAGGAATACGATGAATTGGATTTTGCTATTCGTGCCTTTCAAAACACTATGATGCGTGTTCGCTACTCCTCTGTTCCAATGGTGGTAGCACCACACGGACTGGCATTAGGCGGTGCCTGCGAAATGAGCCTGCACAGCGATAAAGTTTGTGCCGCTGCAGAAACTTACACCGGCTTGGTGGAATTGGGTGTAGGATTGATTCCTGGCGGTGGAGGCACAAAAGAGCTTATTTTGCGTGCCTCAGATGAAATGCACCATGACGAACCGGAAACCATCACCTTAAAAAATAGATTTCTAACCATTGCTACTGCCAAAGTCGCTACGTCTGCATTAGAAGCTTACGAAATCGGCATTTACAGGAAAGGTTTGGATGAAGTCGTGATGAACCAAAGCCGCAGGGTAACAGAAGCAAAAAAATCGGCGATTGAATTATACGATAGCGGCTATGTAATGCCTACGCAAAGAAGGGATATCCGGGTATTAGGCCGTGGCGCTTTAGGAGCTTTGTTTTCGGGCATTCATGGAATGGTGATGGCCAATTATGCGACGGAACATGATGCCGTGGTGGCAAGAAAATTAGCTTACGTTATGTGTGGTGGCGATTTAAGCGAACAAACTTTGGTAAGCGAACAATATTTATTGGATTTGGAGAGAGAGGCTTTTCTTTCTTTATGCGGAGAAAAGAAAACACTGGAAAGAATTCAAAGTGTGTTGAAGGGAGGAAAGCCTGTAAGAAATTAGTAAAAACGCAATTCGTTCGTAGGAACGGCAGTTCATGCTGATCTTGATTTCTATTATCTCAAAAATCTTATAAAATCCCGCCCCAGGTAAATGGGAGAAGCAGAAATAAATATTACCAATAATCAGCTGATCATTTACTCTCACATCATCACCTATGGCAATGCTGCCGATGAGATCCTAACACAAAGAATTGCTGATGAAATTCAAACGATGTGGAATGAACCCAACGCTATCATTGCAATTGACCACTATGATTTTTTAGTTCACTTCCATATTACCTCTGAACTAAAAAAACATATCACAGAACTTGAAGTATTACAAAACCTTGATCCCCGCAACAACTATTTCCGCATTGAAGAATACGCTGCAGGCAATATTTCCTTTGTGGATGGATTAGGTTGTAACTCTGGTTATTTTAAACTCGAGAATTTATACCAGGGCTCTACCACTGCCGCACATGAATATGGCCACACTTTAGGTCTTGACCATCCTACACATCTGGATATTCGCGGCTCAGGCGTTCCCGGTATTATGTATCCCCGCGGCACTTTGGTTGATCCACCCTTTCAATACGATCCTGCAAAACCTGCCGGCGTTACCGGGGGTACCATGCATCCCATGTATCGCCGTGTAAAGCCGCGGGACATTGAAGACCTGGAACTGCATAGACTACACTTCAAAAACAATAAGGCTGTCATTGGTGACTTTTCCAATATTTACCACTGGCCACATCATGCCTAATTTGCATTATAAATAATCTTAACTTAGGAATACAACAACCAAAGCGTTTATGAAACAAAAAGTGCTTCTATTCTTTGCAGCCTGTGCTGCAATTTCTTCTTTTGCCCAACCACGATTACCAAAAGATTATTACTGGCAAAAATTAGACAATGGCCTTGAAGTAGTGGTTATTGAAAATCACAAGGTGCCTTTGGCCACCATTGAAATTGCTGTAAAAAACGGCGCTTATACCGAAGGTCCCGAATACAGCGGATTATCTCATTTGTTTGAGCACATGTTTTTTAAGGCCAATAAAGATTATCCCGATCAGGAAAAGTTTCTAAAACGCACCCAGGAATTAGGTGCCATTTGGAATGGCACTACCAGCGAGGAAAGAGTAAATTATTTTTTCACGTTTGATAAAGACAGTTTAGAAGCCGGATTAAAATTTATGAATGCAGCCATTCGCTTCCCTATTTATCGTGAAGAAGATATGCAAAAAGAAAGACCGGTGGTTGATGGGGAATTTCAGCGTGGCGAAAGTGATCCGGGTTTCCAGTTATGGATAGAAACCAACAAAAAGGTTTGGGGCGATTTGTTCACCCGGAAAAACCCTATTGGCGATCACCAGGTTATCAATACTGCCACCCCCGAAAAAATGATGATCATCAAAGACAAATATTATGTGCCTAACAACTCTTTGCTGGTAATTTGTGGCGATGTAAATCCACAGCAGGCTTTTGCAATGGCCAAAAACATTTACGGCGATTGGAAACCTGCTGATATGGATCCTCAATTGAAGTATGCGATACCTGAATTTCAACCTATAGCAAAAACAGAATATTTCGTCAAAGAATCTTCCATTGCTCAAACACCTATGATCATGATGGAATGGCAGGGCCCTGATTTTAGACACGATTCCACAGCCACCATTGCAGCCGATGTATTCTCAAAAATTCTTTCACTCAATTCATCTCAATGGCAGCAGGCATTAATTGATAAAGGATTGGCTACATCTGCCAGTATCAGCTATCAAACAAGCCGCTACGTTGGCCCTATTCAAATTTTTGTTATGCCAGTGCCGGGTAAAATAAAAGAATGCTATGAAGAAGTAATGAATCAAATCAAGCAGTTTGATAACCCCAGTTATTTTACCGACGCAGAGTTGGCAAAGGCCAAAGAGGGACTGAAAAGGCAACAGATCAGAACTACAGAAAAACCTTCAAGTCTTGCATCGCAACTTACCTATTGGTGGTGCAGCACGTCGCTGGATTTTTTTACTGACTATTTTCCGGCAATGAACAGCGTAACAAGAAACGATATACAGAATTATGTAACGAAATACATTAGTGGCAAGCCTTACATAGCAGGAATGATCATCAATTCTGAAATGAATAACGAATACAAACCTGTAGCTTATTTCAAAAACTAAAACCTTACTGACATGAAAAATATTTTTGTTTGCTTTATACTTTTTGCAGCATTTTCCGCAGCTGCGCAAAATGATAAGCCTTACGATATGATGGTTAATGGCGTGAAAGTAATTGTTGTGCCCAGCGGCAATGAAATTGTACAGGTTGATCTAATCATTAAAGGAGGCGTACAAAACTACACGGCCGACAAAGCCGGCATTGAAAAATTAGCCATGACGGCGCTTACCGAATGTGGAACGCAAAAAGACGATAAGAACAGTTTTAAAAATAAACTGGATGAAGTTGATGCCAGGATATATGGCTTTACCGGAAAAGATGCTGCACATTTTCAGCTCAATTGCATTAAAGGCGATTTTGAAGCAGTATGGCCTTTATATGTAGATGCTTTAACCGCACCAAAATTTGATGCAAAGGAATTTGCACGCATCAAAGAAGAAGCGGTTACTAATTTAAGAGAACAGGAATCAAACCCTGATGGGGCCCTGCAAAGAATGGCTATGCAAACAGCCTTTAAAGGAATGGATTATGCAAAGTTGCCGGGAGGCACTATAGAAAACGTACAAAAGCTTACACCGCAGGAAACAAAGAATTATTTCAAATCAATACTTACACGTTCCAGAATTTTTATGGTAGTTGTTGGCGATATGGGCAAAGAAGATATTCAAAAAAGAGCCGCTGCACTAATAGCTAAAATACCCCAAGGCAAACCTTTTGTTTTAAAAAGAAGCACTTATACGCCACAGGCAAACAGCTTTGCTTCACAAAAAAAGGACGTAGCTACCAATTACATCATGGGTATTTCCGCTGCACCGGCTGCAAATTCAAAGGATTACTATCCGGCTACGCTGGCATCGGGAATGTTTTACGATAAAATGTTCTTAGAGGTTCGTACAAACCATGGATTATCTTATGCCCCCGCCGCCTACATTACATCTGGTTTAACACCTTATTCCGTCATGTATGTAACAACCAAAGAGCCCGACAAGTATATTGCCGTGGCAAGAAGTCTCGTTGACAAAATAAAGAAAGATGGCTTTGCTACTGATGATGTAAAGAACATGAAAAACACTTATGCCACGTACCAATACTATCAAAATGAAACGAATGGCTCGTTATGTTCGCTGGTGGCAAGCACCGAAGTTTTAACTGGAGACTGGCATAAAGCATTTACATTAAAGGAATCGCTGCAGCCCATAACACCAGCCGATGTAAACAAGGTATTTAATAAATACATTGGCAATTTTACATGGGTTTATCAAGGAGACCCTAAACAAGTGAATCCTGTTTTATTTACACAAAAAGCAACACCGCCTATACCAAAAGATAAAAAAGCATTTTAATGATAAAGCCTCCGTTTCGGAGGCTTTTTTGTAAATTTCATTAGTGAAAAAATATGTGCCGATCTGCACTGCTACTATTGAACTTTTGTTGCGTCGCACTCTTGTACGTTCAATAATTCTACTCAGCATTTTCTCTCACAATTGCCTTGTGCTTATTTTTTCCGTTTAACAAGATTGTGAATAGCAGTTTCAATACCGGGAAACAAAAACTGAAAACCAGCAGCTTCAACTTTTTTGCTGCTCACCGTTGCGCTTTTCAGCACTTCAATGCTCATTTCTCCCAGTACAGTTTTTAAAAAAAAGGATGGTACGGATGCTGGCAGATAAAATTTATTTCGCTGTTTCGCCATCTCCATTACCAATATCTTATTTGTAACCGGCTTGGGTGCAACCGCATTGTATACGCCAATGATGTTTTCATTTTCAGTTGCGTACATATATAGCCGTACCAAATCATCCATGTGAATCCAGCTCACAACCTGCTTACCATTTCCTAAGATAGGTGCAATACCAAATTTCAAAGGCTTTTTAAATTCTACAAAAGCGCCGCCATCATTACTTAATACAATTCCGGTTCGCAGGATCACCAGTCGTTTCCCGGATTGTGTTACCGGTTGAATAGCACTCTCCCACTGCTGGCATGTAGCGCTTAAAAAATCCTTTGCCGGTGCATCAGTTTCAACAAATGGTTTTGCATTAGGCGCTTTTGCATCAGGACCGTACCAACCAATAGCAGAAGCTGAAATAACTGCTTTTACTTTGTTTGGAATCTCCTGCAATGCTTTTACAAGCAGTTTGCCAGTTTGCACACGGCTGCCAACAATTTCTTTTTTCCTTTTTGTACTCCACCTTTTTTCTGCTACGTTAGCTCCGGCCAGGTTAATGATATAGTCGGCCTTTTCAATTGCTTTTGCATCTATTACCCCTTTCTTTATATTCCATTCTGCATACAGTATTCTTTCTGTATTCTGGTGCCGCCTTGCATCTCTTGTAAGAACAATAACACTATAATCTTTTTTTGTCAGTTCCTCAATCAAAGCACTTCCAATCATGCCTGTTCCGCCGGCAATAAGCACTGTTTCCATAAATTTTAATTCAGCAGCAAAGGAAAGAAAAAGATCGTTGGTATATATAATAAGGCAATTGGTGTAAAGGAAATTGCGTCTGCAAATTGTTCAACTTATCTTCAAAAAAAAATTCAATGAGCTCTGTTCTTACACTTAACAACATTGCTAAATCTTATGGTCCTATTAAAGCATTGAAAGGTGTTTCGTTTGAAGTACCGGAGGGAAGTGTGTTTGGTGTTTTAGGTCCTAATGGAAGCGGCAAAACCACACTTTTAAGCATCATTCTTGATGTTTTGAAAACTGATAATGGAAATTTCTTATGGTTTGCACAGCCCGGCTCTCCTGATCAACGCAAAAAAATAGGATCGCTTTTGGAAACACCGAATTTTTATCATTATCTATCTGCCGTTGATAATTTAAAAATAACGCAAAGCATTAGTGGCAGAGGTACAAATAAAGACATTGACACGGTACTTCAAAAAGTAAAACTATTTGAGCGTCGCAAAAGCCGCTTTAGCAGTTACAGTTTAGGCATGAAGCAACGTTTAGCTATAGCCGCAGCTTTGTTGGGCAGTCCAAAAGTGTTGGTGTTAGACGAACCGACAAATGGCCTTGATCCGGTTGGGATTGCTGAAATAAGAGAATTGATTGTTGAATTAAAAGATCAAGGCCATACTATTATTATGGCAAGCCACCTGTTGGACGAAGTAGAAAAAGTGTGTACGCATGTAGCCATTTTAAAAACAGGAACGCTGATTACCACTGGCGGAGTAGAAGATGTATTGATGGATGAAGATATAGTAGAAGTAAGTGCTGCTGATTTACAGACATTGGAAGTTGTGTTGCAAAAATTCAGTTCAGCAATTTCTGTTAACCATCAGACAAGCACCGTTCAATTGGTATTACCAAAAGGAAGCGCAAGGCTTGACGAAATCAACAGCTTTTGCTTCAGCCAGGGCATTGTACTCAATCATCTTTTATTAAAGAAAAAACGTTTGGAGGCTCGCTTTTTTGAATTAACCAATAACTAATGGAATGAAATGTGAGATAGCAAACTTGAAAAAAATTTGCGTCTTTCACCTTATAATTAAACTGCTTTACAATGATGAACCTTTTACAAACAGAATGGCTTAAAATACGTAAATACAAGGCTTTTTGGTGGATAACCGCCATTACCGCCTTGTCCTATCCAGGTATCAATTATATATTTTACCAGGTCTACAAAAATCTTATCAATAAAGGGAATACTGCCAGCATCATGCTAAAAAGATTTGTTGGTAATTCATTTACGTTTCCTGAAGTGTGGCACACGGTCGCCTATGCTTCTTCCATTTTTATTTTCATTCCTTCTATTATAGTGATCATGTTCATCACCAATGAATATACTTATAAAACCCACCGGCAAAACATTATTGACGGCTGGAGCCGCAAGCAATTCTTAACCAGCAAACTAATTGACGTTGTGCTGGTTTCGCTATTGGTTACTATACTATTTACTATTGTAGCTTTAGTGATTGGCTTGACCAATAAGACAGAAAACGCAGGCAACATTTGGCAAGGCGCTAACTACATTGGGCTGTTTGCACTACAAGCTTTTGCACAGTTGTCTATTGCTTTTTTAATTGCCTTTCTGGCCAGAAAAGCATTTGTAGCTTTGGGGATCTTCCTGTTTTATTTTATTATTCTCGAGCCCATTGCTGTGGGCATTGCCAAGGTAAAAGCCAATGATATTGGAAGGTTTTTGCCGCTTGAAATTTCGGATAGGTTAATTCCCCCTCCGGCTTTTTGGGGAAGGTTTGATGAAACAGCCTATAAAGCCTCTCTCGCTTCGATGAACACTTATGTTGTTTACACGATTATCCTTACTGCTATTGTATGGTTGATTTGCTATCGCATCAATAGCAAAAGAGACCTTTAGTTATATCAAATCAAACGCTTGTGCAAACCTGGTTACGTCATAATTATTCTGCGCATTAATCTTGCTACGGATATTTCTGCGGTGCGTATTGGCAGTTGACTCTGAAATGTGCAGCTTTTCAGCAATAATATTGGAGTTTACACCAATTGCCATTAACCTTAAAACTTCTTTTTCTCTTTTAGTGAGTGTGGCAAATATTTTTTTATGACGATGCAAAAAATTATTCTCTTCTAACAAACGATCGATCTTTCCTACAAAAGGGTGGTCCGGCGCCATGGGTACCGCCATTGTAATGGTAAGCCGCGGCTTGTCGTTACCGTCTCTTAAAAATATTTTTATAGAGCTTAAGTACCATGCCCATTCATGATTGACCGATGGACGAACCTGCTGAAAGAAAGAAATGAGTTCGTCATTATTGCGTTCAATCAAACTCAGGATTTTAGGCAGATATGTTTCTGCATCTTCAGGGTTGAAATAACGGGCATGATATTCTGCTTTGCCAAGCCGCACTTCATCTATTGTAGCACCTAAATAGTCAAGGCCTCGCTGCGACATATATACTACGGAGAAATCTCTCAGATCATGCACAACAAATACAGCAGGAATTTCTTTTTCGAACTGTTGAAGGCTGGCAATTTTTGTACGCACTTGTTGCTGCAGCACAGGATCGGAGGTTGAATAAAGCCAGTCAATTTCTTTCATGGAGACGGTTAATTTGGTTCTTGCTAAAATAACTAAATGTGTTGCTCCATGCTGCCACATTGGTTAAACAAATAATAAAAAATACTTACTAATAGGTATTTTTTTAAATGAAAGAATAAGTAATCTTTGGTATTGCCCTTTATCGAAATCAAATTCCGTTTGTTATGCACCACATATTTTCACCGGCCATTCTAGCTTCCAATGATATTTCCTGCTCAAAATGCGATTGGCAGGGAAAAGGAAAAGATATTAAACTGGAAGAGTTGCTTCTTACCGATGCGGTTGAATTATACTGCCCATCCTGCAATGGTTATTTAGGATTTATTAGCGAGCCGTATAAAGCAGACAACGAAAATTAATTGCTTATTTTTTATTGTAATCTTTTAGCTTGTGGGGGACACAAGCTTGGGCTTCGAATTAGACTGCTGCATTTCACTTAATTAGTTTCAATGTATTTGCGAAGGCGGTTACGAACAGAAAACCACTACAAGAGCACAACGGATATTGCATAATGCTGAATAGCATTATTGAATGTACAAGAGTGCGACGCAATTGGGCTTCATAGTAGTTCAGCAGGCTGAGTACAATAAAAAAAAATTCTTTCTCATAAGATGAAGAGAAAATAAAAAAGCTGCCGGTAATCCATCAAATTTTGATCATCCGGCTTTAATAAAAAACCCCGCTGTAAACAGCGGGGAACAACTAAAAACACAAGCCTTATTCTGGTGTCCTAAACAACGAGGACAGTGGCTTCATTGGAACGAAATAGATTGGTTTCGATAGTTAAAAACGATCAGAACGCCATGCTTAACTTTAAATCCGTTAAAGTTTCTGCAAGCGGCAAAGTGCTACTTAATCGGGTTTTTTACCATCTAAAAATGTATTAATAGTGCTGATGTTGGCACTTCCTTTACCATCGTCTTTTACAGTGTAATTGCTATAGAAATTTTCAACCGAGGAGACTGTGTTGTATAATTCCATATTGCGGCGGATGTAAGCCGGAACTGCTTCAAACTCATTATTAGGATCAGCCGCGTTAATGTTGAACGATAAGTTGCGCAACTTTTGTAATCGTTCTGCAGCCCTCCTTTTTTGATCCTCAACATCGTTCCCAATATGGGACTCCTCTGCCTGAGGCGTTTGTGGTGCCTGAGTGTGATGGCTCGTTGGCGTCTCCGCCGCTTTCGGAATGTCGTTACGTATCACCAATTGCATGTCGAACGTTTCCGGATCTTCAACTTTTGCAACAGGTGCCGGAACCGGTTTTTCCTCTGCAGGCTTGGAAGTGGAAACTTCCGGTTTGGACTCTGCATAAATATTGGATGGTCTGGCCAGATAACCTCCCGACGCTGCAGACGCCGAGGACGTATTTTGTTCGGGCTTTGCAGCCTTATTGTCTGTGGATAAAATGGATTGACGCAGTTTTTCAAATCGATCATCGAGCCATTGCTTTTTTTGCTCCAGTTCTTTTTTTTCTGCGTCTGCTTCTGCCGCTTCGTCTTTAATTTTTAATTGCAGGTGAACTGGTGCTTCC
>JBQCJM010000226.1:0-9047 GCA_051952715.1 Flavisolibacter sp.
TGTATAGGCAACTCAGCAGCAATTCTTACAGGAGCCGTTCCAACTGGTGCTAATGGAATATATGCCTATCAATGGCAACTGTTTAACGGGACTATTTGGGAAGACATTCCTAATGCAACTTTAAAAGATTATTCTCCTGGTGTACTAATTCAAACAACCAAATTCCGTCGCAATGTATCCACCAATCTTTGCACTGGGCCACAAAGTAACAATAGTAATGAGGTTACTGTTACAATTAATCCAGACGCCAAAGCTGCATTTACAGCTGTCAAAGACAGTTCATGTTCTCCATTTTTAATTGATGGTAATGTTATAATACTACAAAACGACCCTTCAAGAAACAAAGATTACCAATGGTATGCAGATGGAAGGTTTCTTGGACAAGGGAGCAACTTCCCAGGTTATGTTATTAATAATGCTGGAGATTCGGTTAAAATAAAGCTTGTCGCAATTAGCAATTTTGGATGTTTAAATGATAGTATCGAAAAGAGCTTTTATACATACATCACAGCAAAACCATCATTTACAGTAACTGATACCGTGGGTTGTGGCCCCCTTTCCGTTTCATTTACCAACACAACGCCCAATATAAACTCGTTTCAGTATTTATGGGATTTTGGAAATGGATCAACATCTTCACAATCCTCTCCTTCTGCGGTTACTTTCTTACCCAATCCAAAATATGGAGATACCACTTACATAGTAAAGCTTAGCGTTGTAACAAACTGCGATACACTCATTGCTTTTAAATCCATAAGAGTAAAATCAAAACCCAAAGCCTTATTTGCTCCTAACAGTACTGTCGGCTGTTCTCCTATGCGTGTAATATTTAGTAATACTTCGTTGGGTATAGGAAATTCATATATCTGGAATTTCGGGGACGGTAGCGCTCCTGTATCAACCAACCAAATTGATACAATTGGCCACACCTTTTATACGGGTATTAGAGACACTTTTTATGTTAAGCTGTTTGCTGGGAATGAATGTGGAATAGATTCATTAACATATGCAATTGTTGTGTCGCCCAATAAGATTGTACTTGACTTCGCCCTTAATGGTAATGAGCAGTCGGGATGTACACCACATACAGTTAACTTTATTAATAATTCTAAAGGTGCATCTGCCTTTACCTGGAACTTTGGTGATGGCAGTATTCTAAACACTACCAGGAATATTGACACTGTAGGACATACGTATGTTTCTCCCGGCACTTACATCATTACCCTGAATGCCACAAATGGATGTTCGGATACATCTTCTACAGAAACAATCGTAGTTTATCCACGGCCTACCGCTGCGTTTAATGTAGATTTAAGCACTGCCTGCATTGGAGAGACGATAACTTTTGAGAATAACTCAGATAGTGCAACATCTTACTTTTGGCGGTTTGATGATGGCTCTACTTCTACCCTCACAAGTCCATCGCATGCTTTTTCAAATGCAGGGACTTACTCGGTGGTGCTTAAAGCTTATCGTTTTAATGCTCCGGGTAGTGTATGTGAGGATTCAACTGTTAGGAACATCGAAATCGTTTCAAATAAGCCAGGTGCTTTTATAGCAACTGATACCATTGGATATTGTGCGCCTTTCTCAGTGACCTTTACTAATCAAAACACTCCATACATAAGCGCAGATTGGGATTTTGGGGACGGCACTTTTGGAAAAGGAAATACAATCAATCACACTTTCTTAACCGCAGGAAACTACCTAGTTAAGCTTACAGTTGTGGTGCCTGGTGGTTGTACCTATATAACAACCCATACAATTCGTGTATTGGGCCCCAGCGGATCCTTAAGCTATAGTAAAGAGTACTTGTGTAATAATGCATCAATTACACTTCAGGTTCAAGCAAACAATACGGATAGCCTGATATTTAATTTCGGTGATGGAACCAGTTTAACAACAACAACAAACATGGTTTCTCATGTTTATCAAAACGCAGGAATTTATCTACCAAGTGTAACCTTAAAGAATAAAGCAGGTTGTAGTATTTTACTTGAAGGTGTGGATTCAGTAAAAGTAGATAAAGTAAAAGCAGGCTTCTCCACAGTACAGCAATTGAACTGTGGGGCTACACTAGTAAACTTTACTGATACTTCTATAGCCTTCTTTGGAAAGACTTCGGTTCAATGGGATTTAGGAGATGGAACATTTAGTAATGGTACCACCATATCACATCAATATGTTACGTCCGGCATTTACCCTGTAAAAATGGTTGTATATGGCAATAGCGGTTGTTCCGATACAATAGCCCAAAACCTTATCATCAAGGTAAACAATAAGCCTAAAGCAGAAATTCAAGGCAATACGGTTAGCTGTGTAGGTTATTTAAACACCTACAAAGCAAACGTTTCCTCTATTGATTCCATCCGCCTGATAAAGTGGTCACTTTCAAATGGAGTTACTGAATCCCGGAATCCTGTCAATTTTACTTTCACACAAGCAGGTAAATACACCCTTTCATTGGTGATAGGAACAGTAAATGGATGTTATGATACCGCCAGCCTGGAAATTCAGATTAATCCAAGTCCTACCGTAGTATCTACCACTGATATGAATATTTGCCGGGGTGCCAGTGTAAGACTTACTGCAACGGGAACAGGAAATAATGGATATAGTTGGTCTCCTGTAGGAGATTTGAGTTGCACCAATTGTCCAGATCCGATAGCTTCTCCTTTGCAAACTACTCCGTTTGTAGTTCGGGGAACAAATAGCTTTGGCTGCTCTGCCTCAGATACAACAGTAATCACTGTAATTCAACCACTGCAGCTTAAAGTATTTCCTACAGATACTATTTGTATAGGTTCTTCGACTAATCTCCTAGCAAGTGGCGCAAGCTCATATAGTTGGTCTCCTAGCTCAGGACTGAGTAATACCAGCATACCAAATCCGATAGCTTCACCTGATGTAACTACCAGTTACCGTGTGGTTGGTTACGATGGCTATAACTGCTTTACTGATACTGCATTTGTACTAGTTGCTGTAGGGCAATATCCTATTGTAAACTTAGGACCTGACCTTATACTATCAACGGGTACGATGCAAACGCTCAAAAGTGTCGTCCAAAACGGTCCCATTGTAAACTGGCTTTGGACGCCTGGTAAAGATTTGAGCTGTAATACATGTGCACTTCCTATTGCCGAAGTGAAAAAGGATATTACTTATACGGTAGAAGTTACAAATAACTATGGCTGTAGCGCCACGGATACAATAATGGTCAAAGCGTTTTGTCAGAGTGCACAGGTTTTTATTCCTAATGCATTCACGCCTGATGGCGATGGGATAAACGATGTTTTGATGGTTAGAGGACAGGGAATTGTTATGGTTAAAACCTTTAGAATATTTAACAGGTGGGGCGAGGTAGTGTTTGAACGAAGTGATTTTCCACCTAATAACCCAGGCTATGGCTGGAATGGTAAAATCAATGGGATCGCAGGAGGTCCAGATGTATTTGTGTATACAGCAGATGTAGTATGCGAAAATGGATCAACTTATACTTATAAAGGAAATGTATCTATCATAAAATAACCAGTGAAGAATGAAAAGGAAGATTGTTTTAATAGTAATTACTTTTAGTATTCTAAAAAGTTCTAGTGCCCAGGATATCAATTTCTCACAGTTTTATGAGCTCCCTTTATTACGTAATCCTGCCCTTGCAGGTATTTATAGAGGAGATGTAAGGGTAACAACTGCATTTAGAAACCAGTGGAATTCCGTTACAGTACCCTATAAAACCCAAGCCTTGGGAACAGAACTTAAATTTGGCATTTCACAAAACTCTTACGATTTCCTGTCACTGGGGCTTCAGATCACTAACGATGTAGCCGGTGATTCTAAAATGGGCAAAACACAAATATTACCATTGTTAGCCTATCACAAATCGGTAAGCAGCGAAAGGGATGCCTATATAACTCTTGGGTTTTTAGGAGGCGTTGTACAACAACGTTTTGACCCTTCCAATCTAAAGTTTGATGATCAATTTGTTGGCGGGGCTTATTCACCAACAAATCCTACCCGACAAACATTTACAAATACAAATGTGAGGTATTTAGATGCTGCGGCAGGAATAAAATATAGTAGCGTGATGGGGTACGATACTAAATATTACATCGGAGGCGCCTATTTTCATTTTACGGAGCCCAAGGTGGCATTTGCGCAAACAAATGATATAAGACTGAATAAGAAATTTGTGTTCAATGCTGGACTCTCAGCAGCGACAAGTGAAACCGATAGAGTTATATTTTACCTGGACTATTTCATGCAGGGAGGAAATAACCAAGCCCAGGGAGGTGTACTATACAAGCATGATATTATTCAGGAAGATGATGACGAAACATTTAGTTTATCAGGTGGAGCTTTTCTGCGTTGGAACGACGCGGTAATACCGGTCATTAAACTTGATTATTATAATTGGGCTGTGGGGCTAACGTATGACGTTAATATAAGCAAGCTAAGAACGGCATCGCAATCACGAGGAGGGTTTGAGCTAACATTATCGTATAGCAACTTCTTAAACATAAGAAATAGCTCTGCTGAGAAAGTAAGATGCCCTGTAGATTTCAACTAATAAACCATGAAAACTATAATCATATTCTTTGCATTCATTGGGCTGAGTTATCTAGCACCCACCCCTGAAATATTGCCGAAGGAAGGACAAGCAGCATTTAACCTTTTAAACGATATTCGAAAACATCCTAAAGATTACATTAGTTCATTTCCATTCTTAAAAGATGTTCAACCAACTTATGAACTTAAATGGAATGATACATTGGCACAAGTTGCTGAATCTAAGGCTTTGGATATGGCCAGACGCAATTACTTTGCACATGTTGATCAGGATGGGTATGGTATTAATCATTATATCCACAAAGCAGGTTATAAGCTTGAGCCAGATTGGATAAGAAAACCACAGCAAAATCTATTTGAATCATGTAACGCAGGCGCTCATAACGGAGAAGAAGCTATAAGAATGTTACTGACCGACAATGGTGTTCCTTCCCTGGGGCATAGAATTCACTTATTAGGATTGGACTCCTGGAGTTCTTCTTTAGTAGATATCGGGATTGGTTTTGCGAAAGCCGACAAAGGGAATAACTATATTTCTTACACCTGTATTATAATCGCAAAGCATAAAAGATAATAGATGAAGAATACAAACTGCTGTTTTGTTTTGAAGATGAGTCTTTCCTTATTAGGTATTTTAATACTATTCGCGTCATTTAACTTAAAGCAATGGGACAATTTCAAATCGTATTCAGTTAACCCAAGATCAAGCCATGTAAGAACTTTTTGGAAAGATAATAAAGGAGAAAAGATTAAAAGCCTATCGAGATTGAAAGAATATATGGCTGCAACAGGACGCAAACTTTCATTCGCCATGAACTGTGGGATGTTTATGGAAGACTATTCTCCGGTAGGGCTATATATTGAAGAGGGAAAGCAACTTTAAAAGTTAAAAAGATGCAATACCAGGAAGGCTAATTTCTGCCTTCAACCACAAGGGGTTTTTTATATTAAAAAGGATAAAACAATTGGTATCGCTACCGTGGATGCATTTAACGCCCAAAACGTTTTATATGCCATTGAAGCAGCTCCAATTTGTAGTTCAAAATGGTAAGGTGAATAATTCGCTTCCGTCTTTAGGAACGGCGATACGCAATGGGGCTGGTATCACAAAAGATGGTAGGGTAATCTTTGCCATTTCTACAACGTCAGTTACCTTTTTAGAATTTGCCAATTATTTCATTTCTCAAGGTTGTATCACTGCAGTATACTTTGACGGTGGGGTCTCAAAGGCCTATTTCGGTGATGGGGATTATTCTATACCTGGCAATAGGCGACGGTCCGGTTCTATGGGAGCAATGATTGCGGTTATAAATTAAATCATGAATTAACTAATACTAAAGATAGATGTTCTCTATTCGACTACTCTTAGGTTTTTTGTTGGTATATATCCTTCCTGCAAATCAGGATACATAATCATTTGCAAGAGTGGGGAAGCGTATGCATATCATGGCAAGATCTGTCAGGGTCTAAGAGAATGCACTCATACCACTAGTCGCATAAGCTTAACTGAGGCCATTAAGCTTGGAAGAAAACCATGTGGCTATTGTTATTCCAATAACTCACGAACAAAGAATGACACAATTGGTCAATGTCAAGGAATAACAAAGAAAGGTTTTAGGTGTTCAAGAAAGGCGGGGCCAAATGGATATTGTTGGCAACATGGAAACCAGAGTACTCAATGAAATTTGATAGTCATGTCAATTGTAAATTCCAAAGCAAACAATAAACATCAGAAGTTATTATTAGAATCATTTACACTTACAGCATTTCCCATTTCCATATTGTTATTTCAATTGCCAAATCTTAGCAGCTACACTTCTATTAATTTAATATTTATGCACAAAATAATAAGTCATTTTACAGAAGGATAGTATTGCATCTATCCTTCTGTGTTTCTAGGTTATAGAAATGTATGAACCAGGTAGATTTTGAGGCTTTTGATGATTATGAAAGTAGTTTTGAAGTACGACCTCTACACTATCTCCCATAATATATGCAACTTCATGTGGCTTCATGCCTTGTTGAACTGCCCTGGTAGCAAAAGTGTGGCGGCAAGCATAAAGATCTCTTTTATCAATGTCTAGTTTCTTTAAAAGAGGTCTGAACACTCTACGCTGAAACATTTTATCATCTATAGGATTTCCATTGTTATTAACAAATACGAACTCAGAGCCCGCCCTTCCTTTACACAATGGTTCTAAAAGCGAGTATATGAAATCATCCATAGGAATGAATCGGACATTTTCCATTTTAGTGCCTTTAAATATGCGAGCAGCTGCATTGGCACCTTTTCGGGTACGGCTTAGGGAATAAGCTATACGCATTTCCCAGCCTTCAAAGTTGACCTCTTTTATCATGAGACCTATTGCTTCGCCGTTTCTTACGCCAGTATGTAGGAGAAATGCTACAAAACGCCAGTATTGAGAATGGGAATAATAAACTTGTTTAGAATAAGTGTTTGTACGTAGAGCCTCTATTATTGCCATTGCTTCTTTCTGTAAATGGCCGACGTTGGTCTATTGCCTTATTGCGCTTTTTATTTGATACATCACTTAAAGGGTTGTCAGGAATCTTTTGCTTTCGAACACACCATTCAAAGAACTGAAAAAGGCAATTACGGCGATCATTGAAAGTTTTATTAGAGACTGGTTCATTATTTAGTTTCTGAGGCAGCTGATCCAGTGAAGTAGTACCCCACCTTCTCAGCATTTGCCTGGCATCGTAATAATAAGAAGACAAATTATGCTCTGCCTTCCCTTTGGCGCATAGGTATTCATTGAACAATTGAATGATGTCAATGCTTTCCTTTTTTGAGGGCTTATTTTGTGGAGAGTCATAGACAACAGGGAGGATTTGATTTTCTAATGTTGAATCATAAAGTGTTGCCTTCGTGAGTAGTTCGTGATAACGGTTTAATGTTTCATCATAATCGCCAATAAGAATATCGCGTTCTATAATCCCTTTAATAACATGTGCGATCTTTTGATGATTAGCTATAGAAGAAGAAATGTAAAGTGCTTGTCGCTTATCTGAATAACGCCAACGGAGGCGTACTCCATTCTTATACGGTGAGACGCTAACAGTACCTTTTTGGGACTTGTTAGACCTTTGATTTGGTAACCCCATTTTAACCCCAAATTGTATAGTGAACAATAGAGGTTACCATACCTATATAAACGACGAAAGCCGCTACCAGAGCGACTTTCAAAAGTCGGGAAGACAGGATTCGAACCTGCGACCCCCTGGTCCCAAACCAGGTGCGCTACCGGCCTGCGCTACTTCCCGAAACCGCGGTGAGGGCGGGATTCGAACCCGCGGTACAGTTTGACCCGTACGGCAGTTTAGCAAACTGCTGATTTCAGCCACTCATCCACCTCACCCTTTGCTCACTTAAGCCCTCACCTCATTTGCAAGGGCTGCAAAAATAGGGATAAGGGACTAATATTGAAAAAATAAATCCTAAATTCTAAACTTTCCTTTTTAGAATTTAGGATTCTGTATTAGATGTTTACTATTACATAGCAGCTAACTGAACCTTCTGCTGCAGTTCTATTACACTGTCTCTAAAAGTTCCGTCCGTGTCCATTAAATCTTTCACCGTTTGGCACGAGTGAATGACAGTGGTATGATCTCTGCCGCCAAAATGTTCGCCAATTGTTTTTAAGGAATTTTTAGTGAAGGCCTTTGCCAGGTACATTGTTATTTGACGGGCCTGTACAATTTCACGTTTCCGTGTTTTTTGCAATAGTTTGTCATAAGGCACATCGAAATAATCACACACCATTTTTTGAATGGTATCAATGGTAATTTCTTTACTGGATGTTTTTACAAAGTTTCGCAACACTTTTTTCGCAAGGTCTAAGTCAATCTCTCTCCGGTTTAGCGAAGATTGTGCCAATAAAGAAATCAATGCTCCTTCCAGTTCACGAATATTTGTGTTGATATTATAGGCGATGTACTTCACTACTTCCTTCGGCATCTCCAATCCGTCATTCTTCATCTTTCTTTCCAATATTTCAATCCTTGTATCGTAATCAGGCATTTGAATATCGGCACTTAACCCCCAGCGAAAACGGCTCAGTAATCTTTCCTGCACACCTTCTAAATCTTTTGGTGATTTATCTGACGTTAATACCAATTGCTTACCCGACTGGTGCAAGTGATTAAAAATGGCAAAGAAAGCATCCTGTGATTTTTCGGCCCTGTTAAAAAATTGCACGTCATCAATGATCAACACATCTATCAACTGGTAAAAGTGAATAAAGTCATTAATGGCATTGTTACGGCTGTGGTCAACAAACTGGTTAATAAATTTTTCAGAGCTCACATACAGCACTACTTTATTTGGCTGCAAACGTTTTACCTCGTTTCCTATTGCCTGCGCCAAATGTGTTTTACCTAAACCCACACCACCATATATGACTAATGGATTAAAAGAGTTGGCACCTGGTTTTTCTGCAACAGTCTTTCCAGCTCTCCTC
>JBQCJM010000227.1:0-4343 GCA_051952715.1 Flavisolibacter sp.
CAGCAATAGAGTGCGAAACATGTGAGTCATCTTTAGGAGCAAAAAACTTTACCTTATCCTTCTTATCCCAAAGCCCGGTTTCAAAAAAATGCAAATAATTTATTTCATCCGGACTTAAATCGTACCACTCATTGTTACTAAATAATAAAGGCTGTCCTGCTTTTGCCGCATCAATAATTTTTTCAAAATGCAATTTCGATCTCGGAGTTGGATCAAAAATATAAGCATGACATTTGAAGCGGTTCACTAGAGCAATATCAAAGGAAATGTCCTCTCCTGCACCTGCCAGGTAACAAACAGAATTTTCATTAAAAAAATCCACCGGAACAATCCACCCACCATATTGTGAACCTAACTTTTTCAACTCCGATGAAGTTTTTTCTGTTTTATATCTCACATCTCTACTAATTATCTTTTTGAACTTTGTTTTGTATCTATCAAACATCATGAATAAGCTTTTAAAGTTGTAAAAAGACTAAAATATTGATCTGCCATGTCTTCCAGTCTAAATTTCTCCTTTGCTATGTCTATGCAATTGGACGAGAATGTCGAAAGTTTGTCTTCATTATTTAGTAGGCCAATTACTTTTATCGCAAACTCGTCAAAGTTGAAAGGTTTAATAACATAACCATTTTTTCAATCTTCAATAATTTCGCTGCACCCACCAATATCAAAAGTAACACAAGGCGTACCACAGGAAATTGATTCAACTAAAACATTAGGAAGATTGTCTGCCTTGCTTGGATAAATAAAAACATCCGCCGCATTCAGACAATTGCTCATTACCTCTGCAGAGCTTACATAACCCTGATGGAAAACCGTAAAGTTTTCAAATGCAGTAATCTCTTTCATTTCTCCATTACCTAAAACCAGCAGGTTTAATTTTTCTTTAGTTAAATCGTTTATCTTTTTAAGGATATTAAGAAGCATTTCTCCACCTTTCCAGGCGTTTTTTATTGAGATGGATTCGGCGCTGAACATAATTGTCTTTACGTCTGTTGGCAAGCCTAACGCAAGCCTGCACAGTTCCTTATTTTTTTTAAAAAAAACAGACGCTTCTACCCCATTATAAACTTGTATTACTTTTTTTCCTTCGAACACCGGGCTTTGATCGGCCAGCTTTTTTAACCAAAGGGAAGGTGTAACAATTGTTAAATCTGATTGGTTATAAATTTTTCTTTTAAGTTTTAATAAAAAAGCACCAGTGTTAATGCCGATAGATGGAGGAACTTTTATCAGGCTTCTATCATTCTTCATTTCTTTCCATGACGTGTTCCCAAAAGTATGAGCTGCATTACCCGTAAAGCTCCACATATCATGCAAGGTCCATACTATGGGAGCAATTTTAGAAAGCTTTGCCAGCAATGGTGTTGCAAAGTAACCGCCATGCGTATTATGCAGGCTTATTATATCCGGCTTTAGCGCTTTGGCGTATTTTAAAATCTTACTTGATGAAAATGGGTAAAATAAATATTGCATTCCTGCGGCATTAGCTAGCTTATCCACTGATCTTTCTACGACTTTTTCAAAGAAAGAAGATATTGTTGTCTCAGTTAAGGGCAAGCTTCCTTTTTGATAGCGAACTAAAAAAAAGTTTTCTGTATTATGATATTGTTCCAGCCCTTTCATTAACCTGCCGGCTGCAATTGCAGCGCCGCCATTTACATCCGTTGTATTTATAAACAGGACACGCATCAATATTTAAAAAATCTTTTTGCATTTTGTTTAAATTCATTTTCTGTCCAGTTTCTAATAAGAATACGTGGCAAGGCAAAACGGTTCGTCCAGCTATGCACCTGGTCATAGTAATTAGCACAAACCATTTTGAAACCTGCAGCCTTTGCGGCACGCATGCTGTCTTCATTATAGTCTGATCTTGAACCAAAAGGATAAGAAAAATGCACTACTTTTTTACCAATGATACTTTCAAGAATTGCTTTAGACTGTTGCATTTCATTTAACTGCTCTTCATAACTTAATATGCTTAATGCAGGGTGGTTATGCGTATGTGCTGCAATAACGGCCGAAGCAGATGAATTCATATTCTTAACTTCTTCTGATGTCATCATCAAATTGCTTTGTCTGCCGTGGTAGTCTGCCGAAGCCCAATCGCTCAAACTGCTGACCAATTGGTCCCTTTCATCAACCTTGCAATATTTTAGTAACACATGTAATTGATGATAAACTTTTATCCTATCTTCTTCTGTATTCGTTAAGAAACTGTACTCCTTGCTTTTTATTTTCAATTTTAATTGTTGTGGCAAAGGCAAAGCCGTAAGAAATATTCTTTCCAGGTCATCCCACCACATTTCGAAAGGGCTGTTAAGCTTGGATGTACTGATATAAAAAAGTGCTTGCACATTCAAGCTTTCAAGAATTGGTAAAGCCTGATAAAAATTATCCGCATATCCGTCGTCGAAGGTTAAAATAACAGATCGCTTGGGCAAGGTGGCTCTACTTTGAAGAAGACTGTAAAAGTCTTCAATATTTAACAGCTCAAAATTTTCCTTTAAATACTTAACCTGGTTATAAAAGTTATCAGGACTTACTGCAAGCATTTGCGGGTCATTTTTTAAATCAATAACCCTATGATAAAGAAAAATAGCCCCGCCATTATCTATCAAATTGCTCAAATATCTCCTTGTATTTCCTATATAACTCCTGACCATTGCTTGCAACTATTTTATAGCTTTAATTGTGATGAGCAATTGATAATTATCATCTTTAAAATCTAATTCTTCATTTTTTAGTTCTTCTGCTGAAATTCCTTCTAAGAAAGCAACAGTGCTTAAAACATTTCCATAGCAATCTACTTTTACCTTATCCTTACCAAATATTTCTTCGAAGGCTTTTAGTGCTGATAAAGTTGTAAATCTCCAATAGTCGCCCCACCTATCCATGTCATACCTTGATATTTGGGAAATGCCTGCTACCGTGGCGAGCAATATGCCCCCGTCCTTTAAAAGATGATATGCTCCGGCAATAGCCTTTTTAAAGTCGTAAATAAAATTGAATGTTTGTGTACAAATAAAACAATCAATAGCTTTTTCAGGTAAAGTAGAAATATCAGCAAGATCGCCTACTATAGTTGCTTGCGTATTAGTATCATCATAATGCAGAACCTGGCACCTAATAGCGTTTTGCTTACCAAACTTTTTGCTGTAGGTACTCTCTGCAATTTCAAGAACATCTCCCTTAATGTTATGCCTGTTTTCAAACAAAAAACTCTCAATATAATACCTGTCAATAGCAGTTCCCCTATCTATTCCGAAAATAGAAGATACCGGATGAACCTTACGCAGATTATACCATTTAACAGGTTTTATAAAGGTTCTTATATACTTTTTAATTAGGTTGACAGGACTACTCATTTAGAAAATATCCTTTTAATTCTCCGTATTATTTTTTTTGCAATGCCCGGATTAACTTTCTTGAAATACAATTTGAAAGCTTCCCTTGCTTCCTGATTTATTTCAGTTTTGATTGGCTTTACAGGCACAGGTTCGCTTGTTAATTCAACATCGGACACAGATGAATTGCCCACATGCGTACCTGTTCCATCTGAGCCATTATGAAAGACAAGTGATTTGTTAGGATAAAGCGTTAATTGCCGATTCAATATTGCATGTGCGTACCATCTAATTACCCAAGAGCTATTTTTACCCTGTATTTGATGCTTTAGCATTTTTGTAAAAGGATAGGTATTGTCGTAATTAAATTCTTTTTCTAACTTTTTTAATTTAATCTGTTTAAACAATTTTTTACCGTCTTTTTCATATTCATCCCACCTGTCTTTCCAGGTTGCCCATCCCCAACTACCAGGATCAATTAAAAAAAAAGTGGAAGGAAGAAGGGACTCAACAGGATAAACATATCCATGAATACTAACAACGTCGTTTTGATACTCATATAAATCAAGTGCTTCGTTCATGAATTTTAAAAAATACGGCGATGTCAACAAATCATCCTCCACCACAATAACTTTTTCATGGTCTTTAAAAATTAATGTAACGCCATCAATAATGTTGTTAGCCAACCCATAATTTTTTTCTCTCTCCACTACATGAACATCCTTAAAACCTGTTATTATTTTAAGGTAACTTCTAACTTCATTTACTTTTTCATGGTCTGCCTCTGTTTTAGGTCCGTCGGAAAAAATAAAAAGCTCACTTTCCGGAGCATAAATATTTTTTTTCAATGCTTCAATTGTTTGTTCAAGGTGCACAACCCTGTTATATGCAAAAACTATTATTGGAGAATACATTATTAAATTTTCTTTTGAAAAATTGAAGTTTGAGAAAAATGATAATTATAAGGCACAGCACCTAAAAAGTTTTTTCTTT
>JBQCJM010000228.1:0-49029 GCA_051952715.1 Flavisolibacter sp.
TGAGAGGAGGAAGTAAAAACTTTTGCAGCGAGTGTTGTTCTATTACGCAGGAGTTTTTAAATAACTCTTTGGTGGCAGGCCGCGAATAAAAGCAAAACTCTTTATCTGTATTGGTCAGTTCTAAATATTTGGCAAGATAGAGGCAATAATAATACAGCCCGGTAAATGGGTATTTCATTCTTTCACAATCAACTAATATTCTTTTGGGCTGCTCCAATTTCTTATTTTTTTGTGGACTGCATATAAAAACTTCCTTCCTGCACGGGAAGAATTTTGTTTTTATAACCAATAGAAGTTAAATAGCGATCAAGAGCATCCAGGTTATGCCGGTCGCTATCAATTTGGTGCACTTCTATCACCATCATCTTTGCTTTTATTAACACCGAAGGTTCTGTATTGTAAATGATATCGTATTCGCTTCCCTCGCAGTCTAACTTCAACAAGTCAACCTGGTGTAATCCATGTTCTTGTATTATGGAAGTTAAAGACCGGGCTTCAACTCTTACTTTTTTATTATTGAGCTGATTGAAGTTTGAAAACACAGATGAGACTACGGTATTTCCTTCTGTATCCTCAGTAAACAGCTCTATATATTCTTTAGGCTCTCCGGTAACAGCTGCCTGGTATAATTTGATGGATTGAAGTATTGGGTTTCTATCAATGGCTTCTTTAAAAAAATGAATGTTGGATGGCATAGGTTCGTAAGCCAGCACCCGTGCTTTATGAATTTTGGAAAATAACAAAATATTAAAGAAGCCTGCATTGGCGCCTACATCAATGATCGCAGGATTGGAAGGAAGCTTTTTTACAAGGTTGTCAATCTCGTAAAAATCTTCCATAAAAATCTCTTTGAAAACCTGGTATAAACTATGCGGTACTTTAAAGTGAATCGGATAAGGTTTTGTGGTAAACTGCAGCGAACGCTTTTTTCTTTCGCCTTTACGAAAAGCATACTCCTGCCAATTGGTAATGTTTTGCAGCAGCCGCTGATATCTTGTTATTCCCTTTACAGACATGAATTGTAAATAAAATAGTGGGCCGCAATGTACAAATTAATCAATGCACAAGGTTATTGACAAGCGGCAAATTGTTGAATGAAATGATACAAATTAAAACCACCTTCCTCCACTCGTTCTTCAATCATGTTTTTAAGTTCACTCTTGTTTACAGTCTTCATTCTTTGCTGTTGAATCAAGTAATAAGCTCTTTCGGCCAGCAGCCAAAAATGTTTTTCGTTTATGCTATTTAATTGCAAATGTTTTTCAATTTTTTGAAACAATTCTGCAACGCCGGTTCCTTGTGCTGCTACTGTTTTCACAATAGGAATTTCTGCGGCATGCGAACGAAAGGCAGGCGCCAGCATCAGTCGCAAATTTTTTACAAAAGAATCAGCATCGGGCCTGTCGCTTTTGTTCACTACAAAAATGTCTGCAATCTCCATCAGGCCGGCTTTCATGGTTTGCACTTCATCTCCGGCCTCGGGCACTAACACTACCACCGTTACATCGGCCAGTCCTGCAATTTCAATTTCGCTTTGGCCTACGCCTACTGTTTCTATAATAATGTAATCGAATGAAGCGGCTTTTACCAATTCTGTTATTTCTATGGTTTTGGGATGAAGTCCGCCCATGGCGCCACGTGTAGCCAACGAACGAATGAATACATCAGGATGCGTGTACCATTCGCTCATCCTGATCCTATCGCCTAATACAGCACCAAGATTAAATGGAGACGAAGGATCTACACAAAGCACCGCTATTTTTTTATTTTTATTGACAATCTGCTGAATCAACACATTTACTAAAGTGCTTTTCCCTGCACCCGGCGGCCCTGTTATGCCAATCAGTTTTGTTGCTTTATTTTCAGGAAGCGTAGCTAATAATTGTTCATAACCTTCCTGCTCATTTTCAACAAAAGAAATGCCTCTTGCCAATGCCTTTGTATCGCCTTTTTGTATTTGATCAAGCAACCGTTGCCACATGAAGGATTATTGTATGTTTACAAATGTATGAGTATTAGTATAGACAAAAACTTTCGTCAATCACTCATTTTCTTCTCTTTAGTGGCTATGCTCATTGGCTTGTTCGCTTCACGGGTTTTACTTTCTGCAAGCATGTTATTCTTTCTGGCATTTTGCATTGTACATAAGGCATTTTGGCAACATTTAAAATGTTTTTTCAACGACCGGCTTTTGGTGGGTATTACGTTATTGTTTTTCATTCCATTTATTTCGGGCTTATGGAGCGATAATAAAAATGAATGGCTTGATTTGGTTCGCATAAAATTGCCATTGCTTTTCTTTCCTGTTGCTTTTGCAGGCAGCTGGCAACTTTCGAAAAAGCAATGGCTGCAACTTGCACTTGTTTTTTTGCTTTTGGTGCTTTTGGGAGCGGTGTGGAGTTTATGGCAATATCTACAAAATACACAGGCCATACAGGAAGCATATCTCAAAGCCAAAACACTGCCTACGCCGTTAGAAAACGATCATGTTCGTTTTAGCTGGCTGGTATGCATAGCGGCCATTGTTTGTGTCTATTTGATAGAAAAAATAAAATTAAAAACGATAAGGCTTCTGCTTGCCTGCCTGTCTTTTTTCTTTGCCGCTTATTTGCATATTCTTTCTGCACGAACGGGTCTGTTTAGCTTATACATTTTTGGAGGACTATTTGTGTTGCGATGGCTGCTCTCTAAAAAAAATCAGCAACCTGCTTTTGTTGTGTTGTTTCTGATTTTATTAATGCCACTCATAGCCTGGTTTTTCTTTCCTACTTTTCAAAACCGTATCCGGTACATCGTTTACGATTTTTCTTACATAAAAAAGGATGCTTATTTACAAGGCGCCAACGATGGTAACAGAATACTTTCTTTAAAAGCAGGCTGTAATATTTTACAAAAACATCCTTTTGGTGTAGGTGTCGGTGATGTTTTTACCGAAACGAAAAAGTGGTATGAAATTCATGTTCCGCAAATGATTGAAACGGACAAAATTTACCCTGCAAGCGAATGGTTGATCTATGGTGATGCTGCAGGATGGACAGGCTTTTTTTTATTTACGCTGGTGATGCTCTTACCCGTGTTTGAAAGAAAAAAGAAAAATGCTTTTTATTGGCTATCTGTAAATGCTGTTGCTGCTTTTAGCTTTTTGTTTGATATAGGGCTGGAGGTGCAGTTTGGTGTTTTCATTTATCTTTTTGTCATTCTTTGTTGGTGGAAGCAGGCACAAAAGGAAGCCAACGTTGTCTAAAATAACTTGCACTAAGTAAAAAGAATGTGCACCATCTTTGCAGGAATTTTGCATGACAAATTTTATTCCCATATTTCCTTTAGGCATTGTAGTGTATCCTGGCGAAAGCCTGAACCTGCACATATTTGAGCCGCGTTATAAGCAATTGATCAGCGAATGTTATACTGAAAAAAAATTTTTTGGCATTCCTGCAGTTATTGATAACCGCATCCAGGACTATGGCACAACGGTTCGCATTACAGAAATAACAACCGTACACGACAATGGCGGAATGGATATAAAAACCGAAGGCGAAAAAGTTTTTCGTGTACTGGAAGTGATCAAAGAAATTCCTGAAAAACTTTATAGTGGTGCTATTGTAAATTATCCCCCTAATCATGAACACGGCAGCGCAGAAGTGATGCGTCGTGTGGTTAACAGCATTCGTGAATTATACAAACTGCTGAAAGTGGAAAAGGATTTTAAGAAAAATGACGAAGAATTGAATACTTACGATATTGCCCATCACGTGGGCATGTCACTTCAGGAAGAATACGAATTGCTTGGGCTTATGCATGAAAGACAACGCCAGGAATATTTGAAAAGACATTTAACCAAAGTAATTCCTCTGGTTGCAGAGATGGAATCGTTAAAAGAAAAAGTAAAACTGAACGGGCATTTTAAAAATTTGTCTTCATTTAATTTTGAGAAGTGAATAGTCAATAGTGAATAACTTACCTGAAAATAGTTTATGTTTCTGCAATTAAACCACCAAAGACTTGAAGTATTTAAAACTTCCCGGAAGTTTGTTTTAGAATGTTACAAGTGTAGAAAAGAGTTTCCTTCAGACGGAAAATTCGCAATGATATCACAGGTTAGGAGAGCCGCATTATCTGTTCATTTAAATATTGCTGAGGGTTGTTCAAGAAAATCATTGGCAGAAAGAAAAAGATATTTTGAAATTTCAAGGGGCTCACTAATTGAAATTGATGCTGCCTTAGAAATTGCAGTTGATTTAAAGTATGTAAGCCAGCAAAAATTAAATGATCTTGGAGAATATATGGTAGGCCGCTTTAAAATGCTGTCGTCGTTGATATTAGAAAAAGGCACTTCTTAATTCACTATTCACCATGACTTCCCTCTGCTTAGACTTTGGCAATACACGATTGAAAGCAGCTTTGTTTGAAGAAGCGCAATTAAAACAAATAATTGTATTAGATAAAGATCCGTTTGAACATCTACAGCAAATTATAAGTGAACATTGCCCTGAACAATCGATTCTGTCTTCTGTAATAGATCATGAAACGACAATTGAAGAATTGCTTTCTTCTAAAACAAAATTTCATAGGCTTAGTAATGCATCAAAGCTGCCTTTTACCATTCCTGTTGGCAAGCCTGAAACAGTTGGTGCTGACCGTTTAGCAATTGCAGCAGCTTCGGTATTTTTATTTCCGCATCAAAATAATTTAGCTATTGGCCTCGGTTCCTGCGTTACATTCAACTTTATCAACCAGTTTCACAAACTGTTGGGCGGCTCTATCTCGCCAGGCATGAAAATGCGTTTCAAATCCATGCATCATTTTACAGCCAAGCTTCCGTTGGTGAATGCAGATTGGAATGTGCCACTCATTGGATATGATACCAAAACCAATTTGCAGGCCGGCGTAGTATTGGGTATGGCAAAAGAAATTGATGGTATCATTGATTTGTATGCAGAAAAGTTCAGCAACTTTAACGTGCTTTTAACCGGGGGGGATATTGGAATATTTCAGCCCCATTTGAAAAATAAGATATTTGCAGACCCTGATTTAATTTTTAAAGGTCTGTATGCAATTAGCCAAATCAATAATGCTTAAGAGTTCGGCAATGGGTTTGAAAGCATTTTTTTCTATCAGTTTTCTTTCCGTAGTAACCCTTGCATCGGCGCAGGGCAACTCTCCTTATTCACGTTATGGATTGGGCGATGCTTTTCCTTCAACCAACATTACTACCCGCAGCATGGGCGGCATTTCTGCAGGCTATGCAGATATTCTTTCTGTGAATTTTGATAATCCTGCTTCTTATGCCTCTTTTTATGCAGCACAGGAGCAAAAATCAAAAAAGCTGGCAGCTGGTCGTGTGGTTTTTGATGCCGGTATCAGTTTCAATAACCGTACGCTCATTGCACCCAATACTACCGAACGTTTTACTTCTTCTGACCTTTATTTTTCTTACCTGCAGGTGGGCATTCCGTTAAGAAAAAACTGGGGGCTTAGCTTCGGCCTTCGGCCACTCAGCAGAATTGGTTATAAGATCAATCGTTTCGAAAGACTCAAAGATCCCATCAGCGGGATGGATATTGATAGCACCACAACGCAGTTCAGCGGTGATGGCGGTAGTTACCTGCCTTCTGTAGGTACTGGTTTTGGCTTTGGAAATTTTAGTGCAGGCATTAATGCCGGTTATATGTTTGGCAACAAAGACCTTAGCACAAAAAGAGTGTTTATCAACGATTCGGTTGCCTATCATTCGTCAGAACATGCTACCACTTACTCTTTCGGAAGCTTATTTTATAATGTAGGCATTCAATACCGTATTGACCTGAAGCATGGCAAAAACCTTAGACTGGGCGTAGCAGGCAATTGGAAACAAACGATCAAAGGCTCGCAGGATGTTTTACGGCAAACGTTTGCATTTGGATCGGCAGGAGAAACCTTGCAAATAGACAGCGTTTACCAACAGAACGATGTAAAAGGTGAAGTAATTTATCCTTCCACTTATACAGCCGGTTTTGTTTACACTGCTTATAAAAATGACGGTCGTGGGTTTTTATTTGGTATTGATCTTACTAAGAGCAAATGGAGCGAGTACCGCTTTTTTGGTCAAAAAGATTCTGTGCAGGATAGCTGGAAAATAGCTGCAGGCGGGCAAATCAATCCAAAGCCCGGAACAAATTATTTTAGCAATGTAACCTACCGCTTTGGCTTTTCTGTAGGTGACGATTATATAAAAGTTCAAAAGAACCTGCCAACCTTTGGCGCTTCCTTTGGCATGGCGCTGCCTATACGCAAAAGCGCCTTTGCACTGAATCAATACAATGCCATTAATCTTTCTTTCGAATTCTTAAAAAGAGGAAATAGCGATAATGCCCTCAAAGAAAATATGTTTCGTTTTTCATTGGGTTTCAACTTAACCGATCTTTGGTTTGTGAAAAAGAAATATGAATAAGCATTTTGTTTATACATTTTTAAAACAGGCAGCTTTTCTATGGGGCTGCCTGTTTGCTTTTGGCTGCGAAAACTCGCAGCGTTCGCTAAACGAGTGGCGTGAAAAAAAAGCTATGGTGGAAGAAGCTACAAATGTCCAATCCATTTTTAGTCAGGGTGGAAAATTGAGGTCAAAGCTGACAGCGCCGCTAATGCTTCGTTACAGCAGCGATACGATTTATGTTGAATTCCCCAAATCGCTCCGGATGATTTTTTTTGACAGTGTGGGTAAAGAGCAAAGCCGTCTTGATGCCCGCTACGGAAAATATTTTGAATCGCTTAATAAGGCCTATCTCCGTGATAGTGTAGTGGTGGCCAATGTTTCCGGCGATACTTTATGGGCACCTGACCTGTGGTGGGATCAAAACGCTCAAAAATTTTATACGGATAAACCCGTACGCATTTACCGCCATGGCGACCGTATTTATGGCGGCAAAGGATTAGAAGCGCAACAGGATTTAACCAATACCATTATCAAAGAACCTACGGGCACTTTTATGGTGCCCGACAGTTTAGCTGTAGAATAATAATTTTTTACCGGCTTTGATATCACTATCATCTTTCGTTGTGTCACTCACTTCAGCGTTCGGTAATTCTTAGCAACATAGAGGGCAGCAATAGTAAAGCGATCGTCTGGTTTTCCTGGTTTTCAATTCTCAGCAGTTAGTGCACAAATTTTTCTCAATAACTTCATGCCTCATTTCTTAACCAATAAATTATAGCTATGGAATACAGGAGGATGGGTAAAACAGGTTTGCAGCTAAGCGTTTTATCGTATGGCAGTTGGGTTACTTTTCACAAACAAATTGACGACAGTATTGCCGATGAATTAATGAGCATTGCTTATGACAATGGCGTTAATTTTTTTGACAATGCTGAAGTATATGCTCTGGGAGAAAGTGAAAGGCTGATGGGCCGTGTGCTAAAAAAGAAAAATTGGGACCGTACCTCTTACACGGTGAGCAGCAAAGCTTTTTTTGGATGGAGAGGAAAGGCAAATAAACCCAATCAAACGGGGTTAAGCCGTAAACATTTGATGGAAGCCTGTCACGAAGCTTTACAACGCTTGCAGGTTGATTATCTTGATATTTATTTCTGTCATCGGCCTGATAAAACAGTGCCTATTGAAGAAGTTGTATGGACAATGAACATTTTAATGCAACAAGGAAAAATTTTGTACTGGGGAACCAGTGAATGGAGTGGTGTAGAAATTATGGAAGCCCATCATGTGGCAGCACAATACAAATTGATTGGCCCTTCTGTGGAACAGCCACAATACAATTTGCTGGAAAGAAATAAGATGGAAAACGAGTTTGTTTCCATTTTCAATACAGTGGGTATGGGCACTACCCTCTGGAGTCCATTAGCAGCAGGCTTACTAACCGGAAAATATAATAATGGTATTCCTGAAAATAGCCGCTTTGCACTGGAAGGCTTTGACTGGCTGAAAGACCGCTGGATGGTTGAAGACAAGATCAGTAAGGTGCGCCAGTTGGGTGAAGTGGCGCAAGAATTAGGCACCTCTTTAGCCACACTTGCTATTGCCTGGTGTATTGCTAATCCAAATGTAACCACGGCCATTTTAGGTGCTACCAAAAAAGAGCAATTGCTGGAAAATTTAAAAGCGTTGGAGGTGTTGCCAAAGTTGAATGCCGAAGTGCTGAAGCGTATTGACGATGTTATCCAAACAAAACCAAAACGAGCGGAATTTTAATAAACGGATTTTTGATAATTGTTGTCGGTAACAATCATCAAATGGAAGTTGTAATTTGTTGCATGAGCGATTCTATTTTAAAAGGCCGCAATGTTTTCATTACCGGTGGAAGCCGCGGCATTGGCAAGGCCATTGCGTTGCGCCTGGCTAAAGAAGGCGCCAACATTGCCATTGCCGCTAAAACTACAGAGCCGCACCCAAAGCTGGCGGGGACAATTTACAGTGCCGCGATAGAAATAGAGGCGGCTGGTGCAAAAGTGTTGCCCTTGCAATGCGATATCCGTTATGAAGAGCAAATAGAAGCGGCAGTTGAGAAAACCGTAAAAGCTCTTGGAGGCATTGATATACTCATCAACAACGCCAGTGCCATTAACCTTACACCAACAGAACAAACAGAACCAAAGCGTTTTGATTTGATGCACGACATACAGGTGCGGGGAACATTTTTTATGAGCAAAGCATGCATTCCCTATTTGAAAAATTCTACTAATGCACATATATTGAACCTTTCGCCGCCCTTGAATTTGAATCCTAAATGGCTGGCACAGCACTTAGCCTACACTATGAGTAAATATGGCATGAGCATGATTGTCTTAGGCTTGGCTGAAGAGTTAAAAAAACATAAAATTGCTGTCAATGCTTTGTGGCCGCAGACAACCATTGCCACAGCCGCCGTGCAAAATTTATTGGGTGGCGATACGCTGGTACGAATGAGCCGAAAGCCGGAGATTGTGGCCGATGCCGCATTTTACATTTTGTCTAAACCGTCGGCAACATGCACCGGCAATTTTTTTATTGATGAGGAGGTGCTAAAAAAAGAAGGCGTAACCGATTTTGAAAAATATGCCGTTGATCCTACACAAAAATTAATGAAGGATATTTTTTTGGATTAATTGTTTACAGACTTCGGGCTTTAAAATTTTTGAAGTCTGTAATGGTTAAATGAGCGTATAATTATTGTGGTCGAAAGGCCGCTTGCCTGTAATTTTTTCAATAAGGTTTTTAAATTTTTCCTTAGGCTTTAATTTGTTATAGGCAAGGTCGTGTTCAAATTTCCAGTTCATTTGCCGGATGCGTGAATACATGACTTGCGGATGCGTACCCTTGAATTTTTCCAGCGCATCTATTTTTGAATAATCAAACTTTCCAACATACAGTTTTTTTGAAAAGTCTATTTCGCCTTCATAATAATTTCCAAAGTTGTATTGTTTGGCATACATCACATCGGGTTCTCTTACCCATCCGTAATGGTGGATGAATGCGTTAATTGGTTTTACTTTTAGTTTTTCATTATTGCCTTTGCGAAAACCCTGTGCATCTTTATAGGAGTAAATACTTTTATCGTTTTTGATAATGCGTATTTCGTTTTTATACCAACGCGACGCAATGCCTGTATAATCAAAAGAGCCATAGAAATGCCGGTACTTAAATAAAAGCCCATCCACTTCTTTATGGTCTTTCCATTGGCGCATGGCTTTTTCAATTTCTGCATAGCCATCCTCATGCACTACTTCATCGCCTTGTATGTAAAAGCACCAATCTGTATCGTTGCTTATCGCTTTAAACGCTTTGTTTGTTTCCTCGGCCAGCACTTTGCCACCTTCCTTTAAACTTTCATCCCAAACCGTATCAATAATTTTTATTTTGTTGGGATGAACAGAAGCTACCAGTTCACGTGTGTCGTCATCCGATTTGCCGACGGCTACTATAATTTCATCGCAAAGCGGCAAAATAGATTGCAGTGCTTCTACAATGGGATATTGATATTTTATTGCGTTCTTAATAAGAGAAAATCCGGTTACTTTCATGCGTTTCTGATAAAGAGAGGAAGGACTATTGAAAATGATTTCTTGCTTTTATTGCTGAGCAAAAATTATTTAGGCTGGAAAGATAAGAAGAAGAAATTTCACGAATAATCATCGTTATTGTTATACACGAGTCTGGTTCTACTGCCTGAAAAGGTGAGTAACTTTGAGTAAATTAAAGAAGATGAGTCAGCATATTATTTCCCGCATTGCCATCTTCATTTTAGCCATTGCACTGATGGTTTTCGGGATCCAACATTTTCGCTATCCTTACGACTTACTGGTGAAGGTGCCTGATTTTATGCCCGGTGGAATTATTTGGGTTTATGTTGTTGGTGTGGCATTTATTTTAGCTGCTATTTCATTTATGACCAACATGCTGGTAAAAACGGCAGCTTATCTTTTGGCTTTGTTGCTTTTTATTTTTGTATTTGCTATTCACTTACCCAATTTATTGAACACTGCAGATGCAGATTATCAGCGCCTGTCGTTTACTAATTTGTTGAAAGATGCTGCGCTGGCAGCTTTTGCCTTATATATTGCCAGCAACGCAAGGCATCAGCGCATACTGGAAGATGTAGATGTGAAAGAAGAGAAGAACGTGTTGGAAACCACATAGCCGATTTTGCAATGCTTGTAAGTGATAAAATCTGTTGCCACTCCTTAATGAATTAAGAAGGCTGTGGTGAATTATTTTCTGCAAAAAAATGTGAGACTGCCTTAGCCTCACCTTTTTTTCAATATGGATTGAACTTATTCTTTTACCAGCACTGTGTTGCCTGTTTCATTATCAGCACCGGGCGCATTCTCAAATTTCTCCGGCCTCATTTGAGGAAACAATAAAACATCTTGTATAGAAGGCTGGTTCGTTAACAGCATGCACAGGCGATCAATACCAAAACCAATTCCGGATGTAGGCGGCATGCCATACTCTAAAGCACGAAGGAAATCATAATCGATATACATAGCTTCCACATCGCCGCGTTCCATCAATTTCACCTGGTCTTCAAACCGTTCTCTTTGGTCGATGGGATCGTTCAACTCACTATAAGCGTTGGCAATTTCTTTGCCGTTTATGATCAATTCAAAACGTTCTACCAAGCCCTGCTTGCTGCGGTGCTTTTTGGTAAGCGGACTCATTTCCACCGGGTAGTCAATAATGAAAGTAGGCTGCACGTAATGGTGTTCGCATTTACCGCCGAAAATTTCATCAACCAATTTCCCTTTTCCCATGCTTTCATCTACTTCAAGGTGAAGCTTTTTGCATACGTCACGCAGCCCGGTTTCATCCATTTCACTTACATCAAATCCCGTATGTTCCTTAATAGCATCGTAAATACTGATGCGTTTAAAAGGCGCCTGGAATGAAATGTTTTTGTCACCCACTTTCACATCAGTAGTGCCGCAAACATCTGTGGCGGCTTTTTCCAGCAGGCGTTCTGTTACATTCATCATCCACAAATAATCTTTGTAGGCTGTCTAAAATTCAAGGATGGTGAACTCCGGATTGTGCGTACGGTCCATGCCTTCGTTCCTGAAGTTGCGGCTGAACTCGTATACCCAGTCAAAACCGCCAACAATTAATCGCTTTAGGTATAGTTCGTTGGCAATACGCAAGTAAAAAGGAACATCCAATGCATTGTGATGTGTAATGAACGGCCTTGCTGCTGCGCCACCGGGAATGCTTTGTAACACCGGCGTATCTACTTCTAACGCTCCATGCTCATTTAAAAATTCACGGATAGAATTAATTAACCTGCTGCGTTTTAAAAAGGTTTCTTTAATGGCAGGATTGATCACCAGATCGGCATAACGCTGGCGGTATTTGAATTCGGGATCGGTAACAGCGTCAAACGTATGTCCTTCAGCTTCCTTTACTATAGGCAAAGGACGCAATGATTTTGCAAGAAACGTCAGCTCTTTTACATGCACTGATATTTCTCCCATTTTGGTGCGGAATGCAAAGCCTTTTACACCAACAAAGTCGCCAATGTCCAATAACTTTTTCCAAACGAGGTCGTATAAAGAAGTGTCGCCGTCTTTTGCCAGGTCGTCTTTACGAACATAAATTTGAATACGGCCATGAGAATCCTGCAATTCTGCAAAAGAGGCCTTGCCCATATCCCGTACACTCATAATGCGGCCAGCCAGGCACACGTCGGTAAAGTTGTCTTTTGTTTCATCTGTAAACGAACTTTTGATAAGGCTTGAGTAAGTGTTTACAGGATATAAAGCAGCGGGGTAGGGGTCAATACCGAGTTTTTGCAGCCCGGCTAATTTTTCCCGGCGAATGATTTCTTGTTCTGATAAATGTTGAGTTTGCATTTGCACCACAATTTCGAAGTGGTGCAAATGTACTGATAGAAGGGATATGCTGCTACTTGCCTAAAGGAACAGCAATACCAACCGATATTAACTTTAGCCCTGATGACCCTGTTAATAGAATATTTTTGATTGCGTAGAAGTATTTTGGCCTAACCCTTGTTTTTGGCTGCGGAAATAAAAGGATGCTGCCGATGCTGGCAAAGCCAATATATAATAGAGCTTCCTCCGAACTGGATTCTTCAAAAGATAGCTTGTAATTTGATCGTCACCGTTAGTGCAGGAAAATTTTTTTCAAGTTTTGATTGGTATAGTTGATCTATGCTTGCCAAACGCCTGATCCAATTGAATTGTGCTATTGTATGCCGTAAACAAAATCTTTATACAACAAAATGCCGGCTTACAGGCTGAAGCAAGAACGTATATAATTAACGCTATACTTTGAATCTGGCCGTAAATTTGACAACAACGACATAAAATCAATTGGATGAAAACCTATTTTATTGCTTTTGCTTTAACCATTGGGCTTGTATCATGCGATACACTTTCACAAATTTCGGTACCCACAACTATTACGCAAACTGAAGCTGCACAAGGCATACGTGAAGCACTTGACCAGGGCGTTGGCCGGGGTATTGGTTTATTGAACAAAGAAGACGGATTTTTCGGCAGCCAGGCGTACAAATTATTTTTACCGCAGGAAGCTCAAAAAATTGAAAATACTTTACGCCAAATCGGGATGGGCTCTTTAGTTGACAAAGCTATTTTACAAATCAACCGTTCGGCAGAAGATGCAGTCGGTTATGCACGTCCCATTTTTTTAGATGCAATTAAAGGAATGACCATTGCCGATGCTATTAATATCATAAAAGGGCCAAAGGATGCAGCTACACAATATTTCAGAAACAAGACAACTGAAAAATTGATTGCTGCCTTCACGCCGGTTATAAAAAGTTCGCTTGATAAATTCAGCGCTACAAAATACTATGGCGATATGATAAAAGCGTACAATGGTTTTCCAACAACCATCAATAAATTAAACCCCGATCTGCCTTCCTATGTAGTAGGTAAAGCAGTTGATGCCTTGTTCGATCAAATAGCTTTGGAAGAAGCCAATATCAGGGAAAACCCTGTGGCGAGGACCACCGATATTTTGAAAAAAGTATTTGGATGGGCGGCAAAAAGTTAATGAGTAGAGCTAACAAGTTCCCGAAAACCTGTTAGCTCTCACTATTTTTAAACCAGGTTCTCTACGGCCAATAATACCTGCCACGCATCATGTACTTTGCCTTCATTCAAAAGCCTTGCAGCATGCAAATGCACTTCTCTTTCCATTTCATCGGGATTGACCGAATAATACTGGAAAATGTTTTTTAGGTGTTCGTCGTCGAAGGAAGGTTCTACCACCGGCATTTCATGTACATTTCCCAACTGCCCCAAATGATTGCCTGTGAGTATTTTACTTAACCTGATACTTTGCGGCAAAGCATCAATGCCAATGCCCAATTTTACATTAGGCTTTGGAACCATAAATAGGTTCTCTTGCGAAACATGGCAATACCAATCACCGCCTAACCTTGCCACCAGTTCTAATTTTGTTTGATCAAATTTTTTATCTTCTGTAAGTAAACTATCATCTAAATGTAAACGCAGCACTTCGCAAATAACCAGGTTGCCGGCACCACCTTCTACACCCAATGGCTTTATTTCAAGCACCTTGCATTCCAGTTTTGCTTTGCTCTCTTTTACCATTGGTGGTTTTACTAAAGTTGCAGGTTCTTTGGTAAATCCGGCTTTAGTAAATTCATCCACACCTTTTGCAAATTCGCAACTGGCCAGCGAAGTTTGCTGTACCATGTCGTAAGTAACAATATTGATGACTACTTCGGGCACTTCCATTACATTTTGCAATGAGTGCTTGGTAGTATTATCTCTTACACGTCTTGATGGAGAAAAAATTACAATAGGCGGGTTAGATGAGAACATATTGAAAAAACTAAAGGGGCTCAGGTTTACGTTTCCTTCCTTATCTATGGTTGATGCAAAACAAATGGGTCTGGGGCCAATAACATGCTGCAGGTAATATTGTTTCTCGGCAGTTTTTAACTCTTTCAGGTCAAAAATCATAGGCGGCAAATTTCATGAATTCGTTTCACAAGTACATTATTGGCTATTGATATAGAAGAGATGAAAGTTATAAAGGAAGGTTTGGACACAAAAAATCCGCAAAATTTCACGTAAGCATCTATGAAACTTGCGGGTAAAGAAAGGGGCCCCGAACCAAGGCCCCTTTTACAAGCCACCATCCTCTTCCACCTAAGAGGTCGTTTATGAATAAGACGCAAGGCGTCTTTACAAGTCTGAAATAATGGTTAAGGGTGAATCAAATAACTTCTAAATATTATGTACAAACTTGGTACCAATTCATTTTCCTGTTCAGACGGTGTCAAATTCCCCAAGTAGCGAAAAATTATTGTTGAATATCCACACCACCTTCCCCATTTTTTTAGGAAAAGCTGGGCCATTTCCCCATTTTACCCAATGTAAAAGAACCGAATTAAAAGGTTAGCAACGACCACACTTATAGCGATCTTATATATAAACAAATTATGGTGCCAAAAGTAGTTGTCAATTTGATGGACTAAAACGCCATTCCGGCTTGCACAAATTATCTTTGCAGGTCATGGTCATTGCAGTGAATACAAGGCTATTGCTTAAAGGCAAGCTGGAAGGCGTTGGTTATTTTATAAAAGAAACTCTTAGCATCCTGCCCAAAAGCTATCCGCAGCACCAGTTTTACTTTTTGTTCGATCAGCCTTACAGCCAGGAATTTGTTTTTGCAGATAATGTGCATCCATTGGTTGTTCCACTGCCTACCCGGCATCCTGTATTGTGGAAATATTGGTATGATATAAAGATTCCGTTAGTACTTAAAAAAATAAAGGCTGATGTATTTGTTTCTACCGATGGCTTTTGTTCTTTGTCCACTTCAGTCCCCCAGTGCCTTGTAGTGCATGATCTTGGGTTTTTGCATCAGCCCCAGGCCTATAAAAAAAGCCATTACAAATTTTATAAGCACTTTACGCCTAAGTTTTTAAAAAAAGCAAAAACCATTGCAACGGTGTCCTGCTTTTCAAAAAACGATATTGTTAAACAGTATAAAATTGAACCGCAGAAAATTAATGTGGTATATAACGGGGTGAAAGAAATCTTTCAGCCAATTTCTTTTGATGAACAATTATCTATCAAAGAAAAATACACGTCGGGAAGAGAATTTTTTTTGCATGTAGGCGCCATTCAACCACGCAAAAACCTGGTGAATCTTTTAAAAGCATTTTCGGTTTTTAAAAAAAGGCAAAAAAGCGAAATGAAATTAGTTCTGGCCGGAAGGCTGTCGTGGAAGAACGAAATTTTTTTGCAATTGCTGAATACCTACAAGTACAAAGAGGAAATAATATTGACAAATTACGTAGAAGAAAAGGAATTGGCGCAGTTAGTTGGTGCTGCATATGCTTTGGTTTATCCTTCTTTGTTTGAAGGTTTTGGTGTGCCTGTTTTAGAAGCCATGAAATCGAAAGTGCCGGTGCTTACATCGGCCCACACGTCCATGCAGGAAATTGCAGAAGATGCAGCGCTTTATTTTGATCCGCATAACTATACCGATATCGCTGAAAAGTTAATGCTCATTTATAAAGATGAAAATTTAAGAAGCCGGTTGATTGAAAAAGGAAATGCTGTTGTTGAAAAATACAGTTGGCAAAGAACAGCAGATTTGCTTTGGGAAAGCATTGTTGAAGCCACTAAAGAAGGTTGACGGCTCTTCACTATTGACCTTTTCTTACCTTCGTTCCTCAAAATTAAAAAATGGCAAAATCAAGTATAGTAATTGATGTGGAATTAGATGAAGGCCGTGTGCCCAGCAACATTGAATGGAAGGCAAGCGAAAGCACTATTGAAAGACCTCAGCAAGCCAAAGCCTTTATGCTTTCTTTGTGGGACGGCGCCGATAAAACTGCCTTGCGCATTGACCTGTGGACGCAAAAAATGATGGTAGATGAAATGGCCGATTTCTATTATCAAACATTAATGACAATGGCTGATACATTTGAAAGGGCCACAAGAAACGCAGAATTAGTGAATGATATGAAGAATTTTGCCAGGCAGTTTTATGATAAATTCCAGCAACATAATATGAAGGAAAATAAAGCAGATTGATATGAACTCAATGTTTCCAGACCATTTATAATTACAAACCTCAAACTCTCTATATGAATCTCGAACAAAAGATCATGGCTGAAATGAAGGAAGCCATGAAGGCCAAAAACGAAGCTACACTCAGGGGATTAAGAGCTATAAAAGCAGAAATCATTAAAGCTAAAACCGAACCCGGTGCAGGCGGTGAAATTTCTGCAGAAAAAGAACTGGCTATGCTGCAAAAAATGATGAAGCAGCGAAAAGATTCTTTGGAAATTTACCAGCAGCAGAAACGCGAAGATCTTGCACAGAAAGAGCAAGAGGAAATAGCTGTGATTGAGAAATTTTTACCAAAGCAATTAAGCAGCGAAGAATTAAAAGCCGAACTGCAACAAATTATTGCCGAAACGGGGGCCACTTCTCCTGCAGATATGGGGAAAGTAATGGGTGCTGCTACCAAAAAATTAGCAGGCCGTGCCGATGGTAAAGCAATTTCTGCAGCGGTAAAAGAGTTATTGGCAAAATAGTTCTATGCTGATAGACATTGTTGCGCTGGTATTATTGCTGCTTTCCATTTATAAAGGTTTTCGTAAAGGGTTGATCATCGCTGTATTTTCTTTTGTGGCCTTTATTGTAGGCCTGGCAGCGGCATTGAAATTATCTGCAATGGTAGCGGCCTATATTGGCAACAGCATCAATATATCGCAACGCTGGCTTCCTGTGCTGGCCTTTTTTGTTGTATTTCTTATTGTGGTGTTATTAATAAGGCTTGGTGCTAAAATGCTGGAAGGCGCCGTGCAACTGGCTATGCTGGGCTGGCTGAACAGGCTGGGGGGAATATTTTTCTACATTCTGATTTATTTTTTCATCTTCAGCATTCTTTTGTTTTATGCAAACCAGCTTCATTTGATGAAAGCCGAAACTACAGAAGCATCTTTGGTTTATCCCTATATTCAACCAATGGCGCCAAAGATTATGAACATGATGGGGGCCGTTATTCCGTTTTTTAAAGACATGTTTACGCAATTGCTGCAATTTTTTCAAAACGTTTCTGATAAAAATACTCCGGCACAATATTCCTTTTTGTATTAAGCTGAAGGTTTAGACGTTTGAGGTAAAACGTTTATTTTAGCAAAAATTAGAACTGTAGCTGATGCAATATTCTATTAAAGAAGAAGGCAAGTTTAAATACATTGAAGAAGGAGAAGGCGAACCGCTGGTATTGCTGCACGGGTTGTTTGGCGCCCTAAGCAATTTTAAAGATCTCATTGAACACTTTCGCCATCAGTACAAAGTGGTAGTGCCTATGCTGCCTTTATTTGACCTGGATATTTTACACACAACCGTTGGCGGGCTTGCAAAGCATGTACATAAATTTCTTGAATTAAAAGATTATAAAAACATTCACCTCTTAGGAAACTCATTAGGCGGGCACGTAGGTTTGGTTCATGTACTTAAGCATCCCGAAAGGATTAAATCTTTAATACTTACAGGTAGCTCAGGTTTATTTGAGAATGGCATGGGTGATACTTATCCCCGCCGCGGCGATTATGAGTATATCAAAAAGAAAACAGAAGTTACTTTTTATGATCCTAAAATGGCTACCAAAGAACTGGTAGATGAAGTATTTGAAATTACCCGCAATCGAATGAAGGTTATAAAAATTATTGCGCTTGCTAAAAGTGCCATTCGTAACAACCTGGGTGAAGAGCTCAATAACATTAAACAGCCTACTTTATTAGTATGGGGCAATAACGACACTATTACACCGCCTTTTGTGGCACAGGAATTTAACAAGCTTATTCCAAACAGTGAACTTCACTTTATTGACCAGTGCGGGCATGCTCCTATGATGGAAAGGCCAGAGGAGTTCAATGTAATACTTGATAAATTTTTGAAAAAGCTGGGCGAACCTGCAACAGTTGCCTAAGGCGGGTTGTCTTTATAATGAAACCGTTAGCTATGTTAACCCGTGAATTGATATCAAACTCGATACCTTATCTCCATAAAGAAGATAAAGTGTATCATGCGCTTCAGCTAATGAACGATTATCATGTGGCGCATTTGCCTGTGGTAGAAAATGACAGCTACCTTGGCATTATCAGCGAAGAGCAATTGTTGCAAAGCGATGATGAGAATACTTTAAATGAATTGCAAATAACCGATGGCACTACTTCTGTCCAGGCCAACGATCATTTTTTAAAAGCTATTCAAACCGCTGTAACCAATAAATTAAGCGTAGTTCCGGTGGTGGAAGAAAAGCATTTATTGGGCATTGTTACTTATAATGATTTGCTGCGCAATGCATCCAACTTTATGAGCCTCAATGAACCCGGCGCATTGATTGTGTTGGAAATGGATACTAAGAATTATTCGTTCAACGAGATCAACCGCATTGTAGAATCGAACGATGCACAAATTACACAGCTCAATACGTTTACAGATCCTGAAACCGGCATTAGCCAAATAACTATAAGAGTTAGCAAACTCGAAGTTTCAGATATCATCAGCACCTTTCAACGCTACGAATACAACGTTAAATATTATTTTGGTGAAGAACTTTTCGAGAACGAACTACGCACCAATTACGATAACCTCATGAATTATCTGAAGATCTGATGAATGTTGAACAAGCAATGTAGAATGTTGGAAGTTTATTATCACCTTTCTCTCTATTCTTATTGAATGCTCAATTTTCAATATTCAAGTAGAAAAGTCCAATAGGGTTGTTATCTTCTTCTTTGGGCGTTGAACATTGAGTATTTTAAATTAAAGTTTTCGGCTGTCCCACTCCACCATGCTACATTCCTTGTTTTTTGTTCAATATTCCTTTTGGCAGAAACCAATTATATTTACAAGTACACAAAAGAAAGTCAAAACAATACATTTTGAAGGTAGCCATTTATAGCAGGGTGCTCGATTCTACGCAGCAACAATACATACAGCTGTTTTTTGATGAACTTAGTAAGGAAGGCATTATTCCGATCATTTTTCAACCCTTCTTTAATGAGATCAAGCCCCATTTGTCGCTACCCGAAAACACAGAAACTTTTTCAAATCATGCTGATTTAACGGATGAAATTGATTTTTTGATCAGCCTTGGTGGCGATGGAACCTTGTTAGACACCGTTACGTTGGTACGGGATAAAAATATTCCTGTTGTCGGCATTAACTTTGGCCGCCTTGGTTTTTTAGCAAGCATTGGCCGAGAGGAGCTGGTAGATGCAGTAAAGGCTTTGGCCCGGCGTTCATACATCATTGACAGAAGGACGCTGATTCATTTAGATTCCAATGTTCCTTTATTTAATGATGTACCGTATGCTTTAAATGAATTTGCCATTCACAAGCGGGATACATCGCCCATGGTAAAAATTCATACTTACCTGAATGGTGAATTGCTGAATACGTATTGGGCCGATGGATTGATACTGGCAACGCCAACCGGTTCTACCGGTTATTCGCTCAGCTGCGCCGGGCCTGTGGTTTTTCCCGATGCTTGTAGTTTGGTATTAACGCCAATTGCGCCACACAATTTAAATGTGCGTCCTATTGTTATTCCTGACAATACTATTATTTCTTTCGAAGTGGAAAGTCGTGCCGATGATATCATCTGCGCCCTGGATTCAAGAAGAGAGATTGTTGATAAAAATGTGTTGCTGGCGGTACGCAAAGAAAATTTTATGCTCAACCTGGTGCGGCTGAATGAAAATAATTTTTTACAAACGCTGCGTAATAAGCTTTCGTGGGGATTGGATAAGAGAAATTAGTTTAATTCCATAAGCGTTACTTTGCTACCGGGTTGTGCTTTTTGAAATTACAAAGCGTTGAAGAGTGTGTACATAGATATTAGCACGCCAGCACATTATTAAATTAGCGCATTAATATTCTTGTCCATCATACCAAACCGTCCTAATTTGCGTTAAAAACCGGGGTTAAACCTTATTTTGCAATTATGAGAAAACTACTGGCCGTTGTTCTTTTTTCCTTGCCCTTGTCGGTTTTTGCACAAAACTCGGTAGTACAAGAAGGCGAATTTGGAGTAGGCATTGGCGCCGCCCATTACTTTGGTGATCTAAACACCCGTGCTCACCTCAACCGTCCCAAACTGGCTGCAGGTATTTTCTTTAGAAAAAATTTCGGTAATTATATTGCCCTTCGCGTAGCGGGCACTTTTGCGCAACTGGGCTATTCTGATGTTTATAATACGCACAATGAATTTATGCGCCGGCGCAATCTCAGTTTCAATACCAATATCTGGGAACTTGGCTTGCAAGGCGATTTCAATTTTTACAGGTTTATGCCTGGCGACCCCGATTTCAGATTTACACCTTACATCACTTTCGGTGTCAGTGCTTTTAATTACGATCCTTATGCTTACCTGGGCGGTCAAAAATACAACCTCCGTCAAATGGGCACCGAAGGACAGTATGACACAACTTATCACAGCAAGCCTTATGGCTCTATGGCATTTGCTATTCCGTTTGGTGTTGGTGTAAAATATGCCATTAACGACAGGATCAATATTGGAATAGAAGCCGTTTATCGTTTCACAAATACCGATTACCTCGATGATGTAAGCAAAACTTATGTGGATGTTTCTTCTTTTCCACCTAATCCTGATGGCACGCCTAATCCTGCTTACCTGCTTTCTGACAGGTCCTATGAAACAGGTGACCGCATTGGCATTAAAGGAAGGCAAAGAGGCAACAGTCAGAATAAAGACCAGTTTGTTACGGCTATGTTTTATGTAAGCTTTAACCTGCAGGGCTATAAATGTCCCTCAGCCAATTAAGGCCATAAATGACCGGCATTGCTTGCCCCGATGTAAAAAATTAGCACAGGTTCCTGTGCTTTTATTTTTTTAGAGCTTCCATTTTCCGTAATTACTTTTGCAATCTGATATTGCGGTCTTGTGAACCTTGTAAACTCCTGAACCTATAACAAACATGTCAGAACTTTTAAAGCAAATAGATAAAACCCGTCTTCCCCGGCACATCGCCATTATTATGGATGGTAATGGCCGGTGGGCTAAAGAGCAGGGACAGGACCGTTTGTTTGGTCACTATCATGGTGTGGAAAGTGTTCGCAACATTGTTGAAGGTTGCGCCGAATTGGGAATTGAATACCTGACATTGTACGCTTTTTCTACTGAAAATTGGGATCGTCCGCAATACGAAGTGGTTGGCCTTATGGAACTTTTAGTTACTACCATTCGTAATGAAGTGGAAAGCCTGAACAAGAATAACATTCGGCTCCATGTAATTGGAGACATGAATATGCTGCCCGAATATGCACGTAAAGAGCTGAACGAAGCCCTCGACATTACAAAAAAGAATACGGGCCTGAACTTGGTTATGGCCCTCAGCTACAGCGGCAGATGGGAGTTGTTGAACGCCGTAAAAAATATTGCCTGGGAAGTTAAAAGCGGCAAACTGAGTGTAGAAGCAATAGACCAGGATACGCTGCAACAATACCTTTGTACCAGCGCCTTTCCTGATCCTGAATTAATGATACGCACCAGTGGAGAGTATCGTATCAGTAATTTTCTTTTGTATCAATTGGCTTACGCCGAACTCTATTTTACCAACGTTCGCTGGCCCGATTTCAGAAAAGAAAACCTATACGAAGCCTTGCTTGATTATCAAAACAGGGAGCGCAGGTTTGGAAAGACGAGTGAGCAAGTGGTTCATGGCCAATAAGTCATGGTTCATAGTAGTCGAAGTTTTTTCTGTTTCAAAACAATAACTACATAAAAAGTAAATAGTTATTCCAAAGCCCTTCCATAGGCTGTAAACTATGAGCTATCAACCTTCTCTTTTAACAAAACCGATTGAAATTTACCGTTAATTTGCCAGCCAAACTGCGATTCGCTAATTGCATTACCGACTGAACTTTTTATATGCAACGATATTTATCCGGAATTTTCTCTTTGTGTTTTTGCGCTTTATTAGCCTCAACATCACATGCTCAGGACACATCAAAAATTACTTCAGTTGATCCCGATCTTTTGGCTTTGCAAAATGCAAGGGTGCCTAAAGAATACATTGTAAATTCAGTTCAGGTAACAGGACTCACCACTCTCGATACGGCTATCGTTTTGTCTATTTCCGGCATACAAAAAGGCGATAAGGTAATGTTGCCAGGCGGCGACGTTTTTTCGAAAGCCATTGCCAACCTTTGGCGTCAGCGCTTTTTCAGCAATGTACAGATTTTCATTACAGCAGTTCACGATGACAAAATTGATCTGGAGATTAACGTACAGGAAAGACCGAAACTTGGTAATTTCAAATTCATCGGTATTAAAAAGTCGGAAGCAGAGGAATTACAGGGAAAAGCAGGATTAGTGAAACAAACTATCATTACAGAGAATACCAAACGCAATGCCATTGAAGTAATAAAAAAATATTACGCGGAAAAAGGGTTTATGAATGTGCAGGTGCGCATTGAGGAAAAACCTGATCCTGCATTTACCAATTCCAATTCACTCATTTTTTATGTTGATAAAAACAACAAGGTAAAAGTGAACGAGATCAATTTCTTTGGAAACGAAACGGTAAGCGATCTTCAATTAAAAAAACAATTGAAAGGCACCAAAGAAAGAACGAAGTTCACTTTAAATCCAACCAAAACACCAAGTCCTTTTGGTGAAAATAAATCACTAACCTTTGGCGAGTATGTAAAGGATTATGGTTTTCTTTCTTTGTCAAAAACAAAAGCTTTATTAGACCCTTACTTCCGGTTTAAATTATTTAGCAGTGCCAAATTTGACAGAAAGAAATTTGAAGAAGACCTTCAAAGCGTACTTGATTATTATAATTCTTTAGGTTACCGCGATGCACAAATTGTAGATACAGCTTTGTACTACAATAAAAGCGGCAACCTGCAGGTTGACATTAAAGTGAACGAAGGCGATAAATATTATTTTGGAGACATTGCCTGGAAGGGTAATACCAAATACTCCGATTCGTTACTGACAGCCTTCCTTGGCATTCATAAAGGCGATACGTACAATATTGACATTTTAAACAAGCGCCTCGGCAAACAATTAAGCGCTGAAGGCGGCGATATTGGAAGCCTGTACCAGGATGATGGTTATTTATTCTTCCGTGCCGATCCCGTTGAAACATCGGTGTATAACGATACGATTGACTACGAGATACGCATTGTGGAAGGCCCGCAGGCACGTTATAAAAACATTACCATCAGTGGTAACGAAAAAACAAAGGACTATGTGATTCGCCGTGAGTTAACAACCTTGCCAGGCGAATTGTTTAGCCGCTCTGATTTGATCCGTTCCCAAAGACAACTGGTTAACCTTCAATATTTCAACCAGGAAAAGGTAAATCCCAACGTGGTGCCCAACCAGGATGATGGAACCGTTGATATTAACTGGGAGCTGGAAGAAAAATCTTCCGACCAGTTGGAGCTTTCTGCAGGTTGGGGCGGCGGCGTTGGACTAACAGGAACGCTTGGTGTAACGTTCAATAATTTTTCGATCAAAAATATTTTTAAGAAAGAGGCATGGGATCCATTGCCGCAAGGTGACGGACAGAAATTGAGTTTGCGTTACCAGTCTAATGGTCGTGCTTACAATTCCTATAACTTTTCATTTACCGAACCATGGCTGGGTGGTAAGAAACCAAATTCGTTGACTTTTGCTTTATACAAGAGTAAGTTTTCCAACGCTTATGATTATCTAACCGGCCAGTTCGACAAAGCAAGATCAGATACCAATTATTTGAAAACATTTGGTGCTTCCGTTTCATTGGGTAAGCGATTGAAATGGCCCGATGACTTTTTTAGTCTTGTGTATTCGTTGAATTACACGAATTATAGTATGCGCAACTATCCTATCTTTTCAGGTTTTGATAATGGCACATCCAGCAACTTCAGCTTAAAAATTGCTTTACAGCGTTCCACTATATACGATCCTACTTTTCCACGCAGTGGTTCTAATTTCGTGGCCAGTGTACAGTTAACGCCACCTTATTCGTTATTAAATCCTAACCTGATTAGTAAATCAAATCCTTACGAACATCCTGAGTATCATAAATGGCGTTTCACATCTGAGTGGTATGTGCCTATTGGTAAACCTACAGGCGCCGATAAAACACGACAGTTTGTATTGAAGCTATCGGCCAAGTATGGATTTATTGGCCGCTACAACAACAAGCTTGAGGTGTCTCCATTTGAACGCTTTCAGTTGGGTGGAGATGGTTTAACCAACAGCTACGGGCTATTGGGTTACGATGTGATTTCTTTGCGGGGCTACCCGGTATTCGAAAGCTCTGATCCATCTATCAACAACCCGGATCAAACCAGCACCAACAGGTTCTTTACTATTTTCAATAAATATTCATTGGAATTGCGCTATCCTTTAGTTACCAATCCCGGAAGTACCATCTATGGTTTAACCTTCTTTGATGCGGCTAACGGTTGGTATTCTTTTAAAGATTACAATCCGTTCCGCTTGCGTCGTAGCGTTGGTGTGGGTATGCGTTTCTTCCTGCCTATGTTTGGTCTGCTTGGGTTTGATTATGGTGTGGGTTTAGATCGTTTGCAACCCGGCCAGAACAGATTTAAGAATGCAACGAAGTTCACCTTCATGCTTGGATACGAACCGGAATAAAGTCACAGACAAAAGAATGACAGTATAGATTAACGAAATGATTTCATAGATTTTGCTATCTTGATTTCAGGGATAAAATCAAACAACATGAAAAAACTTTTTTTGCTTGTAGCATGTAGTTTTCTTTTTGTGGCTTTTTCACAGGCCCAACGCTATGCTGTTATAGATACCAAGTATATACTGGATAAAATGCCTGAATATAAAACTGCGCAAAAACAATTGGACGATGTGGCTGCTGGCTGGCAAAAAGAAATTGATGCCATGCAGCAGGAACTAGATAAAATGTATAAAGATTTTGATGCAGAACAGGTAATGCTAAGCGATGAGTTGAAAAAGAAAAGAGAAGACCAGCTTTTTGTAAAAGAAAAAACTTTGAGGGATTTGCAACATCAGCGTTTTGGCTTTGAAGGCGACTTGTTTAAGAAGAGGCAGGAACTGATAAAACCCGTACAGGACAAAGTTTATAACGCTGTGCAAAAATTAGCGGTGCAAAGAGGTTACGATTTTATACTCGATAAAAGTGAAGGAATTACGGTTATATTTGCCGACCCCAAATTGGAAAAAAGCGACGACGTTTTAAAAGAGTTGGGCGTGAAATAAAAATATTTTGTAAAAACACCTTTCATATACAACCATAACAATTAAAAACGAATCATAACTAAACATCACAAAACAATCTCATGAACAAGATCAAATTTTTTTTAGTTGCAGCAGTTATTTTGGTAATGGCAGGTAGTGCTGCGGCGCAAAAAACAGGTTACATCAGGGTAGATGACGTAGTACGTTTAATGCCTGAAACAGCAAAGCTTCAAACCGTTATTGAGGCTTATCAAAAAGATTCTTTACAGCCTCGTTTCAATTATACATTATCAGAATTTCAGCGCAAAGACAGCATTGTTAACGGTAAAGATTCTTTAAAAACACCAGCCGCAGCCCGTGCTAAAATGCGTGAAGAAATGCAACAGGATATGTATGAGTTGCAAAACTGGCAGCAAATTTCTCAGCAATTGACTCAAAACAAACAAGACCAATTGTTAGAGCCTATTTATTCAAAAGCCATTGAAGCCATTCAAACGGTAGCTAAAGAAAACGGTTATGCTTATGTGTACACAAAAGATGCTTTATTAGTAGCGCCACCTGCAGACGATCTTTTACCTTTGGTTGCTAAAAAATTGAACCTGACCATTCCGGGAGCACCTAAATCAAGTGCATCAACGCCAGCCAAAAAGCAGTAATTTTTTGTTCTATAAATTTGTATCCCGCTTTCAAAAGAAGCGGGATTTTTTATTATGGATTTCGCAGGTTGAATTTCTTTCACTGTCTTTTCCTTTGCTTTGTCATTTCGTTCCTTCTGTTATCTGGCATCTATCAGCCATCATCTATCTTCGCACTCTAACATATCCTTATGGGTCCAATAGGTGTTTTTGATTCGGGTTATGGCGGGCTAACGGTGTTGCGTGAGCTTGTAAAAGCTTTGCCCCAGTACGATTATTTGTATTTAGGCGACAATGCCCGTTCGCCTTACGGAACCAGAAGTTTCGAAACGGTATACCGCTATACTTTGCAGTGTGTGGAGTGGCTGCTCCACCAAAATTGCCCTTTGATCATTTTGGCTTGCAATACCGCTTCGGCCAAGGCCCTAAGAACCATTCAGCAGAAAGATCTGCAGCGGCTAAATCCTGAAGCAAGAATACTGGGTGTCATTCGTCCCACTACAGAAATTATCGGGCAACATACTAAAACCAACAGCATTGGTATCTTGGCTACTAACGGCACAGTGCAATCACGATCGTATTTAATAGAGATTGAAAAGTTTTTCCCCGGTGTAAAAGTTGAACAGGAAGCCTGCAATATGTGGGTGCCGCTGGTGGAGAATAACGAACACACCGGTGAAGGCGCTGATTATTTTGTTGAGAAGCATATCAATAATATTCTTTCGAAGAACAAAGACATTGATACTTTGCTTTTAGCTTGTACGCATTATCCTTTGTTGAGGAATAAAATTGAAAAGCATTTGCCACCGCATGTAAAACTGTTGTCGCAAGGCGAGATCGTCGCTGACAGCCTGAAAGATTATTTACACCGTCACCAGGAAATTGAAAAAAATATTTTAAGGCAAAGCAAAAGAAAATTTTATACTACTGATTCGCCGGAAGATTTTGACAATAAGGCTACCGTGTTTTTTGGAGAAAGGGTAGAAGCGAAGCATCTGGATTTGTAAAGTGGCTGCAATCCGAGTTAATGCTGTTTATTTATCGACACGCAACTCTATGGCGCATGTTTAACTTTCTTAGTCGGATTGTGATAAGGCCTGTGTTCATAATATCTGATATCAAATCATCCACAACCGCTCATTTTAACAGCTTTCTCCCAAAAAAATTGCATCTTACTTCTAAAATCTCACCTCACATCCCTACCTTTGCCGTCCTTTCACAAAACCAACGGGTGTGGTGACCTGTGGGTATTCCGATAGTTATCGGTAGAAACCAGTTCCGTTCTCCCGGAACCATTTCGTAAACGTGAAAAAAACTGATTAAAATGAAACGTACATTTCAACCGCATCGCCGCCGCCGTAAAACGGTTCATGGTTTTCGCAAACGTATGCAAACCGTTAATGGAAGAAAAGTGTTGGCAAGCCGCCGTGCTAAAGGCCGTCATAAACTGACCGTTAGCGACGAAAGAAAATTGAAATAAGAACGGGCACCTAAATCCTCCTATGGAGGACTTTGCTGCAGCACCGGGTCCGCTTATTTGACGATACTAAAAACTCTCAACCTTCTTACGTTGAGAGTTTTTTATTTTGCAATAAAGAATGGTCGAATTGCGGTGGAAACGCTTCTTTAGAGGATCAGGACAATAATTATGACAAAGCCTTTTAGTTTAGGGAAAAAGGAAAAGCTGAAAAGCCGCAAGCAAATAGAGACCCTGTTTGCTAGTGGAAAGAGTTTTGCTGTGTTTCCTATACGGGTTACTTATATTTTTTCGGCGGCCGATGGCGGCCAGCCTTTGATGCAAGCAGGTGTAACAGCGAGTAAACGCTATTTCAAAAAAGCGGTAGACCGCAATCGCATCAAACGGCTGCTGCGGGAAGCTTATCGCCTTCAAAAAACAGAACTGGCAGAGGCTTTGAAGCAAACTAATACAAAGGCTTACCTGTTCTTTATGTATACAGATAAAACCATTGCTTCTTTTGACGTGGTAAAAATCGCCATGAATCATTGTTTAAAACGCTTGCAGCAAAAATTGCCTCCAGCAAATGAAATCCTTACTTAAAATATTATCGCTTCCTTTTATTGCCCTCATAAAAATTTACCAGTGGGTGATTTCGCCCTGGTTGGGGCCGAAGTGCCGCTTTACACCAACCTGTTCGCATTATGCCATTGAAGCCTTTGAGAAGCACGGTGTGTTTAAAGGTTTTTGGCTTACCATCAGGCGCATCGGCCGCTGTCATCCCTGGGGCGGCAGCGGGTATGATCCGGTACCATGAAAAAACCTTAATCTTAAATTACAAGCACCAAAAAACCGCCTTTAAAGACGGTTTATAATTTAGCGATTCAGTTTTAGAATTTATTTTATTGCATTCTCATAATGCTCACTTACCTTATTCCAGTTAATCACATTCCACACAGCTTTCAGGTAATCGGGGCGTTTGTTTTGATACTTCAAATAGTACGCATGTTCCCACACATCAATTCCTAAAATTGGTGTTCCTTTTACTTCGGCCACGTCCATTAGCGGATTGTCCTGATTCGGGGTTGAAGTTACTTCCAACTTGCCGTCCTTTACAATGAGCCAGGCCCAGCCGCTTCCAAAGCGTGTAGCACCTGCAGTATTTAATTTTTCTTTTAAGGCGTCTAAAGAACCAAAGGTCTGGTTGATGGCATCGGCCAACTTTCCAGTAGGTTCTCCACCTGCGTTAGGTGTTAGGATTTCCCAGAAAAAGCTGTGGTTCCAATGCCCACCGCCGTTGTTGCGAACAGCAGGAGAAATACTGCCTGCGTTTCGCACCAGTTCATCCAGGTTTTTGTTTTCGTTGGGTGTACCGGTAATAGCCTTGTTTAAATTATCTACATAAGCCTGGTGATGCTTATCATGGTGAATTTGCATGGTTTGCGCATCAATATGAGGTTCTAATGCATCGAATGCATACGGTAAAGGGGGAAGTGTAAAAGCCATAACTTTTGATTTTAAATTTTTCGAATTTAGATTTTTCTATCGTTTCCTTAGAAGTCACAAATTTATTAAGGATAAGTGGATTCAGATGCTTGTAAAATAATTCTTTCTTATTTCGAAAGCCTTTTAGGATATGCGTTTTTGCGGTGTTCTTTTCCGTTAGATAAATTATTTTTTCATAGTTTGCTCATAATTGCTGTTTTATGCGTAATTTTTTGCAAGATTCTGCGATTGTGTTCGTTCCCCCGAAAACCAAGTTTTTAAAACAAGCCCAGGAAACCAAACCATAACCAATAAATATTTTTGCTGTATGAAGAAATCAATGCTGCTGGCATGGTTGTCTGCCTTTATCATGCCTACCCTTCTATTTCCACGAAGCCATCAGGCTTCCGCTGTGTTTGATAAAACACGGCTGCACTTTTTATTTGTATAAACCCATTGCTATTTTCCTTAATCAAAAAATAAATTGTTATGAGAAGACCCATTCTGTTTCTCTGCAGTGTATTATGCTCGTTATTTGCTTTTGCACAATCCCAAAGCGTAACGGGAGTAGTCAAGGCATCTGACGGTGCACTTGTGGCTGCTAGTGTGCAAATAAAAGGAACCACACGTGGCACCAGTACAGATGTACAAGGCAAATATTCTCTTCAAAATGTACCGCAAAATGCGATACTTATTTTTTCGTCAGTAGGATATCAAACAACAGAAATTGCTGTAAATGGAAATACTGTTGTTGACGCCACGCTTCAGCCGGATGCACAAGCACTGGATGAAGTGATCGCCGTGGCCTACGGCACCACCAGGAAAGGAACTTTTACCGGCTCCGCTTCTGTGATTAATGAGAAAGAGATCAAAGATCAACCTACTACTTCTTTTCAAAATGCCCTCATTGGAAAGGCACCGGGTGTGCAGGTCACATCTTCCTCTGGACAGGCAGGTTCTGTTGCCAGCATTCGTATCCGTGGTATTGGTTCTATGAATGCTTCCAACGAACCGCTCTACGTAATTGATGGAGTACCGGTAACTGCAGGTAACTCGGGGCAGATGAGTGATTATATCTATTCTACGAACAACGTAATGAATACCATTAATCCGGCCGATATTGCGTCTGTTACAATATTAAAAGATGCCGCTGCGGCTTCTTTATATGGCTCAAGAGCAGCCAATGGTGTAGTAGTGATTACTACCAAGCAGGGAAGAGCCGGTAAACCCAAAATCAATCTGCGTTCTTCCATTGGTTTTACACCGACGTGGGCTACCGACAATTATGAACCTGCCGGTGTGCAGGAGCAGGTTAATATGCTGTATCAAATTTTTCATGACTACCGTACTTCCAATGGGAGAACCGAAGAATTTGCCAACCAAGATGCATTGAGCCGCTTAAATGGCAAGTTTAATAAGCATGGCTATTACTTTGAAACTGCCGGCACCGGCCGTTATGAAAATGTGATCATTAAAGGAATGACCGATGGCATCGAAAACCGTGAAGGGAAATATTTTGATTGGGAAAATGCCTTGTTTAGAACCGGTGTTTATCAAACGAATGACCTTTCCGTAAGCGGCGGTGATCAAAACACAAAATATTATTCATCGCTTTCCTATACCAAAGACAACAGTCGCATTAAGGTGAATGACTTTGACCGGATTTCGGGGCGTATTAACCTTTCGCAGGGCATTGGTAAATATGTGGATGTTACATCTAACATCAACGTTGCCAAAACCACCAAGTCGGGCTACAACGATACCAGGAATACCGGGGGTAATTATTTTATGCAAACCCGCAATTTATTGTGGCCGCTGTATTGGCCTACCGATTATAAAACCGGTGCCCCCTTCACTGCACGTTTAGGAAGCCTTGCTTATAATGGCTTGTACTACGATAACGAGTGGGAGAACAAAACCTCAGATTTTCGAATGCTGGCTAATGAATCTATGGTAGTGCACATTCTTCCATCTCTTGATTTGAAAACAATATTCTCCTACGATAACGTGCAAACGAAAGATCACATTTATTATAGTGCTAACCACTTCAATGGTTCTGCCAGCAATGGTAGCGTTTCTGAAATGAGCACCAACGCAACCAGGCTGGTGTCATCCACCACATTAAACTATAAAAAGGATTTTGGTTTGCATGGCATAGATGTATTAGTAGGTTATGAGGCAGAAAAAAATAATACTGATTTTCAACGGGCCACCGGCACTGACCTGCCCTCCAGTGCTTTGCATACTGTAGCCACCGCTGGTGAACTGGATGCCAACGCTTATTCCTGGGGCAATACGATGAACTCTATTTTATCAAGACTGGAGTATAATTATAATCAAAAGTATTTTGCTTCGGCATCGTACCGTCGCGATGGTTCTTCAAAGTTAGGGCCCGAGACCCGCTGGGGTAATTTTTGGTCCATTGCTGGTTCATGGAGAGTCAACAGAGAAGACTTTATGAGCCAGGCAACATACATCAGCAACCTGCGTGTAAGGGGATCTTATGGCATTAATGGTACGCTGCCTCCGGCAGATTATGGCTGGCGTCCGTTAGCTGGTTACAACAATCAGTATATGGAACAAGCGGGTGGTGGCATTAGCTCTATTGCCGATAGAAATCTGAGATGGGAAACCAACTATGTTACCAACGTAGGTTTAGATTTCGGTCTATTTGCTCAAAGACTCTATGGTACTATCGAGTATTTCAACCGCAACTCAAAAGACCTATTGCAATATGTGCCTATTTCCAGAGTAACCGGATTTACATCCACACTTAGAAATATTGGTGAAATGAATAACCACGGATTGGAACTTAGTTTAGGTGGCGACATTATCCGAACCAATAAACTAAGATGGAGTGTAAATGCAAATGCATCTTTCATTAAATCCAAAGTAACCAAGCTGTATAAAAGTGCAGATGAAGATAATGGCAATGACATCGTTTGGTACGACCCCACCGGTGGCGACGACAGGGCACAATACATTTATAGAGAAGGAGAATCCACCTATTCGTTCTATGGGTATGAATGGGCCGGTGTGGATCCTGCCAATGGTAAAAACCGCTGGTATGTAAATGATCCTAACGACAAAACTGCCGGAGACTTTTTGCTAAATGGCAAAGGAGCTACTTACGATTGGAGTAATGCTAATTATGTGATATTGGGAAGTGCTTTGCCTAAAGTTTATGGCGGCCTTAGCACCGACCTTGAATACGGCAATTTTAATGTGGGTGTCAATTTTATTTACAAAATTGGTGGCTATTTGTATGATGGTGCTTTTAAAGATATGGCAGACGATGGTTATTATTGGGAACGCATCCGTTCAGAAATTTATTATGAAAACATGTGGACTGAAGCAAATCCCAATGGTACGCTGCCTAAGTTGGACGGTAATGATTTGACCGATCCAATGAAATTTAGCACACGCCAAATGCATGATGCTACTTTCCTAAGATTAAAAACACTTTCGTTGGGTTACAGTTTACCACGCACACTGATTAACAGGATTGGCCTTGCCAGCGCCAGAGTATATGTAAGCGGCACTAATCTGTTAACCTTCTCGAAATACAAAATTGCCGATCCGGAAGTGAACAACTATGGCACAAGAGGATGGGAAACTCCTTATGGCAAAACATACACTTTTGGTATTGAATTAAGTTTCTAAACTGCTAAAGATTTTTAAAATGAGAAAGTACAATATATTTTTTGCAACGCTTTTGCTTGTAGGGTTCGCCTCGTGTAAAAAAGATTTTCTGGATGTAAAACCCACCAACTCCGGAGAGGCGGAAACAGCTATACAAACAGCGGCTGACGCCAAAGTAATGATCAATGGCCTTATGAGTAAAATGACCAGCTCCGATTACTACGGAAGAAATTTTATTTTATATGGCGATACAAAGGGAGGCGACCTTACAATTTTTTCTCAGGGAAGGGGGTTAGATGCACTATACACCTTCAATCATTCCAAATCATCTAACAACTATTCAGGTTTTTGGAACCAGATCTATCATTGCATTTTACAGGCGAATAACATCGTTACAAGCATTGACCGATTGGAAGCAGCTGGAACAACTGAAGATTTTGACAATTACAAAGGGCAGGCACTGACCGCAAGAGCCCTTATGTACTTTGATTTGGTGCGTTTGTATGGCAAGCCTTATTCGCAGGATAAATCATCCTTTGGCGTACCTAACATCACAGAACCATTGGATGCATCGGCTCAACCATTGCGTGCCACTGTCGAACAGAACTATACTCAAATTTTAAGTGATCTGAAGGAAGCAGAGCCACTGCTTTCAAAATCAAAATCGAACGGTTATCTAAATTATTATGGCAATAAGGCCATTCAGGCCAGGGTTTACCTGAATATGGAAAACTACGCCGACGCTTTGAGCGCAGCGCAGGAAATTATCAACAGCAACGTATACAAGTTGTATAGCAATGCCGACTGGGTGAACTCCTGGAAAACACAGTTTGGTTCTGAGTCCATTTTTGAACTGGGCATTTTTCCAAGCGAAAGCGACTTAGGCAGCAGTTCTCTGGGATATTATTTGCGCCGTAAAGGGCACGGTGGGGGTTCTGCGTTAGGCTGGTTTATGGCCAGTGACTATTTTCTTGACAGGTTAAATCAGGATCCAAATGATGTAAGATGGGGTGTTATGAGCTACGACGAAAGCAGCCCTACGCACCTGGGCGCCAGTTACAAATACAGTGGCAGTACTATGTTAGAAGGCGATGGAAAAAGTACAGCCACTGCAGTAAATATAAAGGTGATCCGTCTTTCAGAGATTTATCTCATTGCAGCCGAAGCAGCCTATCACATTGATAAAGATCTTGCTGCCACTTATCTGAACGAAATTCGCAAACGTTCTCCCAACCTGGCGCCTGCTACAGGAGCTACCATTACCATGGAAATGATTATGGACGAAAGAAGTAAAGAATTATTTACAGAAGGACAACGCTTTTTTGATATGTTGCGCCTGAACCTGCCCATTACTTTCAATGATGAATTTGGAGGAATAACGGTTTCCCATCGACCCAAAACTATTGACCGGACTTTCGAAAAAGTGATTCTCCCCATTCCGCAGGATGAGATTAATGCTAACCCCGGTTTAGAGGCGCAGCAAAATCCTGGCTACTAAAAAGTAAATAAAATAATAAAGCCTGGCCGTTTCTGCGGTCAGGCTTTATTATTTTGACCATTACCACCTTTGCTTTTACAGAAAAAACCTTGTTACGATCCATTATCTTTTTCGTCTAAAAAAATCTTTCATCAATGCTGCACATTCTTCTTTCAAAACACCTTTTATCAATTCTGTTTTCGGATGAAAAGGTGAGGTTTCTTTTGTAATGTGCAAATAACCATTTTTTTCATCGGAAGCGCCATATATCACACGGCCAATTTTACTCCAATATAAAGCTCCGGCACACATAAGGCAGGGTTCAACGGTAACGTATAATGCTGCTTCAGGTAAATATTTACTTCCTAAGAAATTAAAGGCCGATGTCAGTGCAATGACCTCTGCATGTGCTGTTGGGTCATTTAATTTTTCAACCTGGTTATAACCTCTGGCAATGATCTTATTATTTAAAACAACAACGGCGCCTACAGGCACTTCATCTTCTTCAAATGCTCTTTGCGCCTGCATTAGGGCTTGTTTCATGTAGTATTCGCCATCCATTATAGCGAAGATAGACTTTATGCGCTGCCTTGTGTTGTCGCCATGATGTTTTGTAACGGTATTCGTTTTTCTCAAATAGTGAAATGCAGTGACATTATATTTTAATGCACTAAAAATTATTGTCGCAATGCACAATAAGCGAGATTTACAGTATGAATTTTTTGCTCCGCTATGCTACCAAACAAGCTGCTGAATTGGTTGCCGACATTAGCCGGCAAACTTTCTACGAAACATTTGCGGCAGACAATACTAAGGAAGATATGGACAAATTTCTTAGAGAGCAGTTTACCAGGGGAAAGCTGATGATGGAAGTAGGCAGTCCTGAAAATACTTTTTTGTTGGCTTATTGTGACGATGAAGTGGCTGGTTATGTAAAAATCCGTGAATCGAAGGCACCAGCTTCTTTACGTAACAATAATGCGATGGAAATTGCACGCATTTATACTACACAAAATATGATAGGTAAGGGTGTTGGTAAAGTTTTAATGCAGGCAAGCATTAATGTTGCTAGTGAAAAAAGCAAAGAAGTATTATGGCTTGGTGTATGGGAAAAGAACCAGCGGGCTATTGATTTTTATACCAAATGGGGATTTGAAAAATTTGATGAAACGCATTTTTTATTGGGGGATGACGTACAAAGAGATTGGCTGATGCGAAAATATTTGAAGGCTAATAATGCTTTTGTATAAAAAATGATTGCATGGTGAATGTTATTGTGGGTTGATTGTTATACGGCTTTTTAGATCAATGTTTTGTATAAATCACAAGGCTTACTTTTTGCAGCTTACCAATTTTTATGAAGATATTATGGAAGTATCTGCAGCCGCAGCGCTGGCTCATTTTTGTTTCTTTACTGCTTGCCGGTGCAAGCCAGTTACTAAGCCTTGTTGACCCTATTATTTTTGGTAAGATCATAGATGAATATGCCACCAATCCGGGTACACGCACTGAAGACCAGTTGGTAAAAGGCGTGTTGTGGTGGTTAGGCGTTGCCATTGCAATAGCACTGCTGGCACGTATTGCTAAAGCTTTCCAGGATTATTTTACAAGGCTGGCTGTGCAAAAGTTCGGCATGCAAATTTTCAACGACGGATTAAAACAAACGCTTCGTTTGTCTTTCCAGGAATTTGAAGAGCAACGCAGTGGCGAAACGTTATCGGTGCTGCAAAAAGTACGAACCGATACACAGCAGTTTATCAATTCTTTCATCAATATTTTGTTTTCATCTATAGTAGGTATTGGTTTTCTGATCTGGTATTCGGTCACTAAAAACTTGATGCTCATTCCTGTTTTTGTAATCGGGATTTTGGTGTTGGGATCACTTACAGGATTACTCAGCAAAAAAATAAAGACCACACAGCGATCAATCAATCGCGAAACCAATAGGATGTCTGGCGTCATTACAGAATCATTACGCAACATTGAATTAGTAAAAAGCTTAGGTCTTACATTCCCGGAGATCAGAAGGTTGAAAGAGCAAACGTTGAAAATATTTGAGCTGGAAATGGTGAAAGTAAAAAAGGTTCGTTCATTAACTTTTATGCAGGGCACCACGCTTAGCATACTTAAACAATCCATATTATTTATTTTGCTTTGGCTCATTTTCAGAAAAGTGCTGACAACCGGTGAACTTATTACCATGCAGTTTATTTCTACTTCTATTTTTGGCCCTTTGCAGGATCTCGGCAACATCATTCTTAGTTATCGCGAAGTAGAAGCTTCTATCAATAGCTTCGACATATTAATGCACAAGCCTATTGAAAAAAGACCTGAAAACCCTATAGATATTGGCGAATTAAAAACCATTCGTTTTCAGGATGTAGTATTCAGGCATAAAACAGCGGCACACAATGCGATGGACGGAATTTCTTTTCGTGTGCAAACAGGAGAGACCATTGCTTTTGTAGGACCGTCGGGTTCAGGAAAGTCTACACTTGTAAAGCTATTGGTTGGATTGTATCTACCTGCCAGCGGTGAAATTTATTTTAATGAACAACCATCTTCTCAAATAAGATATAACGAACTGCGCAGGCAAATTGGTTTTGTAACGCAGGATACACAATTATTTGCCGGCACCATTAAAGAAAATTTATTGTTTGTAAAACCCGACGCCAATGATGAAGAAATTTTAGAAGCATTGCACAAAGCATCGTGTGAATATTTGTTGAGCCGTTCTTCCAAAGGCATCAATACCATTTTAGGTGAAGGCGGAATGAAGTTGTCGGGGGGTGAAAAACAACGTATTTCCATTGCAAGGGCTTTACTGCGCCATCCGCGACTACTGATCTTTGACGAAGCTACTTCGGCGCTTGATTCATTAACTGAAGAAGATATTACCAATACCATCCGTGACATTTCCGAAGCAAGAGAGCAAATTACCATACTCATTGCCCACCGCTTATCTACCATTATGCATGCCGATGTGATTTATGTTTTGGAAAAAGGAAAAGTTGTAGAAGTAGGGGCACATAGCGAATTGTTACAGCAAAAAGGTTTGTATTATGCCATGTGGCGCCAGCAAATTGGCGAAAGAAGAGCAACGACGAATGAAGTTTAGGTCTCCAATGGCATTGTAATAAAATAGGAAATTTCCGCAATTGAAATTGTGATAAGCGATTTCTATTTTTTATCGCATCATTATTTTAGCATAATTTGTAATTACAGACTCCGTAGCTCAGTTGGTAGAGCAGCTGACTCTTAATCAGCGGGCCCAGGGTTCGAGTCCCTGCGGGGTCACCTGATGAGTTTTTTAAAAAGATTTAGTTTGCCTTTGAATGGAGGGTATTTAATTTTTGGATCGAACCAGGAAGGTGATTTCATCACTGCTTTTTGATGACTAAAAACGTCAAAAGAATACCTGCCGTGATAACTGCCAATTCCACTATTGCCTCTGCCACCAAATGGTAAATTGAAATTGGTTAAATGCCAGCTGGCATTATTTACACAGCCACCTCCAAACGGAATTTTTTCTATCCACTGCTTTTCTTTTTCATTGCTTTCGGTGAAAACATAAAAAGCTAAAGGGTTGGGATTTTTATTGATAATATTTTTGGCTTCTTCAAATGTCGTAAACGAAATAATAGGAAGAACAGGACCAAAAATTTCTTCACCCATTACAGCGGTATTCAAATCAACATCTTCAAGTAAGGTGGGTTCAATATAACCAAGAGCAACATCATACCCACCGCCATAAATAACTTTTCCCTGTTGCAAATAATTGATCAAACGGTTGAACTGTTTTTCATTAATGATCTTTCCATAATTGTAACTGGAAGAAGCGTCTTCGGAGAAAAACTGGATGATTGTTGTTTTCAGTTCATGTACAAATCTTTCTTTCACCGATTGATGCACTAACACATAATCAGGCGCCACACACATTTGCCCTGCGTTAGAAAATTTAGTCATGGCAATGCGGCGGGCTGCTATTTTTATATTGGCATCGCTTTCTACCACACAGGGACTTTTGCCGCCAAGCTCCAGGGTTACAGGCACCAACTGCACTGCTGCCATTTCATAAATTAATTTGCCAACAGCAGTGCTGCCGGTATAAAATACATGATCGAATCTGAAATTGTTCATCATTTGCGGAACTACAACAGCGCCATCGCCTTCTACGAACAAAATGTATTCTTTGGAAAAATTTTCTTCGATTATTTTTTTCATTACTGCTGCTGTTGCAGGTGCAAATTCACTTGGCTTCAGCACTGCACAATTACCGGCAGCTATGGCGCCAACTAATGGTGTAAGCAATAGTTGCAAGGGATAATTCCATGGGCCAATGATGAGAGCTGCACCCAGCGGTTCTTTATAAATAAAACTTTTGCCGGGAAAGTTTAAAAGATTGGTAGCAACCTTTTGTGGCTTCATCCATTTTTTTAAATGCTTTAGTGTATGATTGATCTCGGCAATTAAAAACCCTGTTTCGGTTACCCAGCTTTCTTCAGCGCTTTTTTTGAGATCGGTGTATAAAGCTTCCTGCAATTCTTTTTCGTGTAGAAGAACAACCGTTTTTAATTTTTGAAGTTGTTGCTTTCTGAACGGATAGCTTCGGGTGGCGCCGGTTTTAAAATAATGTACCAAAGCCTGGAGTGATGATAATAGCTGACCGTTCATAAAACAAAGAAACGCATTGCAGTTGAAATTCAAACTAACTGCAAGCTCTTGCCATTGTACTGATTTTATGCTTTTCTTTTTTTCTCTTTGCTGCGTTGTGTCAACATCGTTTCTTTGCAATGCGAAAGAGAAGTCCCAGGCAATCACAACAATTCAATTACTGCACACCTGCAGTTAGGAAATTGGAAGCCGGATTGCTGATTGAACCGCACAATTAATGCAGTGCTTTGAATATTTGCTTGCTTTATAAATTTGAGAACAAAAGAAAACAGCGTTGCCGGATAGAATTATTTGCCGGTTATAAAATAGTCAATCTTAAATTTTAAATATTCAATCAAACATGAGTAACATAGCCGAAATTTTTGCCCGTCAAATTCTTGACAGCCGTGGAAATCCGACTGTAGAAGTAGATGTAATAACCGATGATGGCGCTTTTGGAAGAGCCGCCGTGCCGAGCGGCGCCAGCACAGGCGTACACGAAGCTGTAGAGTTGCGTGATAATGATAAAAAAGTTTACTTAGGCAAAGGAGTTTTAAAAGCAGTAGAAAATGTAAACGACGTCATTGTTCCGGAACTGGTTGGTTACGATGTGGCCGATCAAACCGGCATTGACCAGCTAATGATTGAACTGGATGGCACTGAAAATAAAAGTAAGTTAGGTGCTAATGCAATGTTGGCTGTAAGTATGGCCGTAGCCAAAGCTGCTGCCGAAGAAGCTGCATTGCCGCTGTTTCGCTATGTTGGCGGTACCAATGCCAAAACGCTTCCAGTACCTATGATGAACATCTTAAATGGTGGTGCACATGCTGATAACAAAATAGACTTCCAGGAATTTATGGTAATGCCTGTTGGTGCTTCTTCCTTTAGCGAAGGACTGCGCTGGGGGGTTGAAATTTTCCATGCGCTGAAATCTGTACTAAAGAAAAAGGGCTATAGCACTAACGTAGGTGATGAGGGTGGTTTTGCTCCCAACATCGGTTCTAACGAAGAAGCTATTGAAACAGTTTTGGCTGCTATTGATGCGGCGGGTTACAAAGCTGGTTCGCAGGTATTTATTGCTATGGACGCAGCCAATAGCGAACTATACAAAGATGGTAAATACGTTTTTCACAAAAGCGATGGCAAAAGTATGAGTAGCGAAGAACTGGTGCAATACTGGACCAACTGGGTAAATCAATATCCCATTTGCTCTATCGAAGATGGAATGGCTGAAGATGATTGGGAAGGCTGGAAAATGTTGACCGAGGCAGTAGGCGATAAAGTACAATTGGTAGGCGATGATCTTTTTGTAACCAATGTAAAACGTTTGCAACAAGGCATCGACAAACACATTGCCAACGGCTTGCTGGTGAAAGTAAACCAGATCGGGACCATTACTGAAACTATTAACGCTGTTACGCTGGCGCAGCATAATGGTTATAATACCATCATGAGCCATAGAAGCGGAGAAACAGAAGACACTACCATCGCCGATTTAGCAGTGGCATTAAATTGCGGTCAAATCAAAACCGGCTCTGCCAGCCGTACCGATAGAATTGCAAAATATAACCAGCTCATTCGCATTGAAGAATTATTAGGGGCATCAGCTTACTATCCTTCTGACAAATTAAAGTTTGGGAAAAAATAAATAAGAGGGAAGATGATAGGTTATTGATGTACTATCATCTTCCATTTTCAATCGGTTCCCCAACCATCATCTACCATTCGCTCATGCAAATTGATGCAGCACTTTTAAAAGGCAGACACGTTTATCTTGAACCATTACAAATGGCACATGTGCCGTTCTTAAAAACTTTGGCCAAAAATGAACGCCTTTGGGAATTTACCAAGACGCTTCTGATCAATAACAGCTTTGATGAGCAGTTTGACAAATACATACAGGCGGCTTTCGATTCCCGCAATACCGGCGGACAAGCCAGCTTTGTAATTCGCAAGTCAATTGACGATACGATCATCGGGATGACACGTTATTATGGTATAGAGCCATCGCATAAGCGTTTAAGCATTGGTTATACCTGGTATGTGCCGCAAGTGTGGGGCGGTAAAGAAAATAAAGAGTGTAAACTTCTTTTATTGCAATACGCTTTCGAAACCCTGGGTTTTCAACGCGTACAGTTTGACGTGGCGCATCAGAACATTCGTTCTCAAAAAGCAGTAGAAAAAATTGGTGGTGTAAAAGAAGCGGTTTTGCGCAAGCACGGACTTCACGCAGATGGAACGGTTAGAGATACAGTCGTTTTCAGCATTATTGACGATGAATGGCCGGACAAAAAAGAAGCTTTGCTCCAATTGATCGAATCTTCAAAATAAAGATGGCAGAAGAGGGTTGACAGATGACAGTAATTGTCTATTTTAGCTCCGGTCACCAGCATCAACCTAACACCTACATCTGATATTTATGCAAATCCTGTCACGCATTCCATCCTGGGCAAAAAATAAATACACTATTACTTTAATAGCTTTTGTAATATGGATGATCTTTTTTGATGCGAAGGATATTCTTACGCAACGTGAAAGAAGCAACGAACTGCATGAAATGAAGGAAAGCAAAGCTTATTATACTGCTGAGATTGCCAAAGAAAGAAAAGCTTTGGAAGAACTGAAATCCAACCCCGCAGCCATTGAAAAATATGCCCGGGAAAAATATTTGATGAAAAGAGACAATGAAGATCTTTTTATCATACAAAAGCCTGGAAAAGAATAATACCGCAGCAGCACAATAACAGTTTCACTAAGTCGTTTATTATACCGGACGAACAAATTACTGGACCCTGTTTAATTTTTAAGACTTATTGGTTTATGCACAATTACTCACCAGAGGACCTGCTTCTTTATTTGTATAAAGAAACAAGTCCGGAAGCCACTGCCGCTATTGAAGACGCTCTGAAAAATGATTGGTCTTTAAGAGAAAAATTAGCTGTATTGCAAACATCCATGAAACGCCTTGATTCCATCAAAGTTTCCCCGCGAACAGAAGTTATCCTGAACGTTTTAAAGTATGCCCAAAAAGAAGAAAAGTTTGTGAAGGCCAAATAATTTTTGACCTTTCAACTGTGCGCCTTCACCCTTAACTTAGCGGCCGATGACCCGGCCTGAACGCTTTGCAGCAGTTATAGATTATTTTCAAATTACACGCCCCGAGGCTGAAACAGAACTTGTTTTCGGCAACACTTACGAATTGTTGGTAGCAGTTATTTTGTCGGCGCAATGCACCGATAAAAGAGTGAACATGACCACGCCAGCGTTGTTTGCCATATATCCAACCGTGGCTAAACTGGCAAAAGCTAATTACGATGATGTATTCGCCATTATCAAAAGCATTTCTTTTCCCGGAAATAAAAGTCGCCACCTCATAGGCATGGCGCAGATGGTAATGGAAAAATTTCACGGCGAAATTCCTATGACCGTTGAAGAATTGGTGCAACTACCCGGCGTGGGCAGAAAAACGGCTAACGTAATAACATCGGTTATTGACAAACAGCCCAATATGGCTGTAGACACGCATGTGTTTCGTGTGTCGGCACGTATTGGCTTAACCGTGAACGCCAAAAATCCTTTGCAAACCGAGATGCAACTAGTAAAATATATTCCAACAGAACTGGTGCATAAATTTCATCATTGGTTAATACTGCACGGCCGCTATACATGCGTGGCACGCAATCCAAAATGTTTTGAGTGCGGACTTAAGCCTGTGTGTAAATATTACCACACCGTTGTAAAAAAGCAAAGGGCTTAGAATTGATTAACAGACTTTCCTGGGAAATATTACTTCCACTTTACGTTCTGTTTCTATATTTAAAACCTTAGAGGATGCCTTGTTCGCACAAATTATATGGTATTTGGTAGTGAGGCTTTTTGTTGACCATTTTTGGCGCAGAGCTTGTTTTATATAGCGGCAGGAAATTAGTATTCATACCATTTGCCACTAAACCGCATCTAATTCAATGACAACCGTTTCAAACTTATATGATGGTTTTAACAGCCTACTATCGCTACAGCCTTTGGTAATGGTATTAAAAAAAATGATTGCGGAAGGCAGAACCGGCGCTAAACGCTTGTATCAGGGGTTGATAAATGAAATAGAAGCTAATCCTGAATTGATGCAGCCAATGGAGAGTGCCACCACATTGCTAAAACATGAATTACTGGTTGAAACTTTATTTTCCACTATTTTTCCTCCGTCCACGGGCACTAACCAAGGCATTAATGCTATTGCTTTTCCTTTCACTGCCGAAACAGTATATGCTTCACCGCTTTTTAGAGAACTATTTTTAAAAGAAGGCAACGTTATCAACATTCCGGATTATAAAACAAATATTGGTATCGCAAAAGCAAATCTGTCGCTGGCATACAATCTTATTCTTCAAAAATTTTATTCGCTTTCGGTGCCTGCTACCGCCACATCGGTGCATGCTTTTGCCGATGCAGAAAATGGACTCACAAAATATTATGAGTTGAAGCTGAATACGCAATTTGTAGAAGTAAAATGCATTAATAAAGATTTTGCTTTGCCCACCAGTTTTTCTCCACATAGAGCCATAGAAATGGAAGAGTTGAAAGAGCTGTTTCCGTTAGATAATTTCCAGTTCGAGGGTTTGGTGGTCATTGATGTGGCCGATGTTACAGAAGAACAGGTAATCAATGAAATTAAAAACGCTTTAATCAACATCAACGCTTTTACCGATGTAGAAGTGTATAATGAATTGCAACAGCATGTACAAAGTTTGATTGGCTTAAAAAGAGTACGCATAGGCATTACGCCTTTTTTTAAAAAGAATGATTATTACCTGTATACTGAGGCGCATTACAAGAACAGCATTTTGTTTGCCAACGAAGAAGTTATTAATAACAAGGATAAAATCAGCGAACAATGCCGCGATGTATTTCGTCACTCCAGCCAGCCCATTCTTTACGAGATATTAAATGAAAGCAGCAGCCGTTTCAATGAATTGCTGCGATACTACTACGACCAGGGAATTAAAAGCCTGATACTTTGCCCGCTGAAAAGAGAAGACGGAGAGTTGATTGGTTTATTGGAAATAGCCTGCGAAATTAAAGGAAGGTTGCAGTTCAGCCACCTGGCAAAAATTCAGCCGGTGATACAATTGTTTGCCCTGGCGCTGGAAAAAACCAATGAAAGCCTTGAAATGCAAATTGATAAAACCATTAAGGATCATTTCACTGCCATCCAACCCGCTGTAGAATGGAAATTTACAGAAGCGGCATTTCATTATTTACAGCATCAGCAAATAAATGAACTGACAAGAATGCCTGCTATTTCCTTCGAAGATGTTTATCCTTTGTACGGTTCTATCGATGTAAGAAATTCTTCTACTGAAAGAAGCGCTTCTATTCAACAGGATATGCTGGAGCAACTGGAAATGGCTAAAGCAGTGCTGGCCAAAGCCGATAAAATAATGGAGTTTCCATTGTTGAAGGAAATACAATTTCGCATAGATAAATATATCGCTTCTGTATCTGAGGCGCTTATATCTGATGATGAAATGCTGATCTATGATTTTTTGCAAAACGATCTTGATGCATTGTTTAAAAACTTGCGTAGTACAAAACCTGAATTAAAAAAAACCATCAGCAATTATTTTGCGGCCCTCGATCCTCAACGAAAAGTTGTTTACAACAAACGAAAGGCTTACGAGGAAAGCATTACCCGCATTAATGATGTGCTGGATCGTTTTATGGACAGCGAGCAGCAGGCAGCGCAGGAAGTATATCCGCATTATTTTGAACGCTATGTTACAGACGGTATAGAGTTCAATATTTATGTAGGACAGTCCATTTCACCACATACGCCTTTTAATGAGATGTATGTAAGTAATTTAAAATTGTGGCAGCTTTCGCTATTGGCCAAGGCGGCACGGCTAACCAATTCTTTAGAAAAACGCCTGAGCCTTCCTTTAAAAACTACACAATTAATATTGGCGCATTCCATTCCTTTAACCATTAGCTTTAGAAGGAAGGAACGAAAGTTTGATGTGGACGGTGCGTATAATATTCGCTACGAAATTGTAAAAAAACGTATTGACAAAGTGCACCTTAAAGACAGCGAGGAACGATTGACGCAGCCAGGAAAAATAGGTATTGTTTATTCGCAGCAAAAAGAATTTGCAGAATATTTGGAATATATAGAGTTTTTGCAAAAAGAAGGTTTGCTGGCAGATAACGTTGAACATTTAGAGTTGGAAGACACGCAAGGCATTAGCGGGCTAAAAGCTATACGGGTAGAAGTGAACTATGATATGGAAACATCTGAAGCATCTAAAAAGGAAGATGTCAACACAGAGAAAGAAGTGATGAGGAAATGATTTGGACTGTCCGTACATGGTTACGCTTCCTGCGAAAGTCAAAGCCTTATCTCAAAAGCTCAATCCTATTGAAACATAAGGTTGAGTGCCTTCTACAGATCTTGCAACGGCAGCTTGTATCAATATTAAATCAGCCGGTATAATAAAAATGCCACCACCATAACCATGATGCCATGTTGTAGAAGACTCATGCGGTACCCAAACTCGCCCAACGTCGTTAAAACCAATAACACCTACTGTTCCCGGAAAAAGATAAGAAGTAAAGTCAAACAATTTGGCCCTCAGTTCTATTGAGTGATAAAACATGCTTTTACCTGTAAAACGGCTGTTGTAGAATCCTCTCAAATTTTGTAATCCGCCTAATTGCAATTGCTGAAAAAATGCAGGATGGCCAATGCTTGTGCCACCACCAACGCGGTTGGCAATAACAATATTGCTATCGCTAAAAAAAGGCAGGTAAAAAACCAGGTCTGTTTTTACCTGGCTATAAGACTTACTTTCATCGCCTATCTGCCACATACCCGTAAACAACGTGTTCCAGTAAACACCTTTTGCCGGTAACATGGTTTCGTCTTTTGTGTTTAATTCCATGCCTGCCACGAAACCAGAATATAATTTGCTGCCGAAAACTTTTTCATTGGGATGCACCATATCATATTGCCCCAAAAAAAGGTTTCTGTTTTTAGATGAAGGACTGCTATAATATTGCAAACCTGCGCCAGCATTAATTCGAAAGTGATTGCCAAGGTTTCTGTACAAACGTACATCGCCGGTGAGATGATTATAAAAGTTTTGATAATAGTCAATTTGATGACCATCGCTTTTAGCAAATGGTGATTCGTTCCCTACTCCAAAAAAATTGTCAATATTATTAGGCCCTTTTGCTACAAAATTTACAACAAGGTCGTTCTTCTTCGTTCTTTTTTTCAAATCAAGCGTGTAGGTAAATAAAAAAGAGTTGTTTAAGCTGCCATAAGTAACATCGAATAAATGTTGCTTTCCATAAGGTTCCTTACGGAACGACTGTGTTTCGTATACAAAGCCCAAGTGCAGCAGTGCACCTTTGTCTTTGTTATAAAAAACGGAGACCACCGGCTTAATTTTTTCATATTTAAAGTTGTGCCAGTTGTATTCATTAACAGTGCTGTCTGTTGACAGTCGCATTTTGGCTGTGTGCTTTGGCGGGAAAATATTTTTTTCATCGCTTCTGTCGTAAATAAAAATTTTGCTCCTGTTATGTAGTTGCGGATCAATGTAAAAGCTGTCTATATCATCACCACCAATCAAATGTAATTTTATGGATGAAGGATGATTTCCCTCCAAAGAAAATACATCACTGTTGCCCAAACCAAATAATCTTACTTCTTTAGTAATTGCAGGATCAAAATTGCGATGATAAATTATTTGCTCTGGCTTGCCTTCTTTATTGATCTTTCGAACGGTAAGATCAATATGCTCATCCTCTAAGTATTTAGCTTCAAACAGTTCATGTTTGTCGGTGCCCGCTACGTCAACATATTTTGCAAGATATTTATAGTAGTCTAAGCCTATTTTCTGTAAATTATTTCTTCTTGCCAATAATATCTGATAGATCTTTTCTGCAGAAAGCTTATAAATATTCGTTGGCATCAAAAGCAAAGCTTTGGCAATAAGGCTATCGGTAAGTTTGCTTTGTACAAAAGCAATTTGTTCTTTCCAATCATTTTCGTCAAGCCCTGTTAAAAAATAGCGGTCAAAAAAACGGTTATTGTAGTTATAACCATTAATGTTTCTTATGGTTCCTTTGAACGGTTGCAGGTTGGCCTTCCCCGATTGATGTGAAAGAATGGACGGAAACAAACCTGAAGTAGTATAATATGCTTTGTCCCTGTCTCTGGGAAAAGGCGTGTAAACAGTTTGTCCATTCACTTTATTTTCTTCCCAGCGCCATTGATCCTCGTGCCGGTCCCAGTCGCCCATAAAATGATCCAACAACCTGGCTCTTAACAGCAATGTATCATTGATGCGTACATCATTATCACTTCTAAGTTTGGCTTGTGTTTTTTCTGTATTGTCTGTGTCGATAGAATCATTAGGTTGCCTTTCTTCAAACAACAAAACCGAATTGCCAAACTCCTGTCGGTATTCGCCCAGGGCCGGGTCGTCGGGAACATAGACAATTTGAGGATGTGTATGCGGAATGCCTAAAGCTTCGGCAAGCGGGGGCACGGTTAAAGCAGCATAAGGATGGCTTGTTACTACCTGGTCCTGCAAAATATCTTTTGCAATGGTAGCTCTCAACTTTGGGGGCAAGGCACGTGCAGGATATTTTTGTACGCTTCGCAAAACCCATTCTTTTCCGGTAGCATCCTGCAGGCGCAAAGATTTTGTTTGCAGCCCGCCACCTTTTTGCAAAACAGTTAAGCCACCTTTTTCTTTATTTAAATAAAAAGTTTTCAGCTTTACTGGCGCGGCCCAAAGCTTGCGATAGCTTTCTCCAAACAAAAAACGATGAATGCCCGAAACCGCATTGTACTCCGGTGCAATGGCTACAGTAACACTGTCGGAATTTTTTTGGGCCAAACCATTTTTTGCAAAAAATAACTGAATGCACAAAGTGTATAGCAACACAATCTGTATGAACATCCATTTACTTTGCATGGTTCAGCTTTATTGAATAAGTATATTAAAATTTCAAGCCAGCCATTGTGCGAACGATAAAGCATGACGGCCACACGCAAGTGTCGTTTTTATGATTTAATCAGCATTGCAGATGTATTCATTAAAACTGGAAACCAAATGTCACATAAGGTAAAAGCTTTTCTTCGTTTGAATGGGCAATAGAAGCTGTAACTACAAAGCGTTGAATAGGCGAGATCCAAATGCCGCCGCCATAACCGTCGTGCCATTTGTTTGAACTTTCACCATCTGTCCAAACTCTTCCTATATCGTTAAAAAGAAGTATGCCGTACGAGCCGGGGAAAAGATATGTATTGAATTTTCCAAGGTTCAGGCGAAGCTCTGTATTGTTAAAAGCCATGCTTCTTCCGGCAAAACGGTTTCTTCTAAAACCACGCAGGTTTTCGGTACCACTCAAATAATTGGCTTGCTGAAATTCAAATTTTCCAAAGTTGCGATAGTAGCCAAAGCGGGTAGCAAACACATATGCTGATTGCGGAACAAATGAAGCAAACACGCTCATATCCCAGTGAAACTGCGTTAACGTATGGCTTTGATCATTTAATCCGAACAATTGGCGTACACCTGCATCCAAGACAAAACCACGTGTAGGAATTACCTGGTTATTTTTTGAATTGATATCCAGTAAAGCTTCGGCACCTAAATAAGTTTTTGGCAGGTATAAAGTGGCGGGATCGAGGCCATTGACATTTGTGTTGTTTATAAACTTTCCGCTATTCTCTGCCTGCGGCAATTTAAAATGCTGGAAAATAGGGCCACCATAAATGCGTAACCACGATTGCAATTGCCTACGCACCAATGCTGATAAAGTAGTGATGTTGTAACGGGTTCTGAAATATACCACTTCGTCTGTATTCAAAACTGTATTATTGCCCAGCCCAAAAAAGTTGGTGACATTAATGGGTGCCCGCACATCGGCACGAAGTAAAAGATCGCTGCTGCCAAAA
>JBQCJM010000229.1:0-7138 GCA_051952715.1 Flavisolibacter sp.
ACCTTAAAAGGGGCCCTCACTTACGTGTATCAATATACCGAAGACCCCCTTGGCGAGGACAGTGTGTGGATCAGCCAGAACAGTACTTTGTCTAAAATAACCATCACGGATCTGCAGCCCGGCAAGAAGTACTGGGTGCGGGTGATCGCCTACGGCAGAAACGAACAGGAGGTGATCAGCGACCCCGTGTTATCGAGGCTGGTGCAGTAGGAGGGATGGCTGATGGATGATGTAAGACCGTTTTTTGAAGACGGTCTTTTGCTTTTGTGGGGAGATAGGGGATTTTTTATAACCTTCCTGGTTTTCGGTGTGTTTCCAAACAAGTAATGAATGGCCGTTTGTCATGGCGGGGCACGAGCCATCTTTGAACCGCATTGTAAACGACCCATTGCAAGGAGTACTACTGGTTGGTATCATTCCTAAAGAGCAACCCAAAGACCCTTCGTGCCTCAGGGTGACAAGCAAGAAGCTTTACAATTGTCTGCCCTTACAATATGGGAATAGTAGTAACAGTACTGACTGGTAGTTTGTCTTCCCGAGGCACGAAGGATATGTGGTAACCACTATAAACGACTATTGGCAAGCGTAATACTGATGAAAACATTTCCTAAACAGCAATCCAAAGCCCCTTTCCCTCAGGGTGGCAAGGCGGGAGTGTTTACTGGTGGCAGCCCCACCGGGTAAAAACAAACGAACTTCCCCCACTTCATGCTTAACATTCGTTAATTTTGGAAGGAACGCATTTTACCATCCTCACCTTTTTGAAACAGTGCTACCTGTTCATCCTTCAAACAAAATTTATGTCAGCCAAAAAAACTATTGCCGTATTCGGCGCTACCGGGGCACAGGGCGGCGGCCTGGCCCGTGCCATCCTCAACGATGCCAACAGCGAATTTGCTGTAAGAGCAGTTACCCGTGATGTAAATGCCGACAAAGCACAAGAACTGGCCCGCATGGGTGCAGAGCTGGTTACTGCCGATATTGACGACCCGGCCAGTATGCAAAAAGCTTTGCAGGGTGCCTACGGCGCTTATTTCGTTACGTTTTACTGGGCTCATTTCTCCCCCGAAAAAGAAATGACGGAAGCGCAACACATGGCCCAAGCGGCAAAGGCGGCAGGCCTGCAACATGTAATATGGTCAACGCTGGAAGATACCCGGAAATATGTACCGCTGGATGATAACCGCATGCCTACGCTGATGGAAAATTACAAGGTGCCGCATTTTGATGGCAAAGGCGAATCGGATCATTTCTTTACCGGCCTGGGAGTGCCCGTCACTTTTTTACGGGCTTCTTTTTACTGGGATAATTTTATTTATTTCGGTGCAGGCCCTAAAAAAGGCCCCGATGGAAAACAATACCTTACGTTCCCGCTCGATGATAAAACCATGGCAGGCATCGCCTCGGAAGATATCGGCAAATGTGCTTATGGCATTTTTAAAAAGGGCAGGGAGCTGGTGGGCAAAACCGTAGGCATAGCCGGCGATTATGTTACCGGGCAGGAAATGGCAGCCGGTATTTCAAAAGCTGTCGGGCAGGAAGTGATCTATAATAATGTAACACCCGATACGTACCGGGCTTTTGGCTTCCCAGGTGCCGATGACCTGGGAAATATGTTCCAGTTCTACCGCGATTTTGAAAAAGAGCTCAATGCCACCCGGGATGTATCGTATTCCAAAGAATTAAATCCCCAGCTTAAAAATTTTGACCAGTGGCTACAGGAAAACGGCAAGAAGATACCCATAGACCAATAAGCATTGCAGCAAAGCATGGCAGTGGTTAAAGCGCTGTTATGTTTTACCATTGGCAACCTTTACCATTACCGGCGTGTAAGAAACAGTGATGTTTTTTGCTTGTCATCCCGACGAAGGAGGGATCTTTGGTCTGTATTGTGAACGACAATTGCGAAAACTGATACTGTTGGTGTCCTTTTCCTAAAGAGCAGTTCAAAGGCCCCTCGTACCTCGGGGTGACAAGCAAGAGTGTTTATTATTGGCACCTTTACCATTATCGGAAGGTATGAAATAGTACTGACTGGTAGTTTGTCATCCCGACGAAGGAGGGATCTGTGGTAAAAACTATAGACGACTATTGCCAGGAGTAATACTGGTTGCAACATTTTTTACAAAGCAGTTCAAAGGCCCCTCGTACCTCGGGGTGACAAGTGAAAGGGTTTACTGTGGGGGCTTTTACAATTATTTGAGTATTAGAAAAACCAATGAATGGTCGTTTATAGCCACAGCTTGTGTCCGCACAAGCTGACCACTATCTCCTCTCAAACTACTTCCCATACGTGATCCGGTACACCGCACCCTTCGAATCGTCGCTGACCAGCAGGGCGCCGTCGGCGGCTACGATTACATCTACAGGGCGGCCAATTACTTTATCGCCGGGCTGCAGCCAGCCGGTGGCAAAAGGGATGGCCTGCGTGGCCTTGTTGTTCTCGATCTTTACCATGGTAATGTTGTACCCGATCTTTTTACTGCGGTTCCAGCTGCCATGTTCGGCCACAAAGATCTGGTTCCTGTATTCGGCCGGGAACATTTGCCCTGTGTAAAAGCGCATCCCCAAAGAGGCCACGTGCGGGCCTAATTTATAAGCCGGCGGCGTGAAGTCGGAGCAGTTTTTTCCCTTACCAAACTGGGGGTCTAAAATGTCGCCCTGGTGGCAGTAAGGAAAGCCAAAGTGCATACCTGCTTTAGGGGCCGTGTTCAATTCGTCGCTGGGAATATTGTCGCCCAGTTCATCGCGGCCGTTGTCGGTGAACCAAAGCGCTTTTGTTTGCGGCTGCCACGAGAAGCCTACGGTGTTCCTGATGCCCCTGGCAAATACTTCAAAGCCGGTGCCGTCGGGGTTCATGCGGGTAAGGCAGGCATGAAGGGAGTCGGGGATGCACACATTGCAGGGGGCGCCTACCGGCACATACAATTTATCATCGGGACCAAAAGCAATGAACTTCCAGCCGTGCCATTTATCTGTGGGTAATTTATCGTACACCACTTTATAGGCAGGCGGTTTTTGCAGGTTGTTCTCAATATCATCAAAGCGCAAAATGCGGCCGATCTCCGCTACATACAGGCTGCCGTTTCTAAACGCCACGCCGCAGGGGGTGTTCAGGCCCGAGGCAATTTTATACACTTTATCGGCCACGCCATTTTTATCCTTATCGGCAATGGCATAAACGGAATTGCCACCCGTGTTGCCTACAAACAAGGTTCCATTGGCGCCCCAGCACAGGCTGCGGGCATTGGGCACTTCGGCATACACGCTGATCTTAAAGCCGGGGGGTAGTTTGATGTTGCCCAGCTCATATTTGGCGTTTAAGGAGTCGTTGCTCACCAGCTGGCTGGTACTGTCGGTGGCTACCGGTTCGTTAGAGGCATTTTTTTTCCCGTTGCACGATAGCAGCAGGCTAAAAAAGAACACGGAAGCACTTGCTAAAAGAAAAGAGCGGGGGCTAAGTCTTTTTTTAGTCATGATTAAGGGATTGCTTTATTGAAATTAAGAAGAAAATTTTTTAATTACTTAGGGCATCTACAAAAAGCCGGATGTGGCATTTACGATTTTCCATGGCCGTTACTGCTTCATTTTTAGCCGGTTTCTTAAAAAAACTAAAGGAATTTACTTAGTGGCTAACGCTATTAAAACCAGGCAGTTACGTTTAAATATGTGGTTTTCCGAAAAAAAATTCGTAGAAATACTTGCATCTTACATAAGTGCATGATACTTTTGCTCTCGCTGAATGAAACTGGTAAGCAAAACCCCTTAGAAAACTTTACCCGCTTCATTTACCAATCCTAAGAAAACAACTAAAGAATCCGTATTATGAAACATATTTACTTCATCGCTGTATTCGTACTTTTTTCTCTTTTCTCTTTTTCTGCTCCTGTAAACACTGTGGTTGCAAATAATGGTAAGTGGTGGCAAACTACTACCTGGAGCCAGGGCCGTCTGCCCATTAACGGCGATACCGTTGTGATTCCTAAAAACATTACCCTGGTGGTTGACAATAACCTCGATATTACTACCGTCAATCTTTATATCAAGATCAAAGGCATCCTGAATTTGAATGTAGGTAAGTTGAACCTGGGCGTGAACAGTGTGATTGTTATTGACTCTACAGGACAAATTAAAACAGCAAAGAATAATAGTTCAGATAAGATATTAATAGTGGGTGTTCCTAAATACCTGGGTTCTGAAGGAACGTTGTCAGGTCCTGCCGTGGCATCTAAAACAACCGGTTCTTCGCCTTATGGCTTTGCCGCCTTTTCTCCTACGCCTTTGCCGGTAAAATACCTTGGCTTTAGCGTGGCACAGCAGAACAACGACGTGTTGATCCAATGGTCAACTTCGGAAGAAGTAAATGCTGACCAGTACGAAGTAGAGCGCAGCTTTGATGCCAGCAACTGGAACCGCATTGCAGCTGTTGCGGCTAAAGGAAACAGCAGTAACGTAAACAACTATGCGTACACCGATAGAAGCGTAGCGTCGAAAGTGATTTATTACCGCATTAAGCAAACCGATTTCAGTGGTAAAGCTACCTACACCGCTATCAAATCAATAAAAGCAGCAACCACTGCCGATATTAAAGTGGCTTCTATGCAAAGCAAACTGGTTTTACAGTTTCCGCAGCAAATACAAAACAGCGTTACCGTTCGTTTGATTTCTTTAAGCGGACAGGTGGTAAGCGAACAAAAAATTGCACAGCCCATTGGCCAGGTAGTTTTAAATACTACAGTAAGAGGTAACTATGTAGTATCGGTTAGTAATGGAAACAATGTAAACATTGCCCGCCAGGTGGCTTTATAAAAATATTTTTTTCGGACGACGGAATGGCCCCTGGTGATGTCACCGGGGGTTGTTTTTTGCGACAACCCCAAACCCCTGAAGGGGCTTAGCAATAGTCGTTACCGTTAGGGTGATTCTTTTTGGTAGTTGGGTGGTGGTGTGTAGATACTAAAGCTTGGTTTATAAGAAACGAGGGCATTATTCCTTCCTGCTTAGAAGCACTTCGAAAATCAAAGAGATTGTAAAAAAACCTCTTGCCTTGTCTTCCCGACGAAGGGGGATTTGTTGGTTGTTCTTTCAGAAATGATACTAACGGTAGTACCGTTTGTCATAGTCGTTTATGGTGCAGTGCAAAGATGTTTCCGCAGCCTGTACTGACGAAGGAAGTATCAGCATGACAAACAACCATGCACTACTTTTCTTGCACTCCATAATCAGAAAGGTTATAAAAGGCTAGCCTCTCGATTGTCACCCCGACGAAGGAGGGGCCTTTGAACTGTTCTTTAGGGAAACGATACAACCAGTATTGCTGTTTGCAAAAGTCGCTTATAGTGGTTACCACAGATCCTTCCTCCGTCGGGGAAGACAAGTAAAAACATACTGCTATAAGAACCCACCCCATCCCCTCCAAAGGAGGGGATGCTTCAACACAGCCCCTGCTTTTTGATGATGCTTTATAACCATGGAGAGTCTTTAATGGTAAGAGATAGCAAACGTACTGCTATAACAAACCTACACCACTGTCTCTTGCACTAAAAGATGCTCCATCCCCTCCTTTGGAGGGGCCGCAGGCTCTTGTAATAAAGTAGTTGTAGAAAGGGGTGGGTTACAGGCAGCTAAACCCCGGTTGTTTTAAGGGGAAGAACCCACCCCCAGGCCCCTCCAGAGGAGGGGATGCCTGTACACTAACCTTGCTTTTCGAAGATGCATTAGTAAGAGGATGCATTAGTAAAGTAAAATGTTTTAACAGCAAGAGATAACAAATCATACTGCTATAAGAAAGCCATCCTCCCAAAAGAAGATGCCTCCCCACAGCCCACACCAACAACTCTAAACCCTAAACTCTCAACCCTAAACGCCAAACATCAAACCTCTCTCTTCTCCTGGCACAGTTCTATCAACACACCGTTGGTGGATTTAGGATGAAGAAAGCAAACCAGCTTGTTATCGGCGCCGCTTTTAGGTTCGTCATGTAATAAGATAAAGCCTTCGGTTTTCAGCCGCTCCATTTCTGCTTTTATAGCGGCCACTTCAAAAGCAATATGATGCAGGCCTTCGCCTTTTTTGTCAATGAATTTTTGGATCACGCCATCTTCGGTTGCCGATTCCAAGAGTTCAATCTTTGTTTCGCCTTTTTGAAAAAAAGCGGTGTTCACTTTTTCCGAATCAACTGACTCTGTTTTATAGCAACCGGCGTTCAATAATTTTTCAAACAAGGGCACCGACTGCGATAAAGAACGAACGGCAATTCCTATATGTTCCACTTTAAGCATTGTTAATGGTTTTGCAATTAGGGTAAAATTAATGGCTATAACCTATACCGCTTTTATCATGCGCCGTATTTGCGGTAAATTTGCAAAGGCAAAACTTAAATAATGCAACTACCGGTTTACCTGGATTATAACGCTACAACGCCTTGCGATGCAAGAGTGGTGGAAACCATGTTGCCTTATTTCTCACAACATTTTGGTAATGCCGCCAGCCGCAATCATATTTTTGGCTGGCGGGCAGAAGAAGCGGTAAAATATGCCCGGGAGCAGGTGGCGGCATTGATCGGCGCCGATGCCAGCGAAATTGTTTTTACCTCAGGCGCCACCGAAGCCGCTAACCTGGCGCTGAAGGGTGTGTATGAAATGTATGCCGGTAAAGGCAATCACATTATTACCTGCACCATTGAACACAAGGCTGTTTTAGACAGCTGCAAACATTTGGAAAAACTGGGCGCCAACATTACTTACCTGCCGGTAAAGGAAAATGGCCTGGTTGATTTGCAGGAGCTGGAAGCAGCTATTCAGCCAACAACAATTTTAATAGCCGTGATGTATGCCAACAACGAAATTGGCACCATCATGCCGGTGCGGGAGATTAGCAGCATGGCCCGCAGGCACAATGTTTTATTTTTTAGCGATGCCACACAGGCCGTAGGCAAAATTCCGGTTGATGTAAACGAAGACGGCATTGACCTTATGGCTTTATCGGCGCATAAAATGTATGGACCAAAAGGCGTGGGTGCTTTATATGTTCGCCGTAAAAATCCAAGGGTGCGGCTGGCGGCACAAATAGATGGTGGCGGGCATGAAAAAGGCATGCGCAGCGGCACACTGAATGTTCCCGGTATTGTAGGTTTGGG
>JBQCJM010000230.1:0-2519 GCA_051952715.1 Flavisolibacter sp.
CGGCACCATTGTAGGCGTTGGTGTAGGTAAGATGCAAAAGAACTAAAGTTGAAAGCAAATCACAACCAATGCGTGTAAATCGTTTCCGAACTTGTAGATGCAAAAGAACTAAAGTTGAAAGCAAATCACAACTAATTCCGGCGCTTTCCGCCGGTGGTGTCGGATGCAAAAGAACTAAAGTTGAAAGCAAATCACAACAACATCGGTGGTTTTAAACTCGCCGCCGCTGATGCAAAAGAACTAAAGTTGAAAGCAAATCACAACCGAGTGTGTTTGGTTGTTCCATTAGAAGGGGATGCAAAAGAACTAAAGTTGAAAGCAAATCACAACTGTGAAATTCTTGCTGATTTTTTCGGTGATGCAAAAGAACTAAAGTTGAAAGCAAATCACAACTGTTTTTTCCTTGTCCATACAATCCACCTGGATGCAAAAGAACTAAAGTTGAAAGCAAATCACAACTCATTTAGTGAAATGACTTGCATAAATGGATGCAAAAGAACTAAAGTTGAAAGCAAATCACAACTGAAAATATTAAAGCCTTAGCCACACCGCAGATGCAAAAGAACTAAAGTTGAAAGCAAATCACAACAATCGGTTGCGAATGCTCCGGGATAGTCCGGATGCAAAAGAACTAAAGTTGAAAGCAAATCACAACCGTTGGTTGTGATTTGCTTTAGTTATTAAATGTCAAGGCAATATCCTGCTGATGTACTGAGATTCCTAAATTGGCTAACAACCACAAACCCTCATCGCTCAACACTTTCATGTGTCATTGACACTAATAAGACTTTGCCTCATGCGATTGCTGCGTTGCCTGCTGTACGGCGTCTTCCGTTCCTGTTGAACCAATCGGTCCTTTGCTCATATCATTTCCGGCCTTCTGCAATCCATCGGCAACTCTTTGTCCGTATTCAGCATCGCATTGAGTGAACAGTTCAATCATCTTATCTTGTATCCGCTTATCGGCCGTTTTTAATGTGTTCACTAAATTTAAAATCAGGTCATCCCGCTCCCAGTCTTCAAACGTCCTGTAACGTTCGCCGGCCTGCTTAAAATCATTGGTACGATCAATTTTTTGTTTTACCAGGTTAGCATCATAATGCGGCGCATAATCTTTATTTACTTTCGGCGCTTCCTTCAATCCGTTTAAGAGGGAAGGCTCGTAGTTGATATGAGGATTTTGCCCCTGTGCCATGTCTACCTTGTAAGTCATTTGCCCGTCACGTTGGTTGGTAGCCACATGTGTTTTGGGTGCATTAATAGGCAACTGCAAATAATTCGGGCCTACGCGATAGCGTTGTGTGTCGGAGTAAGAAAGTGTTCTTCCCTGCAGCATTTTATCATCAGAAAAATCCAGTCCATCAACCAACACACCAGTTCCGAATGCGGCCTGCTCCACTTCGGCAAAATAGTTCTCGGGATTTTTGTTCAGCACCATCCTTCCTACCGCCATCCACGGAAATTGATCTTCCGGCCAGATCTTCGTATCGTCCAGCGGGTCAAAATCTAATTCAGGATGGTCGTCATCGCTCATTACCTGGATCAACAATTCCCATTCAGGAAAATCGCCTCTTTCTATAGCTTCATACAGATCTTGTGTAGCATGATTGAAATTTTTTCCCTGTATTTCCTGTGCTTGTGCCTGTGTTAAGTTTTTAATGCCCTGTTTAGGTTCCCAATGGTATTTTACAAGTACGGCCTGCCCTTCCTGGTTTACCCATTTATATGTGTTAACACCGCTGCCCTGCATTTGGCGGTAATTAGCTGGAATGCCCCATGGCGAAAATAGAAAAGTAACCATGTGCATGGCCTCCGGCGTGTTGCAGATAAAATCAAAAATGCGTTCGCCGCTCTGGATGTTGGTGACAGGGTCAGGCTTTTGCGAATGAATGAGATCAGGGAATTTAATAGCGTCGCGGATAAAAAATATCTTAAGGTTGTTGCCTACCAAATCCCAATTGCCATCTTCGGTGTAAAACTTCACAGCAAATCCCCTCGGATCCCGCAGGGTTTCGGGCGAATGGTTGCCGTGCCCTACTGTAGAAAACCGGACAAAAACCGGTGTACGTTTTCCTTTTTCCTGGAACAGCTTTGCTCTTGTATATTTCGCTACCGGTTCGTTACCCACCATTCCATACGATTCAAAATAACCATGCGCACCGGCGCCTCTTGCATGCACCACTCTTTCCGGCACCCGCTCCCGGTCGAAGTGTGTTATTTTTTCAATAAACTGGTAATTCTCCATAGTAGCCGGGCCCCTGTTGCCAACGGTACGCATGTTTTGATTATCTGTTACCGGGTGCCCCTGTCTTGTGGTAAGAGTGTTAGAATTTTGTTTTCTGTCTGCTGGTTTCTGATCCTGGTTCATAAAGAAGGTTTTGGGTGATTGAATAAAGTTGAAGGTTAATGAGTTGAAAGTGTTGTTTACTTCAGCACTGTCAGTCACCTAAAGGTCAAGCTATTTTATCATCAACAAAAACAAATCTTTCTATGCTTTCATAGATGACATCTAACAGTGC
>JBQCJM010000231.1:0-5013 GCA_051952715.1 Flavisolibacter sp.
GGAAGCTGAATGTGGATTTTTTATTTGCATTCCCTCATATTTCTGCTTCTTATCCCAGTTTTATGAAATTCGGTTATGAAAATCCATTTGATTTGATTTGGCGTATCAAATTAGTTAATCCCTTTGCATTTTTGTTTAATAGGAAAAGCATACTTACGCAGTTTTCCGCGACTCCCCTCGTTCTTGTTGAAGGTGATTCACCATTTTACAAGTTACAAAGAACTCCTGATTTTGATGATTGGTTTTTTTCTTCAAGATCCGAAAATAATTATGCGTATTACAATTATGATGATGGTATAAATAAAATTACCTTTTATTTAAAATCAAATCAACGCGGCAGGTGGATTAACGAATTAATTATTGGAGATATAAGAACCAATAGCAGTGATCGCGTTGCATACAAAAAGGCATTCAATATTTTTCTGACGATGGTTAAGAAAGTTAAATCTGTCACCATTATTTCGATTGCCTATAATGAACAAATAAAAAGCTATAAAAATGCATTTTTCGAAAGAAGGTTTCGGAAAGTCAAGCCGGTTATTCACTTCGTGCACAGAAACTATTTAGAAGGGGTTGACCTTTCAAAGGCGGATGAATGGGAGTTATACAGAGGCGACATTGATACCTGGTAGAAGACTGAAATGAATTTATAATTGTATGTCTGATTTATCCATTTTATATGTAGGAAGTCTTGCGACCTGGTGTAATTCTTTAAGAAGATACCAGGCCATAAAAAGGATGTATCCTTGTACAGAACCGGTGAATACTGACCCATACATTTTAGCCAAATATATTTCCGGATTTCAACATCATCTGAACTTTGGACCCGGCGTCTCTTTGCTGAATGTGGAAATCAGGAGACGTTGCCGCCAAAAAAAATATGACATCGTATTGGTCGATAATAAGCCGTTTCTCTCCCGAAAGACCTTACGATTCATAAAACAAAAAAATCCGGATACTAAAATTGCAAATTTACTAACAGATGACCCATTCGGAAAACATACAATATCCTGGCCGAGGTTTAAGCGAACCGCACGGTTTTATGACGTGATCTTTGTTCAGCGGAAAGTAAACATCTCCGAATTGAAAAATATTGGCGTAAAAAGAGTCGAAATCTGCTACCGTTCCTTTGATCCGGAGTACAATAAGCCCATGACGTTAACGGGTATTGATCATAAAAAATACCATACTGCAATTGGTTTTGTGGGAACTTATGAAAATGTACGGGCGTCTTATATCGCTTATCTCATAGAAGAAGGGATTCCGGTAAGTGTTATTGGAAATGATTGGCCTGGTGGAGAATATTGGGACATCATCAATCCCTTCTATCGTGGCCCATCTGTTTTTGAGGAAGAGTATGTCAAGGCAATCAATGGTATGGAAATAGGCTTGCATTTTCTAAGACATGCCAACAGGGATGAGCAGGACAGCAGAACCTTTGAAATAGCCGCCTCAAAAATCTTTATGATAGCTGAAAGGTCAGCACTGCATTTACAACTCTTTAAGGAAGATGAAGAAGTCGTGTTTTTTAGTTCTAAAGAGGAGTTGTTGGAAAAAGTAAAGTATTATTTAGGTGCGGCTGAAAAAAGAGAGCAGATAGCATTGAATGCTTATAACAGGTGCTTCAAAAGTGGTTATGATCATGAAAGCAGAATGCGTCGGGTAATTGACCAGATATTGTATGGATAATTTAAAATTTAAAAGAGCAGTCGTAGCTATCTATGTTGACCCCGATTTTTACCCGCCAACGATTAACGCAATTCTTAATCTTTCTGAAAGCTTTGAGGAAGTAAAAGTCGTTAGCCGAAACAATGCAGCTAAAGATTTTCCGTATCCGCCTAATGTTAACCTGAAAAAAGTTGGCTCCAATTGCACGGTGAGACAAATGGAGAAGCAGAGTTTATGGAAGAAAGGGTTTTATTTCTTCAAATTTTGTTTGTCGTTTTTGAAATATGCCGGAAAAAAAGATGCTGAGCTTATCCTGATCTACGATTCCATTGCATTGTATGCATATTATTTGACTAAAAATTTGATAGGGGAAAAAACAATATGGTATCATAATCATGATATGCAAGATACAAACCTCATTTCTTCGTATTCGATCGGAGGGATGGCGGCGAAATTCCAAAAAAGAGCGATGAAAAACATCCGGTATTTTTCTCTTCCTGCCAAAGAAAGGTTAATCTATTTTCCTGGCCTTAAGGAAAGCATTTCAACGTTTATAATTCCCAACTATCCGTCGCTAAAAGTCTATAAAAAGGATAATAGCAAGCCAAAGGATGATTGCAAAACGATCAGGATCATCTACCAGGGTTTTATAGGTGCAGGCCATTCTCTGGAAGAATTGATTACTCTTCTGCCGGAAAAAATAAACGGTTATAATTTAGAATTAATTCTTAAGGGTTCCGTAACAGGTGCCTATCGCAATTCTATCAGGGAAATAAGCACAAAGCTCGGAGTAGATGACAAAGTGCATTGGTTCACCATTGGCCCTTATAGCGAATTGCCGGAGTTAACCCGCAAGGCCGATATTGGTATAGGAATCAACAAAAACACAGATATAGTAAGTATGGCACAAGGCACAGCGTCTAATAAGATCTATGAGTATGCGGCTTCCGGACTGCCAGTCATTTTGTACAACAGTGAGCAGTTTGTACATTATCTGGGTTCATATGAATGGACATATTTTTCAAATGGAAATGCAACTTCTTTACGAGCCGTGATAGGGCAAATTACAACCAGGTTAGAAGAACTATCTATGATTGCACGAAGGGATTTTGAAAGTCATTTAAATTTTGAACAGGTATTTCAACCTGTATTAAAGAAAATCCTTTCTTCCTTAAAGCCTTAAAGATCTGCCATGAAGAACAAAATAAGAATAGCAATTGTAAGTTCTCATCCTATCCAGCACCTATGTCCACAGTATGTGAGTTTTAGTCACAATGATCAGGTGGAATGCAAGGTATTCTTCGGCTCTGCTTTAGGGTTGAGAAAATATATGGATCAGAATTTTGGACAGGAGATTCATTGGAATAACTTAAACCTTGATCAATTTAACCACCAGTTCCTTAACGGGGACAAAATCATTCAGCCGGACAAGAATCTCGATGCCGACACACTGGAGAAAGAATTGGAAAATTACCATCCCGACATGGTATTTACTTATGGATACTTTCAAAAGCTGCAACGCAGAACTTATCGGTGGGCTATCCGAAATGATGTGCCGCTCGTTTATATCTCTGACAGTGAATTGAGGCATCGAACCAACCGCTTCAAACAATTTGTAATGTCCTTATACTTAAGGAGATATTTTTCGCCCATCAGCTACTTTCTTACTATGGGCGATGCCAATGAAGAATATTACAGGAAACATAGCGTATCCGCCTCCAAGATGATACGCATGCATTACCCGATACATTTTGACACTTACAAACGAGCCTACCAGGAAAAAGAAAATCTGCGACGCATCACCAGGAATAAATATGGGATTTCGGAAAATGAGATTGTGTTATCCGTAGTAGGTAAGCTCGTTCCGTGGAAAAACCAGGATCATATTATTGATGCAATGACACTATTGGAAGAGGAAGGCATTCTGGTTCATCTTTTCATTTTAGGCTCCGGGGAAATGAAAGACGCCTGGGAACTAAAAGCGAAGCAGTTGAAAAAGAGTAAGGTTCATTTTACCGGTTTTGTAAATAGTGACCAGTTGCCTTCTTATTATGCGGCTACCGATGTGTACGTTCATCCTGCTTCTTTGGAGCCCCATTCGGTGGCCATCAGTGAAGCCATAATAATGGGTTGTCCTATAGTATTAAGTGACCGTTGTGGTAGCTACGGCGAAACCGATGATGTGCAGGCGGGTAAAGATGGTTATGTATTTGAATTTGGAAATACTAAAGACCTGGCTGAAAAAATAAAATTATTAATAACGGATCAGGCTAAAAGAGAATCCTTCGGAAAATACGCCCATGAATTAGGAATGCAGTTTCAACAGAATTCTCACTCAGGCTTTTTGGAGAAATTATTGGACCGGTTCAGGATAGACAAGAACAAATAAATGAGCAAGGTAATATGTAAAATACCGAGGGCGGGATTAGGAAACCAGTTATTTCCTATCATGAGAGCCTATACATTTGCTCACCTGAATCAACTGGCTGTATTGGTCTATAATTACCACCAGGTAAAAGTTGGGCCATGGCTAAGAAGGGAAAAATCGAAAAGGAATTACCGGGGTTTTTTTGCCTTTGAAAAGAATATTACCGGTGAACTTTTTGACAGAAAAAGAATCAGCCGGATTGATGAAACTACTATTATTTGTGAGCCATCTTTAAAAAGGATTACTGGAAATCAACATAATAAAAATTTCATTTTTTCAGAAATCCCGGATTACCGGCATTATTTTGATGGCCTGCAGGAAAACAGGGAACTGGTGTTATCACTTTTTTGGGAACTGGTATCTCCGCGAATAAAAAGGCGGTTGAAGAAACTACGATCACCATGTATAAGTGTTCATATACGAATGGGTGATTTTAAAGTGGCGGCTGAAGGTGTTGCTTTCGGTACAGTCGGGCACACAAGGTCTCCGGAAGAATATTTCATTGAAATGATCCTTGCCATAAGGGAAATGCACGGGGCGTGTTTGCCGGTTTCTGTATTTACAGATGGAAGAAAGGAGGAATTGAAAAAACTATTTCAACTTGAAAATATTTACATGGTGGAAGGCAACAATGATTTAACAGATTTATTGCTTTTAAGCAAAAGTAAAATCATCATAACTTCGGCAGGAAGTACGTTTAGTTATTGGGCCGCTTTTCTCTCAGAGGCTATGGTAATTATGCATCCGACGTATGAGGGGATAAAGATACGACCTGAAAAAATGAAAGATAAAGTGTATGAGGGAGCATTACATCTGGGTAATGAACGCATTTTTAATGCCATCCGGTCTATCAAAATTTGATTAAATATATTCTGCAGCAGAATGAAATCATTATTTAATGTACAATTTAACTGGGG
>JBQCJM010000232.1:0-6909 GCA_051952715.1 Flavisolibacter sp.
ATCTCAGACCTTGTGCATCCAACCATTGAAATTGCCCACGTAATTTCTTCCGTTGCAAAAGGAAACCTGTCGCAGGAAATGCCACTTCAAATTGGCGATCACGTTCTTCAGGGAGAATTTGCCCGCATTGCCTCCGAAGTGAATGACATGGTGAAACAGTTGAACCTCTTTTCTATGGAGGTAACCCGTGTGGCCCGCGAAGTGGGTTCCGAAGGAAAACTGGGCGGACAGGCAAAAGTAAAAGGTGTGGCTGGTGTTTGGAAAGACTTAACTGACTCTGTAAATCAAATGGCTGGTAATCTTACTGCCCAGGTAAGAAATATTGCCGAAGTAACCACGGCTGTGGCAAAAGGCGACTTAAGTAAAAAAATTACGGTGGATGTACAGGGAGAAATTCTCGAGTTGAAAAATACCATTAATACGATGGTGGATCAATTAAACTCGTTTTCTTCTGAGGTAACCCGTGTAGCCCGTGAGGTAGGTACAGAAGGAAAACTGGGCGGACAAGCCGAAGTGCCTGGTGTTGCTGGTACATGGAAAGACTTGACTGACTCTGTAAACCAAATGGCATCAAACCTTACAGGCCAGGTAAGAAATATCGCCGAGGTAACAACTGCCGTAGCTCGTGGCGACCTTTCAAGAAAAATTACGGTGGATGTAAAAGGAGAGATACTAGAGTTGAAGAATACCATCAATACCATGGTTGACCAGTTAAACTCCTTCTCAGCCGAGGTAACAAGGGTGGCCCGTGAGGTGGGTTCAGAAGGTAAGTTAGGCGGACAGGCTACGGTAAAAGGTGTAGGTGGTGTGTGGAAGGATTTGACAGATAACGTAAACCAGTTGGCCGGTAACCTTACCGTTCAATTGCGCGACGTATCAAAGGTGGCAACGGCTATTGCCAACGGAGACTTGTCTCAAAAAATTACGGTGGATGTAAAAGGAGAGATCTTACAGATCAAGGACGTAATTAACAGGATGGTGGACCAGCTCAACTCGTTTGCATCCGAGGTAACCCGTGTGGCATTGGAAGTGGGTACGGAAGGAAAGCTGGGCGGCCAGGCAAAAGTGCAAGGTGTGGGTGGTACATGGAAAGACTTAACTGACTCTGTAAACCAAATGGCATCTAATCTTACTGCCCAGGTAAGAAATATTGCAGAAGTAACCACGGCTGTGGCCAATGGTGACCTCTCTAAAAAAATTACGGTGGATGTTGCTGGTGAAATCCTCGAGTTGAAAAAGACCATCAATACCATGGTGGATCAGCTCAACTCGTTTGCATCCGAGGTAACCCGTGTGGCATTGGAAGTGGGTACGGAAGGAAAGCTGGGCGGCCAGGCAAAAGTGCAAGGTGTGGGTGGTACATGGAAAGACTTAACTGAGTCGGTAAACCAAATGGCATTCAATCTTACCGCCCAGGTAAGAAATATTGCAGAAGTAACCACGGCTGTGGCGAAAGGTGACCTTTCCCGTAAGATCACAGTGGATGTAAAAGGAGAGATACTAGAGTTGAAGAATACTATCAATACCATGGTGGATCAGCTCAACTCGTTTGGTTCTGAGGTAACCCGTGTTGCCCGCGAGGTAGGCTCAGAGGGTATGTTGGGTGGCCAGGCAGATGTACCAGGCGTAGAAGGCTTATGGAAAGACTTAACAGACTCTGTAAATAAAATGGCATCTAACCTGACAGGCCAGGTAAGAAATATTGCAGAAGTAACAACCGCTGTGGCCAACGGTGACCTGTCGAGAAAAATTGAGGTGGACGTAAAAGGAGAAATTCTTGAGTTAAAAAACACCATCAAGACCATGGTGGAACAGCTTCGTGCCTTTGCCTCTGAGGTAACAAGGGTAGCCCGTGAGGTAGGTACAGAGGGAAAATTGGGTGGACAGGCTAATGTGCCGGGTGTGGCTGGTACATGGAAGGATCTGACCGACTCAGTGAATGGTATGGCTGGTAACCTGACAGCACAGGTGCGTAACATCGCTGACGTGGCGATTGCTGTGGCAAATGGCGACATGAGTAAGAAAATTACGGTGGACGTTCGTGGCGAAATTCTTCAATTGAAGGAAACGCTGAATACCATGGTTGACCAATTACGTGCCTTTGCATCCGAGGTAACTCGTGTGGCCCGTGAAGTGGGTTCGGAAGGAAAGCTGGGCGGCCAGGCCTTTGTACCGGGCGTGGCAGGAACATGGAAAGATTTGACCGACTCGGTGAACCAAATGACCGGTAACCTTACGCTGCAGGTGCGTAACATTGCAGAGGTGACAAAAGCCGTGGCTTCAGGTGACCTTTCCAAAAAGGTAACAATTGATGTAAAAGGAGAGATCCTTGATCTGAAAAATACCATCAATACCATGGTGGACCAGCTCAACTCATTTGCCTTCGAGGTAACAAGGGTAGCGAGAGAAGTAGGAACGGAAGGTAAATTAGGTGGGCAGGCGGAAGTACAAGGCGTGGCCGGTACGTGGAAGGATTTGACCGACTCGGTAAATATGATGGCCTCCAACCTTACTAACCAGGTACGTGGAATTGCTAAGGTGGTAACTGCTGTGGCAACCGGTAACTTGAAACAAAAATTGTCTATTGTTTCCAGGGGCGAGGTAGCACAACTAACGGATACAATTAACGAGATGATCGATACACTGGCCACTTTTGCCGACCAGGTAACCACCGTGGCACGTGAGGTGGGTGTTGAAGGAAGGCTGGGTGGACAAGCTTCTGTACCAGGTGCGTCAGGTATCTGGAAGAATCTAACAGAAAATGTGAACCAACTTGCAGAAAACCTTACTACTCAGGTACGTGCAATTTCTGAAGTGGCATCAGCCGTAACCAAAGGCGACCTTACCCGGATGATTCGTGTGGAGGCAAAAGGAGAGGTTGAAGAACTGAAAGACACCATCAACCAGATGATCGCTAACCTAAAAGAAACAACCCTGCGTAACCAGGAACAGGACTGGCTGAAGTCGAACCTTGCCAAGTTTACCCAAATGTTGCAAGGGCAAAAAGACCTGAATACTGTGACAAGACGCATTCTTTCTGAATTGGCTCAGGTAGTAAACGCCCAACAGGGTATGTTCTATATTTTGGAGCAGGATGAGAATGAAGAAAATAAAAAATTGAAGCTTTTCTCAGCTTACGCTTATAATGATGAACTAAATATCAGCCGCGAATTTGCATTGGGGCAAGGGTTAGTAGGGCAGGTAGCCATGGAAAAAGAAAGGATCCTGTTAACCAATGTTCCTAAAGACTATATTAAGATCGGTTCTGGTTTGGGAGAGGCCTCACCTGTCAGTGTAATCGTTTTGCCTGTATTGTTTGAAACTGAAATTAAAGCCGTAATCGAACTGGCTTCCTTTGATGAATTTAGCCAAACCCACCTTGACTTTTTAGGACAATTGACAGAATCCATCGGTATTGTATTAAATACGATTGAGGCTAACTCAAGAACAGAAGAGCTGCTGGAACAATCTCAGTCACTAACAGAAGAGCTAAGAAGAACCAACGAAGAGTTGCAGGATAAAGCGCATCTGCTTGTTAAACAAAAAGAAGAAGTGGAAGCCAAGAATAAAGAGGTTGAAGATGCCAGGAAATCACTTGAGGAAAAAGCCGAACAGTTACAACTTACTTCCAAATATAAATCGGAGTTTCTTGCTAATATGTCGCACGAGTTGCGTACGCCGCTCAACTCGTTACTGATTCTTGCTCAGCAATTATACGAAAACCGTGAAGGTAATCTGTCGGAAAAACAAGTGCGTTATGCCAAAACCATTCACAGTTGTGGCGACGACCTCATCCAGTTGATCAACGATATTCTCGACTTGTCAAAGATCGAATCTGGTTATATTTCCACCGACTTTATCAATGTTCGTTTTAATGAGATCACATCATTTGTTGAAACAACTTTCAAACACGTTTCGGAAAGCAAAAACCTGAAATTCAGCATTGATGTAGATGAACGTTTGCCAGAGTCTTTCGAAACTGATATTCAGCGTTTGAACCAAATCTTAAAAAATCTCTTGTCCAATGCCTTTAAGTTTACGGAGAAAGGTGGTGTTCAATTGAAAATTTATGAGGCGAATAAAAAGAACTGGAAGCCTGGAAATCCAAGTCTTGACAATGCTAAAAAAGTGGTGGCTTTTGAAATTAAAGATTCAGGAATCGGTATTTCGAAAGACAAACAAAATATCATCTTTGAAGCGTTTCAGCAGGCCGAAGGTTCTACCTCCCGTAAATATGGCGGTACCGGCCTGGGCTTATCTATCAGTCGTGGTCTGGCCGATCTTTTAGGTGGTTCCATTGAACTGGAAAGTGAAGTAGGAAGTGGAAGCTCATTTACCTTATTCCTTCCTATTAATTATAACCCTTCAGCATTTAAAAAAGAAAAGCAGTCAAGCTTGACAGTGAGTGAATATAAACTGGCAGAAGTTTCTGATGATGTAGCTATTCAGTCTGTGCCTACAATTAAAGTGGAAGCAACAAAAGATCTGGAAGGCCTGAATGAAATCATCAACGAAACGGGTGATGACCGCAATAATATTTACAGTCACGATAAGGTGGTATTAGTAGTGGAAGACGATCTGCGCTTTGCCAAGATCATGATTGATAAAGCACACGAAGCCGATTTAAAAATAGTGGTGGCTACAAGCTTCGGAGAAGTATTTGAGTTAACCAACAAATACAATCCCATTGCAGTGACCCTTGATGTAAAGCTGCCCGATGCCAGCGGTTGGAGAGTGTTAGATCTCTTTAAAAATGACATCAACTTCAGGCATATCCCGGTGCATTTAATTTCGGGTGAAGAAAACAGACTGCTGGCCATGCAAAGAGGCGCAAGAAGTTTTCATCTGAAGCCGCTAAAGAATGAAGCCCTGGCAATCTTGTTCAACGATATAGTGGTGTATCACAATCGCCGGCCAAAGCAATTATTGATTGTGGAAGACAATGAGATCGATTCATCTCAAATTGCCAAAGTGCTCGATAACGGTGAAATGCTGAACATTGTTATTGCACCTACCGGCCACGAAGGTTTGGAACTCATTCGCAATAATTCTTACGATTGCATTATTGTAGATTATATGTTGCCCGACATTGCAGGGCAGGAATTTTTAAAAGAAATCAACGACATTAAGAAGTTTCAAATGACACCTGTGCTGGTCTATTCGGCTAAAGATTTTTCACCAAAAGAAAGAACCCAATTAAAACAATATACTAACCGCATTTTGCTGAAAGACGTAAACTCGCTTGAGTTATTGCTGGAAGAAGCTGTATTGCACATGCACATTGATCATAAAGACCTGTTGCCGGAAAAGCAAAAGATCATTGAGAACCTGCGCTCTAAAGAAGATGTACTGACGAATAAAACAGTTTTGGTAGTAGATGACGATGTGAGAAACCTTTTTGCATTAACAACGGCGTTCGAACGTTACAATATTAATACGATTACTGCGGAAAGCGGGCAGGAGGCGATCAATATCTTAGGTGAAAACCCTGGTATTGATATGGTGTTAATGGACATTATGATGCCTGAAATGGATGGTTATGAAACCACGCAAAAGATAAGGAGAGAACATAAAAATAATAACCTGCCCATTATTGCAGTTACGGCAAAAGCCATGAAGGGCGACAGGGAAAAATGTATCGAGGCTGGTGCATCAGATTACATTACCAAGCCGGTAAAAATAGATCAGCTGCTTTCTCTTATGAGAGTTTGGTTATATAAATAAACAGTTTAAAGCTCAGGGTTGAATATTTAAAGTTCTTCTGGTGTTATTAATTAATGGAATATAGCATCATTCGGTAAAACCTTAGAACTTAAACCTTAACGCTTTAGACCTTAAACGTAAACATGGAATTAATAAAGCCAGAAGATATAGCCTATAAAAAACCCGTCAAGATTTTGGTGGTTGATGACAGGGAAGACAACCTGCTGTCGATTGAAACCATTCTTGAAAGAGAGGACTATACAATTGTAAAAGCGGCTTCGGGCCGGGCGGCGCTCAAAATATTATTGTTGCAGCAGGATTTTACGTTAATACTAATGGACGTGCAAATGCCTGACATGAATGGCTTTGAAACAGCCGCATTGATTTACGAAAGAGAAAAGCTTAAACAAATTCCGATCATTTTTATTACGGCGCATAACCAGGGCGAAGAGAGAATGTATGAAGGTTATGAAATGGGAGGCGTTGATTTTATTTATAAACCCATCAACCCCGAACTGCTGCGTTATAAGGTAAGTGTGTTTGTAGAACTTTATCAAAAAACACATCAGCTTATCAACCATGAAAAAAAGCTTTTATCTGCCAACAGAAATCTTGAAAAAGAAGTTGAGGAGCGCAAAATATCTGAGGAAAAAGTAAGCTTATTGAATCAGCAACTGGTACAGAACAACCAGCAATTGAAAAACACGATTGAGGAACTGGACCGCTTTGCTTATGTAGCTTCTCATGATCTGCAGGAACCTCTACGCAAAATTTTGGTGTTTAGCGATAAGATCAGGACAAAATATAAAGAGACGATTGATGAAGAAATGGATAAGAGCCTCGATAAGATTGTTAAAGCGTCGGAACGGATGCAGTTACTGATAAATGACCTTCTGAGGTTTTCGAGAAATACAACAACGCACGAAGATTTTTCGCTAATCAATTTAAACGAATTGATTAGCGAGGTGCTGATAGATATGGAAATTGAAATTGAACGCAACGAAGCGCAGGTAAAAATTGAAGATCTGCCGAAGGTGTGGGGCATTCCAAGTCAGATGCGCCAGCTTTTTCAAAATTTGGTAAGCAATTCGCTCAAATTTAAAAAGGCAGAATCGGTACCAGTGCTTCATATTTATAACGAAACTGGTAAGCTTTTGGTAAATGGTCAGAACGGCCAGCTTTGCCGTATCGTTGTTCAGGATAACG
>JBQCJM010000233.1:0-2127 GCA_051952715.1 Flavisolibacter sp.
CAGAAATGCTACCAGCGGAGATGTATTCGTTTTCTTAAACCGCCAGCGTACACATATAAAGCTGCTGCATTGGGAGCACGGAGGCTTTGTATTATACTACAAACGCTTGGAGCAAGGCAGTTTTCCATTACCCAAGAGACAAGAGTTAAGCTGGGCAGACCTGGTGCTGATGATTGAAGGAATACAGGTACAAAAGAGCCGCCAGTTACGGCGTTACCAAGGATAAAAAAGCGCTTTTTTACTTGCCTAAACGCCATTTTTTAAGTAATTTCATGCCATGGATACGGCACTGGAAAACCTCTCAAAAGAGGAGTTAATTGCTCTTTTGAAGAAGGAACAAAAGGTCGTACAATCGCATGAAAAGATCAATTCTTCCCTTCAGGAAGAAAACACCTACCTCAAACATCGCGTAGATCTTTTAGAACGCCTGCAGTTCGGCCAGAAGCGAGAACGCTTCGAGGGCGACCCGGCACAAGGGGTTTTACCTTTTGAAACTCCTGCAGAGGAAGAGGCACAGCAACAAGAGGAAATCAAGGAACAGATCACCTATACCCGTAAAAAGCAATCTGCTCATAAAGGTCGTGCAGCTTTACCTGCGCATCTTCCAGTAGAAGAAGTGGAGATCTATCCGGAGGGAGACCTAACGGATATGGTATGCATTGGCAAAGAGGTAACCGAAGAACTGGAGTGTGAACCTGCTCGTTTCTTTATCCGCCGTTATATCCGCTATAAATATGCTGCTAAAAATGGTGAAGGTGTTAAAACCGGAGATCTTCCTGAACGGGTGATTGACAAAGGTATTCCGGGAGCAGGTTTACTCTCGATGATCCTGACCGATAAATACATGGATCATCTCCCGCTATACCGGCAGAAGCAGCGCTTCGCCCGGGAAAACATTCCTATTGCATCCTCTACCATTGAAGGTTGGGTAAAACAGGGGTTGGAACGGCTCGAACCACTCTGGCAGCAGCTCAGGTTCGACATCAAAGCCAAAGGTTATTTACAGGTAGATGAAACCAGTATCAAAGTGCTGGAAAGTGAAAAGAAAGGTGCTGCCCATATGGGTTGGTATTGGGTGTATCATTCTCCCTTAGACGGTACAGTATTAATGGACTATCAGCCCACTCGTGGTGCTATAGCTACCAAAGATATGCTGGCTCACTTTAGAGGCTATTTACAAAGTGATGGTTATGGGGTATACGAAAAAATAGGTCAGCGTACAGAAGTAACACCAGTGGCTTGCTGGGCACATGCCCGAAGAGAGTTTGAACGTGCGTTGGATAATGACAAGATCAGGGCAACTAAAGCTCTCACCCTTATTCAGCAGCTGTATGCGGTAGAACGTAAAGCAAAAGAAGAACAGCTCGGGGCAGATCAAATAAAACACCTGCGCCTGAACGAATCCCTTCCGGTACTTAATGAACTGGGAAAATGGATCTTTGCTGAGGTTAAAAACACCTTACCTAAAAGCCAGATCGGAAAAGCCATGCGGTATGCGATGGAACGTTGGGATAAGTTAAGCGTGTATCTTCAGGACGGCAGTCTTCATATTGATAACAATGCAATTGAAAATGCTATTCGACCTATTGCCTTGGGCAGGAAAAACTATCTCTTCGCTGGATCTCATGATGCTGCTACCCGGGCTGGGATGATCTATTCTTTTTTTGCTATCTGCAAGAAGCATGAGGTGAATTCCTACCAATGGCTGAAATACGCCTTGGAAAACATCATGACCATCAACCAGAAGAACATCAGAGACCTCTACCCGCAGAACTTTAACAAACTAGTTGGAGTTGGCAATATGTAGTTGCTCGGGCGGATACCACCAAAGATTGCTGAACTCATTAACTCTGTTGCCCCAAAATAAAAAGCTGGAATTGCCGGCCTGGCAGCGCTATGGCTTGTAGAAAGGAAAACCGGCAAAACACCGGGAAAATTAGCTGAAGAAAATAGGAATGTGCAGCCTGTAGTAAGGAAAAACCCGGCAAAACAATACATGCAAATTGAAATCTAACTTAAATCATCCTACTTGAAAACAAACCTAATCGACGAAAAGCCCATAATATGATGCCTAAAAAACTACCGAAGGTTTCATACAACCAAGGTTTCATTGTTGGTGCTACGCAC
>JBQCJM010000234.1:0-6888 GCA_051952715.1 Flavisolibacter sp.
ATTCTGCCAGGCTTGTAATGCTCACCATCCCTTCGCATTTGTGCTCTACTGTTTCAACCCAAAATCCAAAAGAAGCCACGCCACTGATCACGCCGTCAAATTCTTCTCCTAAAAACTCACGCATATACTCCACCTGTTTGTATTTGTTGGCGGCTCTTTCAGCATCCATCGCTGCCCTTTCTCTTTCACTGAAATGTTTGCATTTTTGCTCCATTTTTTTATCAGGCCTGATCTTCTTGCTCAACACTTCTTCCAGCACCCTATGCACCATCACATCAGGATAGCGGCGAATGGGCGAGGTAAAATGACAATAGTTTTCAAATCCTAACCCGTAGTGGCCGATATTTTCCGTTGTATACGCAGCCTTCGCCATAGTGCGAATGCCTAATTGTTCTAACACATGTTGTTCGGGTTTACCCTGTACATCTTTCAGCATGGTGTTGAAAGATTCAGCAGTTTTTTCGGGAGTTGATGTATCGAACTTATGGCCAAACTTGCGGGCGAAAGCCATGAAGGGCATCAACTTTTCTTCGGAAGGAAGATCATGTACGCGGTAAGGAAACGGAAGCGGCTTTTTATTTATTTCAATTTTCGAAACATTCTCCGCTACATATTTATTGGCCAGCAGCATAAACTCTTCTATCAACTGATGCGCCTCCTTGCTTTCTTTTACAACTATGCCAACAGGCTTTGCATTTTCATCTACTTTAAAACGTACTTCAGTGCTGGAAAAATTAATGGCGCCTGCATCAAAGCGTTTCTTACGCAAACGTTGTGCAATGCTGTTCAACAACAAAATTTCATCCCTGTACAAGCCATCTTCTTTTTCAATGATTTCCTGTACTTCCTCGTAAGTAAAACGATGATCGGAATGAATAGCTGTTCTTCCAATCCAGTATTGTTTTACCTGGCCTTTAGGTGTCATTTGAAAAACGGCGGAGAACGTAAGTTTGTCTTCGTTAGGACGAAGCGAACAAAGGAAATTGGAAATGTGTTCGGGCAACATTGGATTTACCCTGTCGGGCAAATACACCGAAGTTGCTTTTTGATAAGCATTTTCGTCCAACTGCGTTCCGGGCTGCACATAATGGCTTACATCGGCAATGTGCACACCAATTTCGTAATTGCCATTTTTTAAAACACGAATGGAAAGCGCATCGTCAAAATCTTTGGCATCAATGGGGTCAATGGTAAAGGTGAGTATATCTCTAAAGTCTTTTCTTTTTTTTATTTCATCTTCCGAAATCGTATCAGGAATTCTGGCTGCTTCTTCCAGTACTTCGTCAGGAAATTCAATTGGGAAACCGTTCTCCAGCAAGATTTCTTTCATGGCCACATCATTGCTGTCTTCTTTATTCAGCACATTTACCACCTCGCCTACCGGCCGCTTTTTTGTATCCTTCTCCCATTCTACAATACGTACTACCACTCTATCGCCATCCTGCGCATTGTTGAAAGCAGATTGCGGTATAAAAATATCGGGCATTTTTTTATTGCCTTCCCCTACAAAAAAAGCAAAGCCTTTATTCATTTCCAGTTTGCCTACAAACTCCATTTGCTTTCGTTCCAACACATCCACAACTGTTCCCTGCATGCGTTTACCTCCTTTATCCGGGTCTACCTGTACACGAACCGTATCACCATGCAAAGCCGTATTAAAATCGCCGGGTTTTACAAGAATATCGGTTTCCAAACCATTCACTACCACAAAGCCCATCCCCGACCTGGTAATTTCCAACACACCTTTGTAATCATCAAGATGTTTATCTTTTTTCTTTCCCGATTTCTTTGAATTTTTCCGTCCCATATTGGTTAAGCGGGTTGTTTAAAGTTTTGAATGAACTGCATCACACTTTCCGTAAATTCATTTTCCTGGTTAAAGAGGAATTTTTGTTCAATTGGCATTACATAAAAAGGTATGCCATTTATCTCGGATCCAAACTTCATTAAACGCATAGCATCTTTTTCAGTGGTTAAAAGAATTTTCCTTTCAGATTCCATGCTTTTAAACTTCTTCATAATGTCACGCCAATCGTCAATCGTAAATATATGATGATCTTTATAATGCATCATATTGTAGGTTTGAATACGTTCTTCAAGATAATTCTTTAATGGCTTTGGATTAGCAATACCTGTTATTAAAAGCACTTCTGTTTGCTCGTCTATAAACCTAAACCGTTGTTTGGTGATGTGGTAAGGCGTTCCGTAGGAAATGCAAGTGAAAAATATTTTTTGATGCGGTAAAGGGTTGATCTCTTTTATAATTTCTTGCCTTTCCTGTTCCTGCAAATTGGACTTGCATTTGGTAACTACAATAATGTCTGCTCTTTTATACGAGCCCGGCATATCCCGCAGGTCGCCTGTTGGTAAAAAAAAATCTCTTGTAAATAAATTGCCATAATCGGTAAGCACAATGTTCAATCCTGCTTTTATGGAACGGTGCTGGAAAGCGTCATCGAGAATGATCACTTGCGTTTCGGGCCTGTCGTGCAGCAATTGCGGAATGGCAACAATCCTTTCTTCACCAACAGCCACCGGGACATTGGGAAATTTTTGATGAAAAAGCATTGGCTCGTCGCCAATGTCAAGGGCTGTTGTTTCATCTGTTGCTAAAGCGTAGCCTTTTGTTTTTCGCTTGTAGCCCCGGCTAAGCGTTGCCACTTTGTAATCGTTTTTTAAATGCTGCACCAAAAACTCTACCATAGGTGATTTGCCTGTGCCGCCAACTGAAAGATTGCCTACGCAAATGATAGGAAGCCCGAAAGAGGTAGAAGGGAGAATATTTTTATTGTATAGCCAGTTTCGTATCCAAACAATCAATCCATATAAAATAGAAAATGGCAAGAGAAGAATGCGAAACGATTTCAAAAACCAATTAGAAAACATAAGTCCGTTGCGGTGTGATACAAAGGTCTAAAGGTACATCAAATTCATTGGCATCATCCACCGCATCAATGGCTTCAAAATAGGAAAGACCGATCTTAATACAATCATTTCTGCAATCTTTTAAATAGCGGTCGTAAAAGCCCTTGCCATAACCCACCCTGTTGCCATTTGTATCAAAAGCCAGCAAGGGAACAATGACAACGTCCAGCAATGAAGGTTCAACAATTTCCTTGTCCAAGGGCTCGGGAATGTTATGAGCATTGGCTTCAAAAATACTGTCGGCATTGCATAAAATAGCCTGCATGGTTTGATGGTGAAAGGCTGTTTTTGGATAACAGATATTAAGATTGGGATTTTTAAAATGCAAATGATCTGTAATTAGAAAAGTATCCACTTCATTGTTTTCCTCAATAGGATAAAAGCTTAGCACATATTCAACAAATGGAAAGTCAATAGTTTGAAATTGTATCAACAACAAATCATCCCATTTCATTTTGTCGGTTGATGAAATGGTGTCTCTTTTTTTGCGAAATATTTCTCTTGCCTTTTTTTTTAGCATGATTTGAAAGAAATTTTGTTACCTACTTTTGTGGCGCCGTCGCCCTGTGCATTCAGTTCCTAACATTTTGCAAAAGCGCATTGGCAAACGAACTACTTCTTTATTGGGTCTGTACGTAACCTAATTTTCAAAAATGGAAAAAATGGTTGTTCCATAATTACGTGCCGACTTAAAAAATTGAAAATGCTCGTAATTGTTTCGTGGCGTGTGCTCCAGAATAAACCAACCGTTTTCTTTCAGCAATCCCTTCTCGAAAATGAGCTTTGGTAATTCGTCAATGGTTTGCAAAGCATAAGGCGGGCCTGCAAAAATAAAATCAAATTTTTCTGTGCAGGTTTCAATAAAGTGGAACACATCAGACTTCACTACTTTGAAATTTTTCAATTCAAGACTTTCATCGGTCTTTTTGATGAATGAAAACATCTGTGTGTCTTTTTCTACAATGGTCAGGTCTTGCACGCCTCTCGATGCCAGTTCGTAACTAATGCTACCGGTGCCACCGAAAAGGTCAAGTGTTTTTAATTCCTCAAAGTCAAGATTATTTTGCAACACATTGAAAAGTCCTTCCTTTGCTATGTCAGTAGTTGGCCTTGTGTAAGGCATTTTTGCCGGTGGGTTAATTCTTCTGCCACCCAAATCTCCACTTATAATACGCATGCGGCAAGGTTGTAAGTTGATGTAAAAAAGTGTTGCGGATGTTCATGCTGTATGAACGATACAGACGGCGCCGGTGCAAAATGTATATTCAAAAAATAATGATGCAATTCTTTGTAAAGAGCTGAATCTTCTTCTACCAGGCCTGAAAGAATTAAGTAAACCTCTGATTGGCCCAATTGCAGTTCTGAACAAATTTTTAGTAAATAATATACCACATCCAGCGGCGTTTTGTAGGCGTAAACTTGTGCTAATTGCACCTGCGATTCTTTTTTTACCAATATTCGGAAATGTTGTGTGGTAAACTGAACAGCAATCTGGTTTTCGGCAGTAAGGCCGTTGTATGTTTTTAACAGCGGCGTATAAGCATGCATAAATCTTGCCTGCGGAAATTCATTTTTTATTAATGCAAAAACAGTCATAGGAATGGAATATACGTTTACCATTTGCCACTCGTTAATTGTATCGCTTAAAGCATATTGCATTGGTTGGTCGTAAATGAGTTGCATCACGTCTTCACCAGTGCCAGCATATTTTGACGGCGTTAATAAAGCGGTAGGATAAGAAGAACAAACCAACACATCGGAGAATTCCTTATTCCGCAATTCAGCCATAATGTTTTTCAGTTGGGTTTCCATTTGAAATTCATCTATCAAAAAATATTTCAGCGCCGCGATGGTATTATTGGCCTTGTTGAAAAAGGCGTAGCTGCAATGGTCGGCGCCTAATTCTATCAACAGGGTTTGGGCTTCGCCGGACGGTTGGCCGCTTTCTATATGGAAAAGTGTTTTCAAACTTTTATTTTTTGCAAAGTACGTATTTCGGTAAAATGTTATTTACAGAAAAATTGTTTTAGTAGCTTGCGGTCTTTTTTGTTATGGCCGAAAAGCTGCAGGTAGACATATCATATAAACAAATTTTAAAGATTGCCTTACCAATTGGACTGGCTTTGCTGGTACCGCAGTTTAATTTCATTGTTAATAATATTTTTCTTGGCCACTTAAGCGAAGAAGCCCTTGCTACCGCCAGCATTACGGGTGTGTATTATTTAATTTTTGCCGGTATTGGTTTTGGATTGAACAATGGTTTGCAATCATTGATTTCTCGTCGTGCAGGCGAAAACAGGCCGGAGGAAATCGGAAAAATTTTTAACCAGGGAATTCTCATTTCTTTTGCCATTGCAGCTTTCGGCATTTTGTTCACATGGTTTGCCGCACCCGCCATTTTTAAGTCTTCCATTCATTCACCACAGGTTTACCATGACGTTGTAAACTTTTTAAGAATCAGAATTTTTGGGTTGCTGTTTTTGTATGTCTATCAAATGCGTAACGCTTTGCTGGTAGGTATTAATCAAAGCAAGCTGTTAGTGATAGGTACTTTGGCAGAGGCCATAGCCAACGTGGTTTTTGATTATGGATTGATATTCGGACATTTCGGATTGCCCACGATGGGCTTCAACGGTGCTGCAGTAGCTTCGGTAATTGCAGAATTTATTGGCATGTTTGTCATTTTCCTGGTGATTTATTCCAAAGGCATCAGCCAAAGGTTTTCTCTATTCCAAAAATTTAGTTTCGATAAATATTACGCAAAGCTTATTCTTAGTATTTCAGGGCCTTTAGCTTTTCAACATGCCATCAGTATCATCAGTTGGTTCTTCTTCTACATTTTGGTAGAGCACCACGGGCAAACAAGTTTGGCCGTTTCCAACACAATGCGTAATATTTTTGGATTCTTTGGTTCTTTCATCTGGGCCTTCTCATCTACCACCAACACAATGGTAAGCAATGTTATCGGACAAGGAAAGAGAAATGAAGTAATGGGATTGATCACTAAAATAATGCTGCTTAGTTGCAGCGTGGCTTTGTTGGTTTTTATTTTCCTTAATGTATTTCCAAAAGCTTTTCTTTCAATTTATGCACAGGGAGCAGATTTTATGGAATTGGGTGTTCCTGTTTTGAGAGTTGTGGCCATAGCTATGCTTTTTATGTCTGTTGGTACTATTTGGCTGAACGCTGTAACAGGTACGGGCAACGGCAAAGTGACGTTTATCATTGAATTGATTTCCATCACCGTCTACTGCGTTTATGTTTATGCTGTTTTAGAATGGCAAAAACTTTCTATCGTGTGGGGATGGATGTCGGAGCTCTTTTACTGGACAACGTTATTTTCCTTTTCGTTTGCGTATATTAAGAGTAAGAGATGGTATAAGACGGTTATTTAAATGCTTTAGTAAAGGTGACACTCACAGAACCTACAAAATTAATAATGGGCGGATTGAGCTTTTTAATGGAGATCGTAAGGCTTTCGATTTGAGGAAACTGCTTTTGCAATCTGTCAGCCATTTGCATGGCGCAGGTTTCGAGCAGTTCTTTCCTTTGACTGAATTCATCCTTCACTATGCGGAATACCTCTGCATAATTTATGGTTTGCTCAATAGATAAAACTTCTGTTTCAGCAGCTTTATATGCAATGAAAACATCTACTTCAAACTCATTACCTACTTTGGCTTCTTCTGCATACAAACCATGATGAGCAAAGAAGCGTAAGCCTTTTAATTCTATAATAAATTGTGCAGACATTTTATCTATGATGTCAGATGTACGACGGAGCGTTAAATCTAAAATCGTACAGCTGACATCGTATCGTGCTTTTTAGTGAATTCCTTTTTCTGACAGGTATCGTTCGGCATCGAGAGCTGCCATACATCCGGAGCCTGCTGCGGTAACGGCCTGCCGGTAGATTTTATCCTGCACGTCGCCTGCTGCAAATACGCCTTCCACATTGGTTTT
>JBQCJM010000235.1:0-5970 GCA_051952715.1 Flavisolibacter sp.
AAATAGGCCTGTTCCCCCGCATCGGCGATTACGACAAATGGGCTATTGAATGGGGTTATCGCTGGATGCCGGATGCAAAAACACCGGAAGATGAAGTGCCTATCCTGAACAAAATGACCACTGAGAAATTAAAGAACAAACGCTATTGTTTTGGCACCGAAACCGATGCCGATGATCCCCGCGGACAAAATGAAGACCTGGGCGATGATGCGGCCAAAGCAAGTGCTTATGGTATTAAGAACCTGCAACGCATTTTGGACAAATTACCCGAGTGGACAAAGGAAGCGAATAAAGATTATTCAGGATTGAACGAATTGTATGGCCAGGTAATAACACAATTCAACCGTTACATGGGTCATGTAACAAAAACCATTGGCGGTATTTACACAACACCTAAAATGGTGGAAGATGCAGGCGTGGTAGTGGAGTTTGTTCCCGAGGCTAAACAAAAAGAAGCCATGAAGTTTTTGCAGCAGCAATTATTTACTACGCCAAAGTGGATCGTTGATAATACAATATCTGACTATACCGGCAGTAACAAACTGACAACGATCGGCAATATTCAAACCAATATTTTAAATCGTTTGATCAGCAATAACACTTTCAACAAACTGTTCCGCTTTGAAGCTGAAAGCAAAAATGCTTACACAGCTACTGAAATGCTGAACGATTTAAGAAGTGGCATTTGGAGCGAACTGGCCACACGCAAGCCGATTGATATTTACAGAAGAAGCCTGCAAAAATCTTTTGTAGAAAGCCTAAGCAAGATCATTAACCCGGAGCCGGTGCAGGGCATGACAGCAGCCTTCGGCCGTGGATCAGCATCTGCAATGAATAATAATACAACCGACGGCATTTCTATTGCCAAAGCGCAATTGAGAACGTTGGCGTCTCAAATTCGTGCAGCATTGCCTGCTTATAAAGATGCCAGCAGCCGTGCCCATTTGCAGGATGTGTTGGACAGGATTGACGAAACGCTAAATCCAAAGTAAGAAGGCCCCTTCAATCCCCCAAGGGGGAAGTGGCTGGGCGCAAAGCCTAACTTATTTGACCAAAACAAAAGCTCTCAACATTTCCTGTTGAGAGCTTTTGTTTTTAGTAATGATTGTCTGTTTAAGCAAGGGCTGTACGATGGCTAAGCCCTTCCACCGGAGGGGTTTGGGGAGGCTCCCTTCCACGAATCCTTCAGCGTCACTGTTCTGTTAAATACTAGTCTTCCATGCGTTTCTTTATTATCTAACGTAAAATATCCTTTACGTAAAAACTGGTAGCGTTCGTTCATTCTTGCATTTTTCAATGCCGGTTCTGCATATACGGTGGCCACGGTTTGCAAAGAATCTGGATTGATATAATCCTTAAAATCACCTTCCTCACTGGATGGATCTTCTACCCTGAACAAGCGGTCGTACAAACGTACTTCGGCAGTAATGGCACTGGTCACTTCTACCCAGTGCAAAGTACCTTTTACATGGATGCCCGATGTATCGTGTCCGCTCCTGCTTTCGGGAATATAGCTGCAATGCAGTTCTGTTACATTGCCGGCTTCATCTTTTATCACTTCGTCGCAGCGGATGATATACGCATATTTCAATCGTACCATACCACCAGGAAACAAACGGAAAAATTTCTTCGGCGGGTTCTCCATGAAGTCTTCCCTTTCTATGTACAACTCTCTGCCAAATGGAATTTCTCTTGAATCACTATTCTCATCTTCGGGATTGTTCTCTCCTTTCAACATTTCAACATCTTTATCGTAATTAGTGATCACCACTTTCAAAGGATCGAACACCACCATGCGGCGCAAAGCAATTTTATTTAAATGCTCACGAACACAAAACTCCAATAACCCCACATCGCTTACATTTTCTCTTTTGGCAATGCCTACACGATCACAAAAATCACGAATAGCTTCCGGCGTATAACCACGGCGGCGCATACCGCTGATAGTAGGCATTCGCGGATCGTCCCAACCGTCAACATACTTTTCTGTAACCAACTGCAACAGTTTTCTTTTGCTCATAACCGTGTACGTAAGGTTGCGACGGGCAAACTCGTATTGATGCGAAGGATAGATCTCCAGCTTTTCAATGAGCCAGTTATACAATTCCCTGTGTGGTACAAACTCCAGTGTGCAAATAGAATGGGTTACATGCTCAATACTGTCGCTTTGGCCATGAGCAAAATCGTACATGGGATAAATGCACCACTTATCGCCGGTGCGGTGATGGTGTGCATGTTTGATGCGGTACAAAACCGGGTCACGCATCAGCATATTGGGATGCGCCATATCAATTTTTGCACGAAGTGTTCTGCTGCCATCGGCAAACTCACCGGCTTTCATTCTTTCAAAAAGACTAAGATTTTCTTCAATGCTACGGTCACGATAAACACTGTTTTTCCCCGGCTCTGTTGGCGTGCCTTTCATGGCGGCAATTTCTTCCGAAGTAGAATCATCTACATACGCCAGGCCTTTATTGATCAACTTCACAGCGTATTCGTACAACTCATCAAAATAGTCCGACGCATAATGCTCGTTCTTCCATTCAAAGCCAAGCCATTGAATATCTTCCTTGATACTCTCTACATATTCGGTGTCCTCTGTTACAGGATTTGTATCATCAAAGCGCAGGTTGGTATAACCGGGAAATTCTTTAGTCAGTCCGAAATTGAGGCAAATGCTGGTGGCATGACCCATGTGCAGGTAGCCATTGGGTTCGGGGGGAAAACGGGTAACAATGGATTTGTATTTTCCACTCTCCAGGTCTTCTTTTACGATCTCTTCTATAAAATTTAATGCTTTTTCTTCACTCATGCTTTTGTAATTATAAACGCAGCAAAGATAACACCGAAGGCGTGTATAGAGATGAGAGGACTATTATAAGCAAAATGACTATGAAGACAAGTGTACATACTATTGACTTAAGTGCTGCTTTCTTCAGGCAGCCTGATTTTTGCCTAACTTGAAAATGACCAGGCCTACAGTAATGAGAATTTATTACACAAACAAAATTTCATGTACACGGCCCAATTTAAATTTCATAACAGCCTTAACGATTTTCTGCTTCCGCGAAATAAGCATTCCTGGATACGTTATTCTTTTAACGATACGCCTGCTGTAAAAGATGCTATCGAAGCCATTGGCATCCCACACGTAGAAGTAAAAGAAACTTTTATCAATGGCAATGTTGTTGGCTTTTATCACCCTTTACAGGAAAATGATAAAGTAGAAGTACATCCTTTTGTTCATATTCCTTCATCGCCTCAAAAATTTATTTTGGATGTGCACTTAGGCAAACTGGCCCGCCTGCTTCGCCTGCTTGGTTTTGATACTTTATACCAGAACAACTTTACCGACGCAACGATTATAGAACTGGCTGTACAAGATGAAAGAATTGTTCTAACCAGAGATATTGGTTTACTGAAAAATAAAAGCATTACCTGGGGCTATTGGCTGCGTTCGCAACAACCGCTGGAGCAAACAAAAGAAGTGTTGGACCGTTTTGTTTTAACAAATAAGACTCAGCCTTTTAAACGCTGTCTTGTTTGCAACGGGTTAATTGAACGTGTAAACAAAAAAGATATAGTTGCCCGTCTCCCATACAGTACCATTAGTTTTTTTGATGAATTTTATCAATGCGGAAACTGCAAAAGGGTTTATTGGAAAGGTTCTCACTATGGTAGAATGATGCAGTTAATACAAGATCTTACTGGTTAGTTTTTACTCTTCTTTAAATTTCACCGCTACATCTTTTTTTCTATTGAGCCTGTACCGCATAATGATGTCTTTGTTATATACAACGTTTATCCAGCCAACCGCAGTTGAAGGAACAACATACGTATAAATAAATTTGTTGCCCACCGTATCGGAAGGAGATAAAAACACTGACAAAGGCGAACGGTCTAAAATGGTAGAATCAAAAAAAGGATCGGGTGAAATATGCTTATCTCTTTCCACATTTTTTACACTCAGTTCAATGTGAATGCTATCTCCTGCAGCTGCTTCTATAATGCCATTAGTTGGTGAATAAGCGCTGATGCTGTACTTGACAACTGATTTACCCTTGTATGGCATTCGTTTAAATTCGTTCATGGTGGGTGGATCATCCATCAACGTCCATGTGATATCTTCAGGATAATGATCATGAACGAACTGCTGCGGCGGCGTTAAAAAATAAGTATCATCTAATCTTGGTGCAAACTGGTTAGTGTAGTTAATGTAACCACTGGACCATGTTACATCCAGCAATTGCCAAACACTATCGATCATTACAGCATTCCATGTGTGGTTGGATCGAAACTTATTTTCCCCTTCCATGTAACCTCTTGCATAACCGGTAATAATTTCGGAGCGAATGTTTGCATAATCACACAGCGTCTTAAAAAGTTTGGCATAGCCATCGCAAACTGCCGTACGCCTTTTTAAAACTTTAATCGCTGTCATTTCAACAGCCGATTTCCATTCAGCCGAAGTATCATCAGGTTCAACCACATATCTTGAACCTGCCAATCTTCTGTTGCTGCTTATCACAAAAGTGTTGTAAGAAATATGTTGCGCTACCCAACTAAATATAGCCCTCACTTTTTGCAGATCGGTAGTATAAGGAGCTGTCAAAAGCTTTGATAATGAATCTGGCGTTGGGGCATCAATGGATTGTACCTTCCAATCAATCTCGCTATAGCTGTAAGAATGCTGTGCAAATGAGAATTTCATTCCTGCCAGCAACAGTATCGTCATCACTTTTTTCATGTCTGCACTTAGTTCAATTCTTTGGAAAGCCAGCAATTTCGGGCTTTCTCTAAAGTTAAAGCAGATTTTAACAACTTGCAGAACGGGCTTATGAAAGGCTTTAAAATACTATTGGCGGCAGTGGCTGAAATGTGTTAAAAAGATTAACATGCTTCATCCGTAAAAAGTTTCAATTCATACATCTTCTCATTTACAAAAATGATTTCCTGATAAAACTTTGTAACCACAAATGAGATGAAGTAGTCTCAATAAAAACCAAATAAAAAAATTTAAAACCACAAATTATGAAACGCATCATCATCACCCTTAGCGCAGTTTTTATGCTGTTGTCAACTTACAGCTTTGCCACCGATGTAAAGGTATCTTACACTGTTATGCAAGCTTTCAAAGCAAGATTTTCTGATGCAGAAAATGTAAGCTGGTCGCAAACCAATGGCTTTACCGTTGCTGAATTTACAGTAGATGCAAAAAAACAATATGCTTATTTCAACACCGCAGGTGAACTGACCGTTTTGGCAGAACCTTTAACTATTACACAATTATCCAAATCGCAACAGGCTAACCTCAACAAGGCCTATGGTACTTATACCATCGTTGATATTTACAGGTTAGAAGATAACGAAGGCCTGAAATATTATGCAGTAGTAGAAAACAGTGCGCAAAAAATTATTTTAAGCACTACAACAAACAAGTGGGATGTTGTAAAAACTACCAACAAATAATTCACCTCAGCATATACTATAAACCCTGACCTTTGGGCCGGGGTTTTTTTATTGCAGCTATATGAACGGAACAAAAGAACAGGTTAAAGAGTTTCCCTTAAAATTATTAGCAGCAGGCATTTTATTTTTTATTGCTGTTTTTTTATTTGCCTTTTTGGCGAAAATGGTAGTGCTTGATAAAAAAGACCTGTTCGATACCACTGTTTTTAGTTTTCTGCACGGTTATACCACGCCATTCCTTATTAAGCTAATGGAGGTTTTTACCTTCTTTGGCTCGGCCACTTTTCTTTTTCCTGCATACGTTGTATTGGTTGTTTTTCTTTTATTAAAACGAGAAACGAGATGGGCTGTTGACATTGCTATTGTTGGCATTTCCAGCGAACTACTGAAATTATTTTTAAAGAATTTCTTTCACCGCCACCGCCCCAACCTTCCATTAATTGAAACGCTGAACAGCTACAGCTTTCCAAGCGGCCATGCATTAAGTTCTTTTATCTTTTT
>JBQCJM010000236.1:0-6855 GCA_051952715.1 Flavisolibacter sp.
GCTTGGTTTTTAAAAATGGTTTTGCTGTTGATAATTCCCCTGGTGTTAAAAACAATCCTCTCGTTATTTCTACATGGGCGCCAAATGTAAAAGCCACTGTCGAAGCATGGAAAATTTTAGGTGCTGGTGGAAGAGCTTTAGACGCAGTGGAGGCTGGTGTACAAATACCCGAAGCCGATCCAGGTGACCAAAGTGTTGGTTATGGTGGTTTGCCAGATAGAGATGGCAAGGTTACGCTTGATGCCTGCATAATGGATGAGTATGCCAATTGCGGTGCCGTGATGTTTTTGGAAGTTATTATGCACCCGATAAAAATTGCAAGACTGGTGATGGAAAAAACGCCGCATGTGCAATTAGCAGGTGAAGGCGCTTTACAATTTGCCTTGGCCAATGGGTATAAAATTGAAAACCTGTTAACGCCGGAAAGCGAAAAGGCTTGGAAAGAGTGGCTGAAAACATCCAAATATGACCCAATGACGATTCCAAAGTTATTGGAGCAAAAAAACGAACCGGGACAAATTAATAATCATGATACCATTGGTATGATTGCTTTAGATGCAGCCGGCAACCTAAGTGGCGCCTGTACCACCAGCGGCATGGCCTTTAAGATGCGGGGCCGTGTTGGCGACTCTCCAATTATTGGCGCCGGGCTTTTTGTAGATAATGAAATTGGTGCTGCCACATCAACCGGAGTGGGAGAGGAAGTGGTTCGTATATGTGGATCACATACAGTTGTTGAGTTAATGCGCCAGGGAATGAATCCTGAACTGGCTTGTAAAAGAACTGTTGAACGCATTATTAAGAAAAAAGGCGATAAAGCAAAAGACTTGCAGGTTGGCTTTATTGCTGTGAATACTAAAGGCGAATATGGCGGCTATGCTTTGCAGAAAGGATTTACTTATGCCGTACAAACAAAAGCAGGAAGTAAAGTGTTCCATTCAAAAAGCATTTATTGAGGGATGCTGGTTAACAAGTGCTGATGAGAAAAATTTATTGAGGGTTGGTAGCAATAAACCTTAAACCTGAAAACTTTCACTTGAACTACACAATTGAAATTGCCACTAATGATTTTATTACAACCAAATATGCAGTAGAAGGTGGCGCTGACAGAATTGAATTATGTGCTGCGTTGAGCGAAGGGGGCATTACACCTTCGTATGGTACCATTATACAATGCCGCAAAGCATTTGATGTGCAAATTTTTCCTATCATTCGAAATCGGGGAGGCGACTTTTTGTACAACGATGATGAGTTTGAAATTATGCTGCGTGATGTGAAACTGTGTAAAGAGATAGGGTGTGATGGCGTAGTAATTGGCTTCCTACAAGTGGATGGAAGCATCGATGTAAAAAGAACTGCAAAACTGGTAGCAGCCGCTTATCCGTTGGAAGTAACTTTTCACCGGGCTTTTGACCGCTGCAAAGATCCTTTCGAAGCCCTGGAACAATTGATCGAAACCGGGTGCCAGCGTATTCTTACTTCGGGACAACAACCCACGGCACCACAGGGCGTTGAGTTGATTGCACAATTAGTAAAAGCAGCTGATGAACGCATCATTATAATGCCCGGCAGTGGAGTAAGAAAAGAGAACATAAAAGAATTGCAAATACAAACCGAAGCTGTTGAATTTCATTCCTCCTTGCGTAGTAAGACGAACTCTGCAATGGATTTCATTCATCCTGCTTTTGCCGACAACGAAGAAAGCTATGTAAATCCTGCCATTAATATAGCAGAAGTAAAAGCTTTAAGAAAGGCTTTAGAATGTTAAATGGTTAAGGCTTACTTATTGATCAGTTTTAGTTGCTTATTAATGGCGATCAGCATTTTTTCAACTTGTTAAAATCCTTTTCTTTTCAAAAGCCTAACACATTAATCCGGAATTGGTGCGTAATATTACAATAGCCAATATCTTATTAGAAAACGAATTTTTTATTTATAAAAAACCCTGAAATGCTTAAAAAACTTTTATCGCTGTTATTGGGAAATACTAAGCCTAAGCCTGCTTATGCTTATGTGCCAAAGCAGCAAAACACTAAGTTGCCTCAAAAGAAATCCAATTCGTAAATCATCTATCCCAATTAATCTATGAAATTCCTATTAACCTTTCTACTAAGCTCAACGCTTACAACACCTTCTTTATGGCTGTCTAATATGCAGCAAGCAAAAACAGAAGCCGCCCAATCTCATAAATATATTCTTCTTAATTTCTCCGGCTCTGATTGGTGTGGTCCTTGTATACGTATGCATAAGGAAATTTTTGATTCAGAGATATTTGAAAAATATGCATCTGAAAATCTTGTACTGGTGAATGCAGATTTTCCACGCTTGAAAAAAAATCAATTATCTAAAGAGCAAACTAATCAGAATGAATCTTTGGCTGATCAATATAATAAAGATGGAAAGTTTCCTTTCACTATTTTGTTAGATACGCAGGGAAAAGTGTTGAAGTCGTGGGAAGGTTATCCCGCTAATGAAACACCAGCACAATTCGTTGACGACGTAAACAGCGTTGTTCATGCAAAGCCCTAATGCAACATCGTTATTTCTACAAAAACGTGTGGTAAAACTCATGGGTAACCGCTTTGAAATAAGCGTTGTTGCTGATGATAAAAATTGGGCGGAAGAACGAATAGATGAAGCGGTAGCGGAAATCAGCCGCATTGAACAATTACTTACTACTTTTAAAGAAAGCAGCCAGACAAATGAAATTAATGCCAACGCAGGTACAAAACCTGTAAGGGTTGACAAGGAAGTTTTTGACCTGATCAGGCGATCACTAAAAATCTCTGTACTTACACAAGGCGCTTTTGACATCAGCTACGGCTCTTTTGACAAACGCTTTTGGAATTTTGATACCAGCATGACCGCCCTGCCCGATAAAGAACTTGCTGAACAGTCAGTGCAATTGATCAACTACAGAAACATTTTGTTGGATGAAGAAAATTGCACGGTTTTTTTGAAACAAAAAGGCATGCGCATTGGTTTTGGTGGTATCGGTAAAGGTTATGCTGCCGACAGGGCAAAACAAATTCTTCAACAAAATGGCGTAAGCAACGGTGTTGTAAATGCAGCCGGCGATTTGATTACCTGGGGAGCACAACCAGACGGCAGGCCGTGGACCATTGGTATTGCCAACCCAAATGCAAAAGAACATCCTTTCTCAAGTTTATCTATCAGTAATATGGCCGTGGCCACTTCGGGCAATTACGAAAAATATGCCATTATAAATGGTAAAAAATATTCTCATACCATAGATCCAAAAACGGGCTATCCGGTTTCCGGCATTAAAAGTGTTACAATTATTTGTGTAAGTGCAGAACTGGCCGATGCAATGGCTACACCTGTTATGGTTATGGGGATCAAAGCAGGTCTCGGCATGATTAACCAGATGAAAGAAATTGCTTGCATTATTATTGATGATGATAACCGTATCTATACTTCCAGCAATGTTAAAATCACCTGACATGAAAGGCGCCTTTTGTATGATGGCTTTTATCTTCATTTTATTGACTTCTTGTCAATCGGTAAAAGAATATCAAAAGAACAAACTCAACGATTCTGAAATGGAGTTGGCCGCAAGAAAAGTTCAGAAGTTTGAATTGAATTTCCAATCATACCGTGAAGGCGCATCTGGTGCTAACGGGGGAAAAACCGGCGGAGGTTGTGGCTGTAACTAACATTAATTCATTGCCATGAGAAAATTATCACTTACAGCCATCGGAATGTACCTGGGCATTCTCAGTGCCTTTTCCCAACCAACCGATAGTTCGGCATACAAAAACAGAAAGTTGCACCTGGATGAAATAAATTTTGTGTCAGGTTATTACAAACAAGATGGCAATAATTCTGCTGTTACAGGCGGTATTGGCACGGAAAAGCTAACCGATTTTGCTAACACCATTGAACTTAAATTTTCGAAATACGACCAGAAATTACGCAAGCACAATCTTTCTTTTGAGTTGGGTATAGACCATTATTCTTCTGCATCTTCAGACAAAATTGATCCCTCAACCATTTCATCTGCTTCTTCGGCAGATACGAGGATTTATCCATCGCTTTCGTGGAATATTCAAAATGAAGAGAAGAAAACAACTTTTGGACTCAATGCTGCCTTCTCTAATGAATTTGATTACAGATCATTTGGCATTGGCACCAGTTTCACAAAAGCATCAAAAGATAACAACCGTGAAGTCACCGGTAAACTTCAGGTTTATTTAGACCAATGGTCTGTTATTTTACCCATTGAATTACGAACAGGTAATAATGGCAGAGATGAAGATCATTATCCAAAAGAAGCACGCAATTCTTACAACGCTTCGTTTTCATTGGCACAGGTTATCAATAAAAATTTACAGGTTCTTTTGATAGCAGAACCCACTTATCAAAATGGATTGTTGGCCACTAAATACCAGAGAGTTTATTTTTCAAATGGTGCAGAGCAATCGGAAACACTTCCCGACCATCGCTTGAAACTCCCTGTTGGTATAAGAGCCAATTATTTTTTTGGTGACCGTGTGATATTGCGGTCTTTCTACCGCTATTACCAGGATGACTGGGGCATAAAAGCGCATACCATTGATTTGGAACTGCCGGTTAAGGTCACGCCTTTTTTTTCTTTGAGTCCTTTTTACCGGTTTTACTCTCAAAGCGCTGTTGATTATTTTGCGCCTTATGCAATGCATAACCCTGCAGAAACTTTTTTCACAAGCGATTACGATCTGTCAAAGTTTACAAGCCATTTTTATGGTGCAGGCATTCGCTTAGCACCTCCGCAAGGCGTTATGGGAATTCAGAAATTAAATAGTGTGGAGTTGCGTTATGGTCATTACAATAGAAGCAATGGGTTAAATTCAAATCAATTGTCTTTGCATTTGAAGTTTAAAAATGCCTGATAGAAACAGAAGATGTTTAGTAGTTTTTTTGAACCCGGCTTGGACACTGTATAAGGCTTTTGTTGCGTCGCACTCTTCTACGCTCAGTCCTTTATTGAACAATTAAACACTACATCAAATTCCTGCATTATCAGCTATACTGAAAGCCTTTTTAGAGGCTTTCAGTATAGCGTTAATTGCTTAAGCAATAGTGATAGATTCATCCAAATACACATCCTGGATTGCGTTCAGCATTTCAACACCTTCTTTAAATGGACGCTGAAAGGCTTTGCGGCCCAAAATTAATCCCATGCCACCGGCACGTTTGTTGATCACCGCTGTTGCTACTGCGTCGGCCAAATCACTGGCACCTTTGCTTTCACCACCGCTGTTGATCAAACCCACACGGCCACTGTAACAGTTTAACACCTGGTAACGTGTAAGATCAATAGGATGATCGGAGGTTAGTTTTTCGTACACCAGTTTATTCGTTTTGCCAAACTTAATGGCGTTGTAACCACCATTGTTTGTAGGTAATTTTTGTTTGATAATATCTGCTTGAAGTGTTACACCCAGGTGATTGGCCTGCCCTGTTAAATCAGCCGCAGTTGAATAATCAGTGTCACCAACTTTAAAAGCATTATTGCGCAGATAGCACCAAAGAATGGTTGTCATGCCTAATTCATGTGCCTGCTGAAAGGCTTCTGCAATTTCTTTTAATTGTCTTGCACTTTCAGCACTGCCCCAATATATTGTAGCACCTACGGCCACAGCACCCATATCCCATGCACTTTTAATGGTTCCAAAAAGCGTTTGATCATACCGGTTGGGATAACTTAAAAATTCGTTGTGATTAATTTTTACTACAAAAGGAATTTTATGTGCATACTTGCGGCTCATAATACCCAGCACACCGTAAGTAGACGCTACAGCATTGCAGCCGCCTTCCATAGCTAATTTTATAATGTTTTCCGGATCAAAATAAATGGGATTAGGAGCAAAAGAGGCACCGGCACTGTGTTCTATGCCCTGGTCAACAGGGAAAATGCTGCAATATCCCGTGCCGGACAATCGTCCATGATTCAAGAGGTTTTGCAGGCTACGCAATGTTTGGTTGTTGCGATTGCTGTTGATCCAGCTATCATCAACATGCGTTGGCGAAGGAAGATGCAGTGTTGATTTGTCAATGGTTTTACATGTGTGGTTGAGCAGATATTCAGCTTTATCGCCCAGTAATTCTTTAATTTTTGCAAGCATAATCGTTATAATTTTAAAAGAAGCAAATTAATTGGACAAAGATAAAGCCTGCATATAAAGAGCCGGCAAATGAATGGTCAGTAAACTGCATTCGTTTCGAGAGTAGCTTGCTACAAAAGCTGACGATGTTTTAATAATGATTTATTCACTATTTGAACACTTTGTTTTTTCTTCAAAGAGCTTTTCAAAAAATGGGCTTTCCGTTTTTTTCCATCTATCCCAAAAAGTAAAATACAGGCCGAAATTGTATTTGTATTGCTTATGGTGCAATGAATGATGTGTAGCTCCAATAAGCCACTTTCCTAAGAAGTGCTGACGAAATTTCGCAGGATATATTTCAATGTTTAAATGATTTACAACGCTGCTTAGCGTCATAAATGTGAGTTGGATGATCAGTATGTACAAATGCATAGGAAGAACAAGTAATAACAGCGGTAAAAATAATGCCTGCAATACCCCTTCCAGCGGGTGAAAGGAAAACGCAGTCCATGGAGAGGTGATATGACTGTCATGATGTACTTTATGTACCTGTTTAAAAATTTTGGGATGATGCATCCATCGATGTATCCAATAGTAGTAGGTTTCATGAAGCAGCAATGCAATGAATAGACTTAATGGCATCCACCATAAAGGATATGCATGTACATCGGTATATACTTTAATTAATCCATGCTGCCATGCAACGAGTGTAGCTGTTCCAAATAAGGCAAAAATAAAAGTTGTTATA
>JBQCJM010000237.1:0-5587 GCA_051952715.1 Flavisolibacter sp.
TACAATAAATGGGCCTTCGTAAATAAAACCAGTCCACACTTCAATAAGTTTTGCTCCTGCCTGAAATTTTTCTTTTGCGTCTTCGGCAGTAAAAATGCCACCACTGCCAATAACAGGAATGTCAGGAGCTTTTTGGTGAATATATTTTACAATTTCGGTTGACCTGTTTTTTACTGGTTTTCCACTTAATCCACCTGCGCCAATAGTCTGGAGTTTTGCGTTGGGAGTTTTGAGTTGTTCACGGCTGATCGTGGTGTTAGTTGCAACCAATCCATCAAGATTTATTTCACTTGCCAGGTCAATTACATCATCAATTTGGGGCAGGCTAAGGTCTGGTGCAATTTTTAGCAGGATAGGCTTTTGTGCTGCAAAGTTTTGATTCAGTTGCTGCAAGTGCGTCAGAATTTTTTTCAGTGCATCTTTTTCCTGCAATTCTCTTAATCCAGGTGTGTTGGGAGAACTGACATTGACCACAAAAAAATCTACATAAGGATGCAGGGCACGAAAGCAAATTTCGTAATCCTTCCAGGCATCTTCATTAGGTGTGGTTTTGTTTTTGCCAATATTGCCGCCAATGAGGAGTTTATAGCTTTTAGTTTTTGGTTCATGGTTCTCAGAGCTGACGCCTTCTTCCCTTGTTCCTTGTTCCTTGTTCCTTGCTTGATATTTTTTCAATCTTCCTGCAATCACATCTACGCCATCATTGTTAAAGCCCATTCTATTAATAAGTGCTTCATCTTCAGGCAAGCGAAAGAGTCTTGGTTTGTCATTTCCTGCCTGCGGCCTTGGCGTAACGGTTCCAATTTCTATAAAGCCAAAACCTAATGCTTTTAACTCTCTTAAATATTTGGCATTCTTGTCAAACCCTGCCCCTAAACCAACCCGGTTTCTAAACTCTAATCCAAAAAGCTGCGTGGTAAATGGTGATTGGCAAGAAAAAATTTTGGTAATGATCTTCCTGATAAAGCCAATGGAGCAAAGCGTCTTCAACAGGTTCATTGAAAAATAATGCGCCGTTTCTGCCGGTAGAAAAAATAAAATTTTGCGAATGATCTTATACATCGGTTGGCGAAGATAACAATTGAAGGTTTTTATACTTTTGAAATTGGTTGTTCATGCAACTATTAAATAAAATTCTTTAATTTTAAGTTCAATCTAAATCTTATGCAGGAAGCATATATAGTAGCCGGTTACAGAACCGCAGTAGGGAAAGCAAAGCGTGGTGGATTTCGTTTTTATCGCCCAGATGACCTGGCCATTGACCTGATCACGAAGCTCCTGGCTGCGGTTCCGCAACTGGATAAAAGTTTAGTGGATGACGTAATTGTGGGCAATGCCGTACCCGAAGCAGAACAAGGCCTGCAGGTAGGCCGTATCATAGCTGCAAGAGCTATTGGCTACGACACACCTGGCGTAACGGTGAACCGCTATTGTGCTTCTGGTTTGGAAACTATTGCTATTGCTACTGCTAAAATCCGGATGGGCATGGCCGATTGCATTATTGCCGGCGGTACAGAGAGTATGAGCATGGTACCGACGGCCGGTTGGAAAACGGTGCCGGCTTATTCTATTGCCAAAGACGATCCCGATTATTATTTAAGCATGGGCCTAACGGCCGAGGCTGTGGCTAAAGAATTCAAGGTTAGCCGTGAAGAGCAGGATGAATTTTCTTACAAGTCTCATAAAAAAGCATTGCATGCTATTGCCAGTGGCTATTTTAAAGAAGGAATTATGCCCATGGAGGTAGAAGAAGTGTATGTAGATGAGAAAGGCAAAAAGCAAAAACGAAGCTTTGTCGTTGATACGGATGAAGGCCCACGTGCAGATACTTCTATGGAAGCCCTTTCTAAATTAAAACCTGCTTTTGCAGCAGGAGGGATGGTTACAGCGGGTAACTCTTCTCAAACAAGTGATGGGGCTGCCTTTGTAATTGTTATGAGTGAACGCCTGATTAACCAACTGGGACTGCAACCAATTGGTCGTTTGGTGGGTAGTGCAGTAGCAGGTGTAAACCCACGCATCATGGGTATTGGTCCTGTAGCAGCTATTCCAAAACTGATGAAACAGGTAAACATGAGCTTGAGCGATATCGATACTGTTGAGTTGAATGAAGCCTTTGCTTCTCAGTCCATAGCAGTTATAAGAGAAGCCGGTTTGGATCCTGAAAAAGTAAATCCTAATGGTGGTGCTATCGCATTAGGTCATCCGCTGGGCTGCACGGGTGCTAAGTTAACCATACAAGTTTTGAACGATTTAAAAAGAATGAACAAAAAATACGGAATGGTTACAGCTTGCGTTGGCGGAGGACAAGGTATTGCAGGACTTATTGAAAGAATATGATCGGTAAGGATTATTCTGCTACCTTTTTAAATTACTAGCAAACTTTTCCACGTTTCCTTCGGTTATCACTATTAGCTTTTGGCTATTATTTACTTATGCACTCTCGATAAACAAAAGCTTTTTAAACAGCCCGGTTTGGTTCTGTGAAGAACTTATGATGTAAAAATTTTATCTCGGGCCAGAAAAGGGTTAAATTTAAGTACCACCAAAAATTAAACCTATGAGTCAGACAGCCACTTCCAAAATTTTATACATTGATGATGATAGTGATGATTGCTATTTTTTAAGTCATTCTTTATCATAATCAGGCACCAATGCCGACCTTGTTTGTGCAACCGATGCAGAAGAAGCCATTAATTATTTAGATACTGCCGCTCCGTCCGATTTGCCTTCGTTAATCATTCTTGATTTGAACATGCCCAAATGGGATGGCAGGAAAACACTAATGCATCTTAAAAAACAGCCTCATCTTTCCGGTATTCCGGTAATTATTTTGTCTACTTCAGAAAATAAAAAAGACAAAGACGCCTGTGCACTTTTAGGCGCTTTATCTTATTTCAAAAAACCTTTCCATTTCGATGGCTACAAGGAGATCATTAACAGCTTTATTCCCCTGTTGAATATTTCGTGAACTGTAAGTCTCAATAACAATTATGCAGCTTTGTTGCAATTGAATTATCTTGCGTTGGTTACCGTGCTAACGGCCGGTTCAAAACAAGCAATTTATCTTTTGAAGCAGCAGGCATTTATACAAAAACTTTTGGCTTTTATCCTATTGGTTGTTTTCGCAATCAGCACGGCGCCCAAAGCTTATTTCCACGATCTTGTTGCCAATCATAAAGATGATATTGTTAACTGCACGCATCTGCCAACTTCGGCACCCTGTGCACACAAACAAGGCTTTAATTGTCACTTTGACGACCTAGTGGTAACGGTGCCTTTCCTGTTTCAAAAGACACAAATTTCTTTTTGCGCTTTATTGGCGAACGCAGATAAGCAAACTGTTTATCTGTCATCTTTTTCTCCTTACTTTTTCTCTCACAGCACGGGCAGGGGTCCGCCGCAAGTTTAATTGTTGCAATAACTTCTTCAGCTTATTGATTGGGATGGATCTGAGAGTTTTTTTAAGAGTTCACATAACTCCATAGCTCAATGGTGAACAAAGAGTACAAGAGTGCGACGCAAGTGAAGTTTAATAGTACTGCTTTTGCCGGGATCATAAAAATTATGCAACGTTTCAATTAGCAAGTTGGATGCTTTGGAAAATCCATTTCCACACAAACAATTTCCATTAAATTTTTTAGAACATACTGTTGAATGAAAAAGCTATTTCTTTTTTTTATTGCATTCGTAATTGGACTTACATCTTTTAGCCAGGCAAAAAAACGTACAGAGCTTTCGGGAAAAGTTACCGATGTTAAAACAGGCGAACCTTTGGCAGGTGCCAGTGTTATTTTATCCGATTCCAGAAACGGAACCATCACAGACAGCATGGGCTTTTATACGTTGAAAAATATTCCAGTTGGACATACAATGATCGAAGTTTCTTATTCCGGTTATAAAACCGAAGTTGAACATTTCGACTTAACGGGAAATGATGTTCATAATTTTGAACTTAGTTCTTCTTTTGTCATGAGCGAAGGTGTAACCGTAACCGCAGTTGGCGGCGCTACCAGCATTAGAAAAGCACCAATACCCATTACAAAAGTGAATAAGGCAGAATTGCTTTCTACACCATCTACCAACATCATTGACGCTTTAACAAAACAACCGGGAGTAAGCCAGGTCTCAACCGGGCCGGCCATTTCAAAACCTGTAATCAGGGGATTAGGATATAACCGGCTTGTGGTAGTAAACGATGGCGTTCGGCAGGAGGGCCAGCAATGGGGCGATGAACATGGAATTGAAATTGATGAAAACAGCGTAAGCCGTGTGGAAATTGTAAAAGGTCCTGCTTCTCTTATTTATGGCAGCGATGCGATGGCAGGTGTTATTAATATTATTACTACCACACCAGCACCTAACAATGCTATCAAAGGAAATATTTTATCAAGCTATCAAACCAATAACAAACAACGTTCGCTGTTTGGTAATATTGGTGGTAATAACAATGGCTTTAACTGGAATGCCTGGGGCGATTATACGGCCGCTGCCGATTATAAAAATAAATACGATGGACGGGTGTTTAATTCAAAATTCAACAACCACAATTTTGGTGGCTACGTGGGTTATAACGGCGCCTGGGGCTTTAGCCATTTAATTGCAAGTAGTTTCAATCAAAAATTAGGAATTGTGGAAGGCGACAGGGATGCCAGCGGAAATTTAGTAAGAGCTTTACCCGGTGGAGTGGAAGCAAAGCCCACCGAAAGTGATTTCAACAGTACTGATCCGCAAATTCCCTATCAGCACATCAGGCATTTGAAATTTATCAGCGATAATAGTTTTAGGACAGGAAGTGGCAAACTTACCCTAAACCTTGGCTGGCAAAGGAATCAACGCACCGAATTTGGAAACACGGATGATCCGGCACAACAAAGCTTACATTTTAATTTAAAAACCTTCAACTATAACACAGCGTATCATTTGCCTGATAAAAATGGATGGACAACATCGTTGGGTATTGGCGGCATGGCGCAAAACAATAGTAACAGCGGAGTAGAAGTGTTGATACCAGAATACAATTTGTTTGACATTGGGGGTTTTATTTATTCGCAAAAAACTATTGGTAAATCAACGCTGAGTGGTGGTGTTCGTTTCGATAACCGTTCACTGAGCTCCAAACAATTTGAGGAAGGCGGTAATGTAAAATTCAGCGGCTTCAAAAAAAATTTTTCAAACTTATCGGGAAGCGCAGGAATAAGTTATGCAGCCACAGATAATTTTTTATTGAAGTTGAATCTTGCTCGTGGTTTTCGGGCACCCAGCATTCCCGAATTGGCTACTAATGGTGCTCACGAAGGAACCAACCGTTACGAATATGGAAATCAGAACCTGAAATCAGAAACATCATGGCAGGGCGATTTGGGTGCTGAATTGAATTCAAAGCATGTGCTGTTTACCGCCAATGCCTTTTACAATCGCATCAACAATTTTATTTTTTACAGTAAACTGGCAACAGCCAATGGCAGCGATTCCCTGGTAGATGTTGACGGAAATTTGACTCCTGCTTATATTTTTGGTCAAAGGAACGCTACACTTTACGGCGGCGAGGTTTTGATTGATATTCATCCGCACCCGTTTGACTGGC
>JBQCJM010000238.1:0-4014 GCA_051952715.1 Flavisolibacter sp.
TCCCGAAGGATGGCTGAGCACTTTGCCAGCCATTGTAAACGTGGTGGCGGGTTATTTTGCCGGGAGGTTTATTCAAGAGAAAGGCAAGAATTATGAAATCCTGGCCAAACTAATGCTGGTTGGTGCTTTGTTGATCTTTATAGCATTGTGGTGGAACATGATCTTTCCCATTAACAAAAAATTGTGGACATCCTCTTTTGTATTGCTGACTTGCGGCATTGACCTGCTGCTGATATCTGCCCTGGTTTATGTGATTGAAATGAAGGAGGGTAAAGGCACGTGGACAAATTTCTTTCTTGTCTTTGGGAAAAATCCGCTGTTCATTTATTTATTATCCGAATTGTTGGTTACAGTTCTTTTTATGATACCCGTTGGGGGACAAAACCTTTTTGGCTGGATCAATACTGTTTTTTACCAGGTGATAGCACCCGGTGCAGTAGGTTCATTCTTATTTGCCATCAGTTATATGCTGTTATGCTGGTGCATGGGTTGGTGGTTGAACAAGAGGAAAATTTATATAAAGGTGTGAGGAATAAATGGCAATGGTAAATGATGAACAGCAAGGCCATTTGAAAATTACCAGAACGTAGTTAATGATTTTTACAACCAGATAAACAAAACAATAATGAAACTATACTTTGCTTTATTGCTTCTGCTTTCTTTTTCATTATCTGATTGCAATAGCTCAAAAAAATCAACCAACAATAACACAACGGCAAATACCACACAAAACGGCTATACACCTCTTTTTGACGGGCTTACCATGAATGGCTGGCGCACCTACCAAAACAAGTCGGCAGATTCGTGGATGGTACAGGACGGAGCTTTGCACTGCAAAGGTGGCGGTGGCCAAAGATCTGATCTCATCACTACCGGCGAGTATGAAAATTTTGATCTTTCTCTGGACTGGAAAATTTCGCCGCAAGGCAATAGCGGCATTTTATATATGGTTACAGAAGATTATCCTGCGTCTTATCTCAGTGGTCCGGAATACCAGATCATTGACGATCTTCATTTTCCGGAGCAACTGGAAGAATGGCAAAAAACAGGCGCCAATTATGCCATGGACGCAGCACCTACGGCAGCGCCTAATGCTGCCGGCGAATGGAACCACACCCGCATAGTAGTAAACAATGGCCATGTAGAACATTGGCTCAACGGGAAAAAAATAGTGGACTACCAACTGTGGACAAACGAATGGAAAGCGAAAAAACAAGCAGGCAAATGGAAAGATGCAGAGGGTTATGGAAAGTCAAAAAAAGGACATATTGCCCTGCAAGACCATGGCAGCGAAGCATGGTTTAAAAATATTCAAATAAAGGAACTGTAAACAAATACTGCATACACAGGATCACCTTCCTTGCAAATTCCCCTGCACACAACCATTGTCACAATAGTTGTATGGCTTTAACGTATACATAAAAGACAATGAAAACGACAGGTAAACGTTATAAAAATTGGATAGAATATTGCATGAATTCTTAAGAACCTGCTAACAGGTTTACTTGTTATCTTTCAATTATAAAAAGTGAAACTTACTAAACGATTTGTGTTATGAAAAAAGCCGTCTTGTTTTTACTATTAGCATATAGCTTCAGCGCAAAAGCGCAAACTCTGAAAGAATTGCTCTATAGCGGGAAGCTAAAAAAAGATTCCGGCGTTGTGATCCGAAGCACAGATGATCTTAAATCTAAGATTGATACCGCCACTAAAAAAGCAGAGCCGGAAAAAGCAACAATAGCGGCAACAACCGGCGACTCGGCTACTAAAACTGCTAATACAATGATTGACCCCGTAACCGGCAGTGTTGAGGCAAGAGATTCTGCAACGGTAGCAGCAAATCCTGTTAATGCTACACCCGTAGCGCCGCCTCCGGCTAAAAGCCCGAACAAAGTATGGAAGGAATACACCGATTCATTAATAAGCAGCATGAAGGATGTATTGTCATCTAAAAAAGTAAAGAAAGAAACCTACTTCTTCACAGTTAATTATGAAATTGACACTGATGGCAGCGTAAACGTAACTAATGTTACGGCTGCGCCTGAAAACGACTACTTGCAGGAACAGGTGAAGCAACACTTGCTGCTTTCTCCCCCGCAATTAAACCCGGTTTTAGACAGTACTAATAAACCGCACAAGGTTAAAAGAAGGTACAATTTTACCATAACGAAAGAGTAGCACAATCGGTTGCTGAAGCTTGGATGTAAGGAAAAAATCTAAAGTTTTTGTAGCCTTGGTTGATGAGATGAGCTATAAGCCTTTTGGTTTTAAATACAGCAAAACCTTCTCCGTTTCATCTGGATAAACCTTTACCAAATGTGTGCGAATAAAATCGGGCTTTGCGCTTGCCTTTTGTTTGGTTAACATAGTGATCACTGAAGAAGCCTTGAGCGGCATGTGGCAGTCAATGCAATTGGTTTGCGTTGCAACATTCAACTTTTTATCTTCTTTCGCAAATGAATGCTCAACACTTTTGTGGCAGTTAATGCAACGCTGAGAAAATACAGCCATGTCATCTCTTTCTTTCTTGTGCACATCATGACATGAAGTACAGGTAAGCGTTTTGCTTTGCAAATAGCACTGGCTCGCCATCATCAACTGGGTTTGATTGCCATGCACATCCATGTGGTTTATATCAACGATTTTATATTCGGGAAGAAAATAATCAGAAAGCTTGTCCCCGGGCTTAAAACCAAAAGCCGGTTGTTGCATTTCCCGAAAGCCCGAATGACAAATAGCACACATGTCTGTTTGCTGCTGCCTGCTTAGCGAAACGACACGGGTCATAAACTTCGCTTTCTTTTCTGCCGGATGCGAAGCCTGGTAAGCCACATGATCAGCGGCTGGGCCGTGGCACCGTTCGCAATCAATGCCATAAACCATCTTTTCTTTTTCAAACGCTTCTTCCAACTGAAAGCCTTTGTACGATTGCTGAACCTGTGCATAGGAACTATGACAACCAAAACAACCTGTTGGAATAGACCTGTCGAATTTTGGAAAACTGCGTGGAAAATTAGGACTGTTGGCCCAGCTGTGCTCTGTAACAAAATAGCTTACCGGCAATTGGAATACCTTACTACTGTCGTAATACAAATAGGTTTGCGCTTTTCTGCCCGAGCCCATTACAACATCAAATGGTTGTGATTCTTTACTAGTGCCATTTTCATAAGCAGTTTGGAAAAAGCCACCGTTCTTTTTCTCCATTACCACTTTCAGACTATCGCTGTATTCAAACACATTATGTGCCTGTGCAAAGCTGCCTTTAATAGTGCCGGCCGAAGCTGCGCTGCTGGTATGGTGATGCGCTGTTTGCAGGTAAGTGTTAAATATCGACTGATGACAGCTTTTACAGGCTTGTGCACCAACATATTTTTCTCCCCGAAGGTCAATAGCAGTTTTCCCATCATAATTTATACACTTAGATAAAACGATGATGCTTATGAATAAGGAAGTGACGATCCAAATTCTTTTATAGCCTTTAAAGATTGCTTTCATTTTTCAGCACTTCTTTATAGTTTGATGTGCCGCTGTTAAAATACAAATGTTGTAATGGAATGTGGGAGGCTGGTTGTAGCAGCAGCGTTGCCATTCATCCACAGGTGATAATCCAGTTTTTCATCAGAAAGGTTTAACACAACCACTATCGTTTCTCCATTAGGGTTAATGAATGCCGTAGCTGAAAGTTTATCCCTGCTTGATGCTGTGCCAATGCGTTTAGCCCCTGGTTTTATAAATTTTGAAAAGTGACCAAGATAATAATACGCATTGGTGTAAATGAGCTTACCGGTTTTTGTATCGGCATGAACAGGAGCAAAACAAAAATTACCTGCATGATTGGGTCCTCCATTTTCATCAAGCAAAATGTTCCAGTCGGTCCAGCCAGATGCACCGCTATTAAAATCATTCACCATGGAGTAACCGTATTTCTCACCGATGGACCAATCGTGTATTTTATCTCTGTCAAACTTTTCAACAGATCCTTCTGTAAATATCAAATTTTTAGCAGGAAAGGTT
>JBQCJM010000239.1:0-12391 GCA_051952715.1 Flavisolibacter sp.
CCTATATATTAAAAACCGCCTCGTCCTAAGATTCTTCCCAGCAACCCGCCTGTATTACCCAGGCCTCTCCCACCACTCAGCATGCCAATCAATGATCCAAGACCGCCACCACCAAACATGCCGCCCAAACCACCGGAAGATGTTGTTGTGTTTCTTCTTGAAAACATATTAGACAAGATCATTGGTGCAGCAACCGCTATCAACCCTTTTAATAAACTGCTGCCATTAATGCCTGCATTTTGAAGTTTATCTTTCAAACCTAAGGAAGACAGAAAACCGGGATCTGCTGCCTGTTGCGGTGTAATATTAGCAGCTGTTGTCTTTTCTGTGAATTGATCTAAAAGTGAGAGTTGATGTTGGTCTATTCCCAAATATTCAGCAATTCTATGAATGCTTTCTTCCTCTTCTTCACTAAAGTTTTGATCGGCTTTTGCAAAAGCCATGAGATCGGTGATTAAAGGATATTTTAATTCGCTGTTCTTTAATATATCAAGACATCGAGTTAACTCTTTACCGGGAACTTCGGTTGCTGCTCTTTCTACAGATTGTTTTTGCTGATCTGAAAGATCGGCCGCATCGCATAACCGGGACAGGTATTCTATTTCGTCTGCCGACGCGGTTCTGTCTGCAGTAGCGATAGAGGCAATTGCGCCCAAATAAGCAGCTTTTTCAGCATCGCTGTGTCCCTGCAAAATTTTTTCATTTCCTTCCATAGATATAAAAGTTAGAAGTGTATCTACAATTAAATACTATGCCACGCATCTCACTATGTTAAGTTACACCCATAACTATTAGCAGAAAAATTTCAATTGTATTCGATCATAGCTTATCTTTTATTCACAAACAATATCAATGCAATTTGGAAAAATTAAAATGTTTTTCTTGCTGAATGGCCTGATCAGCCTCTTTCTATTTTTTTATTTTGCGCCATGGCTTTTTAGTAAAGTGATTGTTGCCAGGATCGTAACACCTTACGAAGCCAATACCATCCATGTGGCATATGTTGTGAATGGTAAAAATTATTTTGATGACCATCTGCGCAACGGCATTGAATTTTCAAAACGTTTTGTTTCGCTGCGCTACCTTACATTTCATCCGCAAACTTCACGCATCAATTCTTTTATGGGCATGTGGGCCGAACCCTTAGCCTGGTGGAGTGTTTTTCTTGTAGCTTCGGCTATGCTGCTGCTTACGCACAACGCTGTATTTTCAAAAGGAACGACTTTTAAGTTGCATAAAAAATTCCCCTGGATCTCTATGGAAGAATATTTTCCATTAAGCAATGGTAGGTTCTATTGGTGGGACCATACTGCTCAAAAAGAAAAGCGTTCTTCCAATGTTTCGAAAAAAGAACAATGGCCTTTGCTGAAAAATGCTAATAGATAAGCCTTATTGTTTATAAATAATTTTTGCAAGCACAACACTTTCGCCAAACTTCTATGATATTGCTTGAGTTAATGGATTATAATCCTTATTTTGCCTGAACCGATACCTAAATAACCAGTACTGCTATGGAAATTGTATTTCAAAAAATCCAGTATTTACAGGATAAAATGCGTTCTACCGATTTGCAAAAAGTGCTGGAGCCTGCACTGCATTATCCATCACAACAGCTTCAAAAAATAAAAGTGTTAGGCTTTACCGCCCAAATGGATGATTACGAAAAACGCAAACTGGGTGTTTTTAACCAACTCAATTTCTTCCAGTTTTTTACCGGCATTTTAATCCCGGTAATGGGTTTATGGCACCAGGATAAATTACCGTTGAGTGCATGGATTGTAGCTTGTCTTCCGGCATGTACGAGCATAGCAGTTTTGTACCTGAATTATTTACGCAAATACGATGCGGCACTTCTTACTTATTTTATTGCTTACCCGTTTTTTACCTGTGTAGTTTATCTCAATGGCATGAACGCCGGCACAGAACTGCACTTCATTTTATTTGGCATTTTATCAGTATTCTTTTTGCAGGACATTGGCTATATGGTTTTTACCGTAGCTTTTTCCATGACAAGCTATTTTATACTTTCTGTAGTATTAAAAGATTTTATTTACGCAGTTGAAATTGAAAACAAGCTTCTTTATCTTCTTAACCAGGCGTTGGCCATTGTATTCATTTTTTACGGGCTTTATCTTATCAAGAAAGAAAACACAGAATACCAGTTCAGGCTTCTAGCAAAAAACAGGGCTTTGCATAAAAAGAATATCAAGATCAAACAACAAAAAGAGGTGATAGGCGAAAAAGCTGAACTTTTAAAAACGCAGAAAGCTGAGTTAACAGAATTGAATTCTTTAAAAAACAGGTTGTTCTCTGTTATTTCACACGATCTAAAATCGCCCATGTATGCCATGCGTACGTTGTTTCAAAACATGCACAAATACGATCTTCCGGCAGAAGAAATAAAAAGCATGGTGCCGGAAGTAGTAAATGATCTTAATTATACAATTGGCCTGATGGAGAATTTATTGCAATGGTCAAAAACCCAAATGCAATCACAGGCGGTTCGTGCACAGGAATTAGACCTTTCAAATTTAATTGATGACGTAATAAAACTTTTGCGCTTGCAGGCAGATGCAAAACATGTGCAGATAGAAAGTAAAATACATGGCCCTATTCATGTGTATGCCGATAAGGATATGATCAATCTTGTGTTGCGCAACCTTATTTCTAATGCGGTTAAATTCACTCCTGAAAATGGCAGCATTGCCATAGGATTAACACAGCATTCTTATTTTGTAGAAGTGTATGTACAAGACACTGGCATGGGTATCAGCGAAGAAGCTTTGCAAAAAATCAATGAAAATAATTTTTATACAACTAAAGGAACAGCCAGCGAGTCGGGCACAGGCTTAGGGTTGATGCTCTGCAAAGAATTTTTGGCAAAAAATGGTGGACAAATGCACATAGAAAGCAAGCCCGGCAAAGGAAGTACCTTCTCTTTTACATTGCCGTTGCCAGAATAACTTTTTAAAGCTTACACATCATGGGGCTCCGAAGTGTTCATTCGGTTTCGATCTTCAATGATATTTCCTATTTTATTCAACAGGTCTTGTCTTTCAAAACTTCCTGACCACTGCCTGTAACCTCTTACAAGGATAACTTCAACTGGTGGTGATTTGTCTATACTTCCTTCATATTGCAATAGACGAGCCTGGTATATACCATTAGATTCAGGCGATATTTGATAATGTGCTAATCCTCCTTCAAACTGCACAACAGCTTTCAACTCCATTTCGGTTAAAATTTTCAGACTGGATGCCACAAATAAAATGCCTTAAAGTTCGGATTAACATTATGTGAATAATTTAATGTTCAGCCTAAAAAAAATTTAGCATACTCATCTGATTTACGTTTCTCAAAGTCGGCCTTTACACTGCACTTGGCAAACTAAGATACTATATCCAAGTCCATGATTTGTGCTTTATATTCCCTCGGCAAAAGCAAAGATTTAAGCAGCCAATCTAATTTAATTTTCCTGCTCCATTTATATAAAGGCACTACTGGCTTTAACAAGGAAAACTTTCCAAGTTCTAAAAGCTTGTTTACTCTTGGAGGCACTACCAATATTTGTGCTTCTTTTAAAACTTTGTAGCGAAATAAGCCAAGATGTTTTTTGTACTGTCTAAAAAGATCAACAGTATGATGACTTTTTTGCAAGTTGCTATGTAAATGTTCATTTCTCATAACAAGCCATTCCCTGTAATTTTTTGGCAAGCCTGCCAAATTCATCCTGTCGCCTACTCTAAAAAAAACGTTGAAGACTTCTTCTTTTTCAGCTTCGGTCAGTTTGCGCTCCAGCAATTCAAAAGCGGCAATGGAATAATGAATGAGCATGAACAACACATCACGGTAAGCCCAATCGGGTATGGCGTAACCACGGCTTTTTTCCAAACCCGAATGAATGGCATTCATTTTATCAATGGCCTTAAATGCAATTTCTTTTTCTGAGAAAACAATTATCCTTGCATAATTAACTGTCGAAAACAATCTTCCAAGCGGATCAGACGGAAGGCGGCCTGTGTAATACAACCAGTCTACCGCTTTATTCAACGCAAATTCGGCCGCAGCGCCTGCAAAAATAAAAAGTATGGTATCTCCTTTTCCCCATATCTGCCGCACAATAGAATCCTTAGTTACAAATAAGTCCATAACAATTTATAAGTCTACAAGTTTACGGATTTACAGACTAAAGGAGCATGTTGTAAAGTTAAAAATGAGGACAGCTTGTACCCGTGCAGGTTTGTTTATTCATTACCTTTTTCACCGCACATGTCCAGCATGGTTTGTGCCACGTGCAATATGTCGCGGTATAAAGTTGGCTTTCTGAAAAAAGTACAGTTGTGCATCTGACAAAGTTTTACATCTTCTTCTCTTGATGAAGTTGTAAAAATCATAACAGGAATGTTTTTATATAATTCCTCCTTTTTTAACCACAATAACACTTCCTTTCCATCCATAATGGGCATGTTCAAGTCAAGCACAATAAGACAGGGAAGCTTTTGGGAAAAATCCCTTTGAAGTAAAGAAATAACTTCTGTACCGTTCTTGGCCTGTACCAATTGGTATTGATCGGTCAGTTGTTGTAGCGCATCTTCCAGGCTTTCAAAATCATCGTCATCGTCCTCAGCATACAATAAAAAAGGTGTGTTTGGCGATTCCATCTATTATCCAAAGGGTTATTTTATAATAATGTAAAATCTGTGCCATAACGATATATAGTTCATAGTAAGCTAACTCATATATGGACTATTGGCTGCAGGTTCATCGCAACCCCTTGCACGGCTCTGTTTCTTTTTTTACATTTAAAAAAATATTCCTCATGAAATCCATTATCATCGCCACCTGCTTAACAGCTTTTATCAGCTGTAATAACCACAAAGAAAAAATTGCTGAGCCCAAAATAGCGGCAGCATCTACACCTGCTTTGCCAATAGAAACAACAGTTGACTCAGCCACTATGATAAAGAATTGGCAGGCTTATATGACACCTGGCGAAGAACATAAATTAATGGCTTCGTGGAACGGCACGTGGACAGGTGAAGTAAGCATGTGGGAAAACGCAGATGCACCACCAACAAAAAGTACTTCAACGGCCATTAATAAAATGATCTTAGGCGGACGTTACCAGCAATCAACTTTTAAGGGAACGTACAATAAAATGCCATTCGAAGGCATGAGCACTTTGGCTTTCGACAATGCAAGAAAAGTATTTATTTCTACCTGGATCGATAATTTCGGAACCGGTATTATGATAGCTGAGGGGCCTTGGGATGCAGCCAGCAAATCCATTACTTTAAAAGGAAGAATGGTTGATCCAGCGACTGGTAAAAATGTTGACGTAAAAGAAATATTCAAACCGATTGATAACAATTACCAGGTTATGGAAATGTTTGTTACAGCGCCTGACGGCAAAGAATTTAAAACCATGGAGATCAAATACACGAGAAAGAGTTGATTACCTTTATGAAGGTGCCAGCGTTTGTATAGTGAACTTTGCCCATGCTACTTAATTAATGCTTCAGTAGCTGTTAAAGCCTGGGTTGTCTTCATCCAATTTTTCATCGTGCCGGCCGATAGCACCTATGCCTACCGCATGTGCATTTTTTACTTCGGTTTTTGCTTCCTTTTTTTGATCGTTGCACGAAATGTTTTGCGAAGCCGAAGGGCCGGCATTTTCTGTTCTTTTAATGTCTATCCTATCATCCCTATCTTTTTTAGCCATCTTAAAAGATTTTAGTGATCAATAAAGGCAAATCTATTGGCTGCAACTGCATTCTTATAAAGTTAAGCCCGAATCTTTTATTTTCAAATGGTTCAGTAACTGTTATGCATAAAAGCTCAGTCTTGTAACCCTATCTTTGTTTTATGAGCACTAACGATTTGCAATCAGCTAATTCTATGCAGGCTTTGTTAAGTAAAAGAGATGAACACCTTCAAAAAATATTTGAAGGTGGAGGTAAAAAGGCCATTGCCAAACAAAAAGAAAAAGGCAAGCTCACCGCCCGTGAACGCATTCAATATTTAACAGACAAAGACGCAACATTTGTTGAGATCGGCGCCTTCGCAGGATTTGAAATGTATGAAGAGCAAGGAGGTTGCCCCGCAGGCGGCACAGTTGCTGGCATAGGTTACGTAAGCGGAAAGCAATGTGTAATAGTTGCTAATGATCAAACCGTAAAAGCAGGCGCCTGGTTTCCCATAACGGGCAAAAAAAACCTGCGCATGCAGGAAATAGCATTGCAGAATAATCTGCCCATTATTTATTTAGTTGACAGTGCCGGGGTTTTTCTTCCCATGCAAGATGAAATTTTCCCTGACAAAGAACACTTTGGCCGCATCTTTTACAACAATGCACAAATGAGTGCCAAAGGCATTGTACAAATTGCGGCTGTCATGGGTTCTTGCGTGGCAGGTGGCGCCTACCTGCCTATTATGATCGACGAAACTTTGATGGTTGAAGGTGCAGGATCTATTTTTTTGGCAGGCCCCTACCTTGTAAAAGCTGCTATTGGAGAAGACATAGATATTGAAACTTTGGGCGGCGCTGTTACGCATACTGAGATATCGGGTATTGCAGATTATAAATTTAAAACCGAAGAAGAATGCCTGGACCAGGTGAAAAGAATTATTGATAAGATTGGAGAACATAAGAAAGCCGGCTTTAACCGTATTAAATCAAAAAAACCGGCAAAAGACGCAAAAGAAATTTTTTCAATTTTCCCTACCGATAGCACAAAACCTTATGACATGGTGGAAGTGATTGAAAGAATAGTGGATGCCAATGCAGATGGGAAAAGTTCATTCGATCAATACAAAGAGGACTATGGTAAAACAATTTTGTGCGGTTATGCCCGCATTGATGGCTGGGCCGTTGGCATTGTAGCCAATCAAAGAAAGATTGTGAAAAATAAGAAAGGAGAAATGCAAATGGGCGGTGTTATTTACAACGACAGTGCCGATAAAGCAGCCCGTTTTATTTTGAATTGCAACCAGAAAAAAATCCCTTTGGTGTTTTTACAGGACGTCACCGGTTTTATGGTGGGCAGCCGTAGCGAACATGCAGGCATTATAAAAGATGGCGCCAAGCTGGTGAACGCCGTGGCTAATTCGGTAGTGCCTAAAATCACAATTATTATGGGCAACTCCTATGGCGCCGGCAACTATGCCATGTGTGGCAAGGCTTATGATCCACGGTTTATTAAAGCATGGCCTTCGGCAAAAATAGCAGTCATGGGTGGAGAGAAGGCTGCCAAAACTTTGCTGCAAATACAGGTGGCTTCATTAAAAGCACATGGAAAAACCATTTCATCAGAAGAAGAAGCAGCACTATTACATGAAATTAAAAGCCGTTACGAAAAGCAAACATCACCTTACTATGCTGCCGCAAGATTGTGGGTGGATGATATTATTGATCCATTAAAAACAAGAACACTTATTGCTGAAGCAATTACTGCAGCTAATCATCAGCCGGAGATGAGTGAATTTAAAACTGGTGTATTCCAGGTATAAAAAAGTTTATAGTTTCTAATCTTTAGTTGTTTCGATGCAGCCTCTTTTACACCGAGGTTGATAACTGAAGGAACTTTTGAGCCTGTTACACTATGATCTTACTACAAAGCGTAAACTTATTATGACAGACATTATCATGTATACAGACGGTTCATCAAGAGGCAATCCGGGACCAGGAGGTTATGGAGTGGTTTTGATGGCCTCTAATAAAACAAAAGAAATCTCACAGGGATTTAGAAAAACTACCAACAACCGCATGGAGTTAATGGCAGTAATTGCAGGACTGGAAGCCATGAAAAAAACAAATCTCCAAATCACTGTTTATTCTGATAGCCAATACGTGGTAAAAGCAATAAAAGAAGGCTGGCTGAACAAATGGATGGCAACGAACTTTGCCGGTGGCAAAAAAAATAAAGACCTGTGGGTGAAATTCTATAACCTTTCAAAACAACATACTTTACAATTTGTGTGGGTAAAAGGGCATGCAGATAATGTTTATAACAACCGTTGCGATGAATTGGCAACCGCAGCTGCCGACGGAAAAGATCTGCTGGTAGATGCAGGGTATGAAATGGACCCAAACCAATTATTGATGTAGTTCTTTTGTCGAAAAAAGATAAGAGCAATGAAAGCAATAGTAAGTGCCGGGTTTCTAAACGTGTTCAATAGTGAATAAAGCGTACAAGAGTGCGACGCAATTGGGTCTCATAGTAGCAATGCAGGTTGGCAATAAAAATTTTTACAGCGCAAAAGGAGAAGAAAGGATATTACTCAAAGGCAATCATGTAATACAAAATCAATTCGACAAATCTGCGGTCAAAAAAGCCCCGCTAAGCAGGGCTTCGTTTTATACAATAAACAAATAAGACTTAAGCCAGTTGTTGTTTTGGCTGTAACAAAGCTTTCTTAATAATGTAATAGCTTCCAAACAAAATGGTGCAGAAAAACAGGTCGCCGATAAAAAGATTGCCATAAAAGCCTTTTACCAAGCCATAGTCTCTTAAAAAAGCCAGGCCATCGTAATAGCAAAGCATCAATCCATCAAATGTTTTAGGACGTCCTAATCCGCCACCGCCTAACCACACTGTAAAGTTGGAAGCAAGGAAAAACAAAATTGAGCCTGTAATAGAAAAAGCGGCAACTTTTAAAACGTTGATCTTTTTTAATAAAAAGCCAAACAGCGTAATACCGGCAATCACCAAATAATTTGTCCACTGGCCGGTATAAAAGCCTTTAATTTCCGTTAAGCCGTTGATATATAAAAGCTGGTATAATACATCGGAAATAAGCATGGAAAGCAGTGGCAGAATAAATGCCCACTTTTTATCTTTAATAACGACGCCGGCAAATAAAGCCATCGCCATTTGAGGCGCAAATCCATAAGGGCGGCCAGGCCATGCACGATATAAAGAGGCAGAAAGCAATAACAAGCCAAAAGCAAGCAGAAGAGATTTATTTAGTTTCATTTTTCTTATTTAACAGGGACAAAAATAAAGCAAGAATGTGTAAAGCCATTAGTTTTTTGTCACATTAGGCACAACCACTCTGAATAAGTTTGCTGAAGAAGATTGTATAAAAACATTAGTATCGGCGGCAAGAAAGAAAGCCTCTCCTTTTTGTAAATGCAATTGTTCACTATTGTTTTCTACAATGGCCGAGCCGGATAGCAGAAACCATATTTCAGCACTTTGCGATGAAACGTTTTCTTTTCCGTCTTCAATTTGATATTGATGCAATTCAAACTCCGAAGCGGGAGAAATAAATACGCGGTGTTGTGCAGCAGCAGGATTTAAAATATTGGGATTCGTCACTTCAAACGAAACATGTTTCATTAATTCTGCCACATCAATATGCTTGTCTGTTAAACCGGCACGCAACACATTGTCAGAATTGGCCATCACTTCCACATTTTGTCCTTCAAGATAAGCATGTGGCATGCCCTGCGGCTGAAATATACCTTCACCTTTTTTTAAATACACAAGATTGAAGAAGTAAATCGAAAAGATGCCACGGTCATAATTATTGTTTTTACAGAAATTAATGGCTGCCCTTGCTGCCCAAAAGTCTTCACTGTCTTTTTTCAGTGCCTGGCTGTTATAAAGCGGAACAACTTTTTCAACGAGGGGCTGCAAAATTTCATTTACTTTTTGTTGATCCATATGCATCACTTCTTCATACAAAGCTTTATAGCCGCCTTTATCAAACACGGGTGTAAGCAACTGCAATTCTGGACGAGCCTGCAAAGTTTCTCTTAGATCGTCTTCTTTTTTAAATCCATGCAGCAACCAAAAATCACCAAGTGCCACCATTAATTCGGGTTTATGATTTTCATCTTTATAATTTCTGTGAGGTGCTGTTAAAGAAATGCCCTTCTCATTCTCTTTTGCAAATTCTAAAGCAGCTGCTTCTTTGCCCGGATGCACTTGTATGGAAAGCATTTGCCGCACATCAAGTATCTTAAACAGGAAGGGCAGTGATGAAAAGTTTTTTATTACCTCTTTGCCCAGCACTTCCGGATCTTGCTGTACAAACACAGATAATTTTTGCTCACTGTTTTCTATGCATGCAGGATGGTTGGGATGTGTGCCCAACCAATATTCGGCGAAAGGCTTATGTTCTATATTGGCAATACCCAACAATTGCGGAATAAATTCAAATCCACCCCAGGAATAATGCTGCACAATTCCTTTTATCTTAAACATTCTTTGATACACGCTCAATTATTTTTATTTTGATAAAGATATGGCACGGCATATTGATTTGGGAAAACTTGGAGAGCAGTTAGCGGCAGAATATTTAACGCAACATCATTATACAGTGCTATACCGCAACTGGCGCCACTCCTATCACGAAATTGATATCATTGCTTTGAAAAATAATACCCTCCATTTTGTTGAAGTAAAACTTCGCTCATCAAAAGATTTTGGAATGCCCGAAGAAAATGTCACTAAGAAGAAGTTCAGGTTTCTTACGCAGGCTGCAGAAGAATTTTTATTTCAGCACCCGCAATACAAGCACATTCAGTTCGATATTCTGTCTATAAATATTGTTGGTGCTGAAAAGGAATTCTTTTTTATTGAAGATGTTTTTTTGTGAATCAATTGCATGAATTAATTAATTGAGTATGTTGTTTACTCAAAAATCGTAAAGCAGAGAAGATAAAAGAATTTTGCAAGGAGCACCTTAGGCCCTTATTTTTGTTTCAACTAATTTTTATGAAACCAATACTTATACTTTTCGTAACAGCAATTTTTTTTACAGCTTGTAAAAACAATGCTAAGACAGCAAAAACGTTTTGTGACACCACCTGCCATTCTGATTCATTTAACTTTAAAGGCAATGACCGTTTTGAATCGACGGTAAGCATATCAGTAAAAGATTGCAAGCCCGATTCTATTTCATGGACACACGGCGGAATGGACACAAGAAGACAAATTCCAATGACAGACCTTGTAGACCAGGACATAAGACTAAACAAATCTGCCATTGTCTGCGTTATTAAAGACACAAGCTATGCATGGTTAACATTTAACGATTGCATCACCGGTCGCGGATTTTTATTTAAGCTGCCATTTAACAAAGCCAACAACATCACTAAAATATCCGGCGCCTTGAACAGCTTTGATCCAAAGTTTATAATAGCAGATGATTTAAGGGCTTATACGGACAGAGGTTCCATTTTTGTAATTGATATTAACACCGGCAACCAGGCTGTTATGACCTTTAAAGAAACCTACGACATTGATTTTAATGAACTGCACAAAGTAGTTGACTCAATCAATGTAACACATAAAAGGATTTACGTAAAACTATTGAAGCAGGGACAGGAAGTGCCGCTTGAAAAAGAAATTAATTTATAATAAATCTTCCGTTTGGAGTTTGTGGTTAGCATTACTGTAAAAGTTTCACCCCTCTTACACAAATGGGTCAGCTCGGAAAATTCAGAAATGAAACGATCACAAACTCCAAACACTAAACCCCAAACTCCAACGCTTCGTGTGGGAACCGTATAAAAAAGGATTTAAAGCTTATCTGCAATTAGAACGTTCGCTTGCTGACAATTCCATTGAAGCGTATTTGCTGGATATTGAGAAGCTGACATCTTTTTTATTAGAAAACGGCATCAAAAAAAATCCTTCTGAAATTGATTTAAAAGATCTTCAGCAATTTGTAAAATGGATAGCTGAACTGGGAATGACGCAAAGTTCGCAGGCACGTATTATTTCGGGCTTGCGTACATTTTATAAATATTGTTTGTTGGAAGATATAAGTACTGTTGATCCTACTACATTACTGGAAGCTCCAAAACTTAAAAGGACACTTCCCGATGTTTTGAGTTTTAATGAAATTGAAAACATCATTTCGCACATTGACCTGAGTAAACCCGAAGGAGCAAGAAACAAGGCCATACTGGAAACCATGTACAGTTGCGGACTTAGGGTAAGTGAAGTTGTAAACCTAAAATTATCGCAGTTATATCTTGATGTTGACTTTATAAAAGTTATCGGTAAGGGCAACAAAGAAAGGTTGGTACCCATTGGCAGCAGTGCCGCTAAATACATCACTATTTATCGATACAATATTCGCAACCATATAACGATACAAAAAGGTGAAGAAGACATTTTATTTTTAAACCGCAGGGGCAAACGCCTCACAAGAGTGATGATCTTTTTGATCATTAAAGATCTTGTAAAAAAAGCCGGCATTTCTAAAAATATTTCACCGCATACCTTCCGCCATTCCTTCGCTACGCATCTTGTGGAAGGTGGCGCCGATTTAAGAGCCGTGTAGGAAATGCTGGGGCATGAAAGCATTACTACTACAGAAATCTATACACACCTGGACAGGGAATTTTTGAGAAAAACGCTGGAAAAATTTCACC
>JBQCJM010000240.1:0-5580 GCA_051952715.1 Flavisolibacter sp.
GGTAAAATAAGACTTATGATCAAGCCGGCTGGTGGCGCCAGGCAGTTGTTAAATGCTATTCCTATTAATACCGGCGACAGTATTATTATTTCCGGCAATTATGGAAGCGGGGAAAATATACCAGACCAACCTATCAGGCTAAAATATTTACGGCCATTATATAATGCCAAACCGCTTCAAATTGTAGCACATCGCGGTGGTGGGAGTACTGCAGATCTTTTGCCCGCTTCAGAAAATTCGGTGAATATGATCAAACTGGCATCAAGGTTTGGTGCAACAGGAATTGAGATAGATGTACGCAAAACAAGCGATGGCGAGTTTATTTTGTTTCATGATGCAACGCTGAATGAACGACTTATACAAAAAAATGGATTGATCGGTACTATTGAAAATTACAGCTATGCGCAATTGAGTTCATTGGTACGTTTAAAGGAAGGAGAAAAAATTCCAACACTGAGAGAAGCCTTGCAAACGGTTGTGTACAACACACCTTTGGAATATGTTTGGCTTGATACCAAGTTCAATGGTCCGCTTGAAAATTTAAGAAGCATTCAATCAGAATTTATGCAAAAGGCAGCGGCTTTGGGCCGCAAACTGGAAATAACCATTGGCATACCTGATAGAACTGTGCTGGGTAATTTTTTATCACTGCCCGGTTATCAGAATACGCCTTCGGTTTGCGAACTCGATCCTGCCGATGTAGAAAAAGCAAATTCAAGAATATGGGCACCCCGGTTTACGCTTGGTTTGCAAAATGAAACAGTAGAACAAATTCATGCACAAGGTCGCAGGGCCTTTGTATGGACGCTTGATGTACCACAAAACGTATATGAATATATGACGCAAGGCAAGTTCGACGGCATCTTATCTAATTATCCATCTATAGTAGCTTATTATTATTATGTGCAGCCATAAAATGTTTTTTTCTTTTTTGATTCTGGTGCTTGGTGCAAACTGCTATGGGCAAGCCGGTGGATTTACTTCGCGGCCCGTTCGCCGTGGCGATTATTCTTTAGTTGCTTATGTAAGCGGCGGCATAGGTTACTATCCTTCTTATGCAGGCAAGCTGGCTTACCTGCAGCCTAAAATATCAAACATCAATCCTGTTTCTACTGTTAGAATTATGTGGCATCCTGATCATTTGGTAAAAGTGGGATTGGAAACCGGGTACCTCACATTTCTTTCATACACATTAAAAGATTCGTTGGGTAAAAAAGGAAAGGTGGTATTAGATGCTACGCCACTTTTAGTAGAATGGACTATGGCGCTTACCAAAAGGTTCAATGTATTTGCAGGATCGGGTGTGTACTTTTTAACTACAAGATTGAATTATGCAGGCAAGGCTACTTCAAAAAAACTGAGTGTGGGTTGGATGGCGGCGGCATCTTACATTCAGCCGCTTTCAAAAAATACCGGGCTTGGCGCCGAAATAAAATGGCTGGATGCAGCTGAATCGAGAGACGGTTCTATTTGCCTGCAATTGCAATGGGTGTGGCGGTTTTTAAAGTGGTAAGGCTAAGCAGACGCTTGGTGCATTAGTAAAAGCACAGTTTATTGCAGTATAAAAAAATTATCCCCGGTAAAACATTCTTTCCATTTATAACTGCGCTAAACTTGCAAAATGTTTGATTCAATTGTCGATTTTTTAGAGCCCATTAACCTTAGCGAGATTTCGCATGATGCCGGTTATAAAGAAGGCCAGATAGGAAAAGTCATCAAAACTTATGAAGAAGAATTTCCTGATATTGACGATGCCGATATTGTGATTGTGGGCTGTGGCGAACAAAGAGGGAATGCTTTGTTACACCAAAGCGCAGCAGCAAATACAGTTAGAAGCGAGTTTTATAATCTATACTATTGGCACCAGGATATTAAGCTGGCAGATATTGGTAATGTAAAGATTGGTAAGGTGAATACCGATACTTATGCGGCCTTAAAAATTGTTTTACACGAATTGATGCTGGAAGGGAAAACGGTGATTATTCTTGGTGGCTCTCACGACCTGATGCTATCGCAATATTATGCGTTTGCCGATGAAAAACGCCAAGTGGACGCCGTGGGTGTAGATGCTGTGATTGATATTAATATTGACTCTCCTTTTCGTAACGATAATTTTTTGATGGAATTGCTAACTGCCGATCCTAATTACATGCGGCATTACAATCACATAGGCTTTCAAAGTTATTTTGTGCATCCGCGTATGTTGGAGACAATGGATAAGCTCCGCTTTGATTGTTTTCGTGTAGGCAGTGTAAAAGAACATATTGAAGAAATGGAGCCTGTTATTCGCAATTGCCAGATATTCTCTTTTGATATTTCGGCCCTGGCACATGCTTTTGCACCAGCCAATTCACTTACACCAAATGGCCTGAACGGAGAAGAAGCCTGTACATTGATGCAATATGCAGGTATGAGTAATAACATGCAAAGCATTGGCGTATATGGCTATCGCCCCGAAAAAGATGTAGAAAACTTAACAGCCAAACAAATCAGCCACATGCTTTGGTATGTAATGGATGGAAGAAGCCGCGGCAACCGGGAAGCTGCGATTGATGAAAGAGAATCGTTCAATGAATTTCATACGGCTTTTGCTGAGGTGGAAACAACTTTTTTGCAAAGCAAAAAAACAGGACGCTGGTGGATGCAATTACCCGATAAACAATTTATAGCCTGCTCTTACAAAGATTATTTACTGGCCAGCAGCAATGAAATTCCTGAACGTTGGTTGCGGGCCCAGGAAAGGCCTTAAGGAAAGTTCATCGTTTATAGTCAATAGTTCATAGCAGGATTCATAATTTGATCATTGTCATTGATCTGTGAACATTTGAATATTCTTTGTTCTTCATTCAGTATCCCTTGGTATTTGTTCAATATTCTGTAGTTCATGCAGCAGGTTTTGCCTTGCCTGTGCTTCGTATTTTTCAAAGAAATGTGCGGTTATAAAAATCCTGTTCATTTTCAAAAAGTGCTGCACCACAGCTTTTCTTCCAGGATAGTAAAGGTTGTCTGCATACAATGCATATTCTTTTCTTACAGCTGTTACATAATCTTTGTAACTATGCCAGTCTTGACCTAAAATAGAAAGGTCAGCATCTATAAAAAAATTAGTGTCGTTATCTTCCGTTTTTTCATGGGCTTTGGTTGCCAGTATTTGTTTTTTACAAGCATCTATTTTGTTGGATGGAACATCAATGGTAGCCAAGCGGTTTTCAGTAATAATAATGCTTCTTTCTTCATTGTCTCTTCTCAGTGGGTTATAAACGAGGTCGTGATAGAAAAGAGAGAATAACAAAACATCCAAATCATGTATTTTTTCTTTTATTGCAGAGAGCTCCTTTAGCAAATGTTCGAGGTGGTGCAGGTTGTGATAATACCTTTTTTGATTGGAGTAAGTTGTTTCAATTTCATTCCAAAGCTGCTCCGATAGTTTTGGATTGGATGTGTACTGTGCAGTTAAATTGGTAAAGACAGTTTTCATCATAGGTAAGAATTATTTACTTGCTCTTATCATCGGACCTGAAAGCCTTGCTAATGAAAAAAATAACCAACAAAACAATAATAATAAATTCAGCCATCAGTAAAAATACAAAAGCTTAAAAAAATGGGCTGAGGTTGAACAGCCCATGTGCAAGGGTAGGATCACCGTACAGCAATTATTGTTTGTTCGTCAACTTCTAAACTTTGTTTTACTTTAAAATCACCCACGGCTTTCAGATATGCTGTTGTTTCTGATTTTGTAAGCATGGTTAAGCTATTCTCGTCCTGGAAGTAACAATGCGTTCCGATAAATCTTTTTACATGACCTCTTGTTTCTGCAGGTAAAAAATATTGAAGCTTCCAGAAATTGCGGCTGCCCGATTTTTTGATGGCAGTATAAACCGGTCCTGCGCCGCTATTGTAAGCAGCTATTACCAGTAACCAATCACCAAACTCGTTGTATAAATCTTTCAGGTGTTTAGCTGCCGCTACCGTGCTTTTGTAATAATGGGTACGTTCGTCATATTTTTTTGAAACTTTTAATCCAAGGTCGCGGGCCGTAGCCGGCATTAATTGCCAGGGACCTTTGGCGCCTACGTGTGAAAGGGCCGATGGTTTTAAACCAGATTCTACCACGGCAAGATATTTTAGTTCAACAGGCAAACCGTATTTTTCTAAAACAGGTTCTATGATTTTGAAATAGGTAGTGCTTCTTTTTTCTGCTGCCTGTAGTTCCTCGTCATTCTTTTTTAAAAATTGCTTTACATACTTAGTAGCCGCTGCATTTAATTGAATGGCCGGCGAAGCCACTTCAGTACTGGTAGTAAAAACAGCAGTGTCAGATGGAGATAAAACACTGGTGTCTTTCTTTTGCAGTGTTTCTTGCGCAATGGTGTTCGTTGATAGCTCGTAAGAAAGGGTTTGTGCTTTTGGACTAACGCTAAACGGCGAAACCATAATGAACAGAGCGCCATGACCAAAAAATCCAGCCTTTACTAATTTTCTTTTCAACATTGTTTTCTTTTTAAGGTTAAACAATGCCGACCCTAAGAATTGGATTACAAATAGGGATTGATCAGTAGAATATGGATAAGGCTATTGTAAGAATACTGGAGAAGGTTTGTCAAGAACGTTGGATGAAACTGGCCTCAGATTTCCGGGGGACGGACATTTGGTTTTTTCATTTGTCCGGAGAACTGGGTTGATATATTTCCTAATCAGCTCCAAATGTATAGGGCGCAATTCAAAACTCATAGCTTTCAGACAAATGAAAATTTACGATACATGTATAAACATATAAAAACCAAGGCTGTGCGTTTATGATTCGATGTACTGAAAATTAGTCAGGTTAGTGGCAGATATGAGGATTTAAGTTGATTTTTTGGAAATTAATTGGCTAACAAATCGTCGGTAGGTTATTGTAAAAGATAAATACGTCGTTCAAACTAAATGAAGTTTCAATTATCTGTGCTCTTTATAAACATTAATGGCAACAGCATTTTGTAATTGCTCCATTTCCATTTCACTCAACGAAGGCGTGTTCATTGTTTTTATGGCTTCTTCCAGTTGTTGCGTGGTGCGCATGCCAACAATAGCGGAAGTAATAGCCGGATGGTGTAGCACAAATTGCAAAGCCGTTTGCGTGGCATTGCGGTTTGCATTTGAAACAGATTGTACAGCCGAAGCTGCGGTTTGAACCTGATCACTTGGATAATTCAAATATTCTTTTGCAGGTTTGTTAATCAATAAACCCTGCGCCAGGCTGCCTCTTGTTACCACACCAATATTGTTTTCTAAAAGAAAGGGAAGCGAGGATTCTTCTGGTCTTCTGTCGAGTAAACTGTACTGAGTCATTACACTGACAATATTGGAACGGGTAACCCATTCGCGAATGACAACAGGCCGGATGGATGAAATACCATAATACCTGATCTTGCCCTGTTGCACCAGTATCTCAAAAGCTTCCATAGTTTCATCAATGGGATCTTGCATAGTGCCACCATGCAACTGATAAAGATCTATGTAATCTGTTTGTAGGCGTTTTAAGCTTTTTTCGGCACATGCTAATATGTATTCTTTGCGTGGATTCCAGTCCCAGCCGCT
>JBQCJM010000241.1:0-3277 GCA_051952715.1 Flavisolibacter sp.
AGCAATATTTTTGTGATCCGCAGGTTTAGAAACAGTCAAAAAGGAAGGGTATTCTTTTGCTAAAAAATCAATTCTCTCGTAATTTCTTTGAGCAGTAACAGCTTCGTGAGAAAAAATGCTTCCCGAAACCGCAGACTGATTCAATAAGGCATCACCCGTTTTAAAACTTGCATTCTTTTTATTGGCTACTTTTTTGTTTCCGGCGTTTGCAGCCAACACGTTTTTTTGCATGCTGGCATTAGTATTGGCAATAGCGGTAGAGACAACATCAAAATTTATAGTTGCATTATTTACACCCGTTGTTTGCTTTTCCTTCGACACGTTTTGCCCATCAGTTTCTTTACTTCTATTTGTCTGTTCCTTCGTCGTTAATGGTTCTGTATTAGCTGTGTTTTTTTCAAGCCTGCTTACAGAAGTTTCACCAGCAGATTTATCCGAAAAATATTGTGTGCAAATAAAGCTGAAGGGTAATAAAAGCAAAAGCCACAGCAATTTTTTGTTGCTGTTTTCAGGCGCAGTTTTTTCCGTGGCAGGAATGTTTAATTCCTTTGCGATCTTACTCCAATCGGCGCCACTTGTATCAAGCGGGTATTCCTCTCCTGCCCTGCGGAACAAGTCATCCATATCGTCGTTTACATGCTGCATATGCCTACTTCTTCATCGTTGCTTTTAATTATTTTTTGTAAAATAACTCTTGCCTTGGACAAGTTCGATTTTGAGGTTCCCACCGAAATACCCAAGAGGTTGGCAATCTCCTGGTGCGTTAATCCATCTATAACATACATATTGAAAACAGTGCGGTACGAAGGAGGAAGCTTTTTAATTTCTTTGACAAGCTCTTTATAAAGCAATGTCCGATCAGACGCCTGGCTTTTATCCTCGTGCATCCAAATCGTTTCGGAGATATCTCCTATTTCGGGAAGAAAATTATTTTTTCGTAACTGGTCTATGGCTGTGTTTATCATAATGGTACGCATCCAGCCCATCAACATCATTTCAAGGCTTTCGCTGTTTTTATACTCAAATTTGGAAAAGCTGCGGAATATTTTTACAAATCCATCATTTACTACATCCACAGCTTTGTCATAGCGATAAATGTAGCGGAACACTATTTTCAGACAATAGCCATAATACCTCTCATAGAGACATTTTTGGTCCCTGGAGTTATTTTGTAAGCATCCATTTATAATAGTGTGCAGCGGTTCCAATATCAATTGATTAAACGGTAAATACGCAGGTTTTGGTAAATGGTTGCCTTTGTTTAAAAATAAATGTACGGAAAAGGATGAAATTGAAACACCGTTTATAAAACCATCAAACTGCAGCCCCGAATGTCGCTGTTATCCATTCTTCCCAACACTTCAAAGCTTCCATCACTGTGCGTTTTGCCTACATCGTCCGTGGCAATAAAACTGCATGAGTAAATATTGGCAAGATCAATGACATTAATCACTCCTGTTTTAGCAGTAGTTTGGTCGATTATGCCTAACGGATCTGTTTCATCCCGCAACAAAATTCTCATCCAGGGTGGCGTACGAAAAAGGCTGTTAATAGAATATCCCTGCGAAAGCAATTCGGTCATACCGTATTCAGAATGAATTTCAGAAAGGCCAAAAGCAGTTCTCAGCTCTTCATAAAGTTCCATTCGTGTCAGTTCTTTTTTCCGGCCTTTCATGCCGCCGGTTTCCATAACAATGGTGTTTTTTAAAGCCATTGGATATTGTTCCGCAAAATCCAATAGCGCATAGGTTACGCCAATTAAAATTGTTTTTTTTCCTGTCGCCTCCAACTCCTGAAGCGTTGCACGAAGTTTTTCAAAATCGTATAAATAAAAGCCGCTTTGAATATGGCCGCTTTTTTCAATCAAACGCTGCACCATATACACCAGCGAAGATTGTCCACGTTCAAGATAAGAAGGCAGCAACCCAATGACACAATAATCTTCAACCGGTCCATAAAAACGATGAAAGCAGGTTAAAAAACTTTTTTCATACAAAGCGGCATCTTTCACCAAATGTTTGCTGGTAGCCACTCCTGTTGTACCGCTGCTTTTAAACACTAATTCGGGGTCGAAATCAGTAGTAACGATATCATGGCTTTTAAAAAAAGCAATTGGCAAAAATGGAATTGTTTCCAGGCTTTTTACAAAGTGCGGCGTTTTGCCAAGTGCATTGCAATAACGCTGGTAAACCGGATTGTTATGATATTGAAAATGATAAACCTCCAAAGCAATAGACCGGAAGGTTTCTTCGTTGCTTATAGAAAATACCTTTTCTTCCCGTTCATCTGTTTTAGGTATTTCCCTGTTCATACTGTAAATTTGAAAAGTAGTTTTATTTATGAAAATAATTTTTATTTTCTGTTCTTTAGCCGCAATAATAATTGCCTGCAGCAAAGATAAATTTCAAACAAAGCCGCAGATCACAATAAAATCTGTAAGCAGCGATATTGTTCCTATGAACAGCGGCTTGCGTGTACTTTTGGAATTTACAGACAAGGAAGGTGACGTAAGTGACTCTATTTTTCTTGTAAGAGAAAGATTAAATCAAAAAGCACCTTCTATGCTTCCGGCCAGGGGTTTTGGAATACCTGATTTTCCTAACACATCTAAAGGCGAAATTGAAGTTGATCTTGATTATAACCTTGATCTTACAGTTGGAATGCTTCCTTTATCAGAACCCGGCACTACTCCGCCATCTTATCAGCCAGATACCATGAATTTGAAATTTGTAGTTCAGGATAAGGCCGGTAATAAAAGTGATACAGCTACAGCACATGTCATTGTAATCAGGTAATCGTTGGCTAACATATTCAAAAAAGGTTTCGATTTTTTTGTATTCACCAGCTTATTTATTGCTACATGCGCCGCATTGATGGTGTATCAAACCACTTTGCTCTTCAATGTGCCGCTTTCTTATAAACTGGTGGGCTTCGTACTTTCAGGAACCGTTTGCAGTTATAATTTTCATTGGTATCTAACACCTCCAAACATTGGAGGCCCCACCGAAAAAGTTATCTGGAATATAAAGAACAAATACATCCACCTTGGTTTGTTTTTTATCGGATTGTGCGGCGCTGCCGTTTTTTCTTTTTTATTGATTGACCACTGGTTTTGGCTGGGTATAACAGCCTTTGTTACTTTTTTGTATTCGGCCCCCAAAATTCCGTACCCCTCTTTTTCGTATTTGCGAAAGGTAGCTGTGGGCAAAACAGTTTTTCTGGCCTTTTCATGGATGCATGTTACGGCCTTGCTGCCTTTGGTTCTTCACAACGATCA
>JBQCJM010000242.1:0-8524 GCA_051952715.1 Flavisolibacter sp.
GTCCTTCTTTTTGATCTTGGTGTTTGACACAACCGAAGGTGTATAATCGGCAACTGCTGCAGCCATTACAGCTATCTCGTAATCACTTTCCTTCAAACAAGCCTGATACATTTCATCTGCTGATGTAACCTCTATAAGTTTTATACCAGTCAAATCTTTGTGAAACGATACTGGGCCGCTAACCAAAGTTACTTCAGCACCACGGGCATATAGTTCTTCTGCAATAGCATATCCCATTTTACCCGACGAATGATTGCCAATAAAACGTACAGGGTCTATGGCCTCGTATGTGGGACCTGCTGTAACCAACGCTTTTTTCCCTTTTAATTGTGGAGCGGAAAAAAAATTTTCTAAGTAAGTCGCAATTTCTTCAGGTTCGGCCATTCTTCCATCGCCTGTAAGTCCGCTTGCCAATTCACCATATCCCACCGGCAACTGCAGGCATCCGTGCTGCTGAATAAGCTGAAGATTATTTTTGGTTGTTGCGTGGTGCCACATATCCTCGTCCATAGCTGGCGCCACCATAACGGGGCAGGTAGCTGACAAATAGGTTGCCATGAGCAGGTTATCGCATTGGCCCGTGGCTATTTTACTTAACGTGTTACAACTTAAAGGAGCAATGACCATGACATCGGCCCAACGACCAAGCATGACATGATTAGCCCAGGTTGCTTCATCAAAAAGATTGACAAACACCGGGTTTTTAGAAAGCGTTGACAAGGTTAACTGAGAAACGAAATCTGTCGCTGCAGGTGTCATTATCACTTTTACTTCTGCGCCTTTCTTAATCAGTTGCCTTACCAACAAAGGGGCTTTGTAAGCAGCGATGCTGCCTGTAACTCCCAGTAATATTTTTTTCCCGGCTAACATACAAGGCTAAAATACTATTTCTAAAAAATAAAAGCGATCCTCTTTTAAAAGGACCGCCTTACAACAAGTTTGATTATCTACTATTGAAACAGATCATCTTCATTTTTACGATGGTATATCTTACCTTCCATAAATTCCTGCGTAGCTAATAAGGCCGGGTTAGGCATGCGTTCGTAAGCTCTTGAGATCTCAATTTGTTCTTTGTTTTCATGAATTTCTTCCAAAGAATCGGTATGGCTGGCAAATTCTTCCAGCTTATTGTGCAATTCTTCTTTCAAAGAAATATTGATTTGATTAGCCCTTCTTCCGATGATGGAAATAGACTCGTACAAATTACCCGTTTTATTCTTTAGTTCATTTACATCACGGGTTTCAATATTGTTGGATGTACTGGTACTAAGTTGACGTCTTAGCAGGCTCATTTGTATAAAGTTTTAAGTTGTTTTGAGATTGGGTTAAATATTCCTGTACCTGTGAAGCAAGTGGACTTTGAGGGAAACGATCAATGAATTCGTTGCACTCTTCAATCACCTTTTCGAAGCGTTCGGCTCTTTTTTCCTCTACACTTAGCTCGGCAAAGCGATAATAGGATTTTATCGCCATCATTTTATATTCATCCGATTTATTGGATTCGGGATAAGCATTCAATAAAGTATTAAAAGCCACAGCCGCCGCTCTAAACTGGCCAAGATCATAGTAAAGCTGCGCTGCATTATGATCTTTTGTTTCCAGCTTTTGACGGCAAATGTCTATAATTTCGTTTGCCTCTTTATTTCTTGCCGAGCCAGGATGTGTGTTAATAAAAGTTTGCATCATACCCATAGCCTTTATCGTATTCGTTTGATCCAGGGTTGGTTTAGGGGATTGCTTATAGAATGAATAAGCTCTCATATAATCCATTTCTTCGGCCTTAGAGCTATTGGGGTAGATTTCAAGAAAGGTTTTAAAAAGATTTTCAGCATTTAAGTAATCTCTTTGGTAGTAGGCAGTGTAAGCATACTTATAATAAATGTCTTCAAATTCAGGTGCGCCTCTAAAATAAGGCATAATGTCTTCGTAAACCTGCTGGGCGTAGTTATACTTCTTTTTAGCATAATATTGCTCAGCCATGCGTAGTTTGTAATGAGGATCTTTATTTTTCAGAACCTTATTAATACCTCCACAGCTAAACAGGAAAACAGTCAGGAATAAAACGCCGCAAAATTTCATAAAGGCTGGCAAAGTTAATGAGTTTAAGCAAATATTCTGGAAAAAAGGGAAACAGGCTAAACTGCGCCGTTAAGATTTAGATAAAACAATGTTTCCAAAACGCAACTTTAATACTTGTCAGGCATTAAAAAAGCCCTCCAAATTTCGGAGGGCTTTTAATTTATAAATTCAGCTCTTATTTACTTCTTCTCAGGTTTGGATGTGGAGCAGGTACTGTAGTTTGACCTTGCTCATCCTGTGCAGCAGCACGAAGATCAATTGTGTTACAATCGCCACCTTCCTGGCCATAGTTCCAGAAGAAACGATCCTGACTGATACCTTCTTTCTCAACCATGTAGCTGATAACGGCATTTACTCTATCCCAGCTTCTTTGTTGTTCAGATTTGCTGGAAGCGCAATAGCCTGTAACCACTATTTTACATTCCGGGCTGTTACGCAAGCGGGCTGCAACTGAAGCTAATAAGGCTTTTGCGTCATTGCTTAAAGTAACACCATTACCAGAGAAAGTAACGCTTGGCAAAATACCCAAAGCAGCTTCGCACTGACCACCTTTTCTAAAGCCATATTGTTCGAAGCAAGTAGAATCAGGGCAAGGACATTTACCTACACCATCAGCATCAACTGGCTGACACATTGTTGGAGTAATCTTTTCCTTATCACGGCTATCTGGTACTCCATCACCATCAGTATCAAGGCTTACACCATGAGAATCAACAGGGCTTCCCTGGGGAGTTTGCTCCTGGTCAAATTGATCAGTGATACCATCACCATCAGAATCAGGTAATACTGGTTTAGGTAAAATCATCAGGCGAGGCTTGCGGATTTCCTGATAAGCATAATCCAAAGGATTAATCCACCACAATGGTTCAACAGACTTTTTACCAATGTTGAAGTTTAGGCCAAGAGATAAGAAATTATATGTATCAAAATCTCTTGTAAAATCTCCTCTCTCAGTCCATTGCTGTCCGTCTAATAAATCGTCTTTGGTAAAAGTAAATCGATCTTCCAAAGCAAGATTAACACGGTTGCTTAACTTAAATGCGATTCCCGCACCAAGATGTCCTACAGGATTTAAGGTTTTATCAAACAAAGTTGCCTTTTTGTCTTCGTTATTTTCTGCATTAGATTCATAACTATCATCAAGATTTTGAGCATCTTTAATGTCTTTTCTGTTATCGTAAGTTGGTGCTATAGCACTTGCAGCAGAAAAGTCATAAGGGTTGTTACCGTTTAATGCATTTACTTTTGCATCATAAATAGAAGCTCCAACACCCACTAAAGCATATACATTTACTTTAGGTCTTGATTTGTGGAACATAATATTGTTCAATGAGAACAAACCTTCTAATGATAAGTCTTGCACTTTAGTCTTGTAGTTAGCAAAAACTTCTCCGGTATAACCCAATCTGCTCCAGGGATTTCTGGGACCGGCGGTACCATAACTGGTTGCAGATGAACCTTGCCAATTTTGACCTTTAGCTACGCCATATACATATTCCAAACGAGCTGAGAAAAGGTATCCGAATGCTTTCCTAATATGAACACCAAAACCAGGGGAAAAAAACTTTCCGTCAACATCGCCCTGAATAGTAAAAGAACCAGCCTTTATACCAATTTCCCACATGTTCCTTGGCTTTGCAGGATAGTTGTAGGTGCCATTCATAAATTCAGTGTGCTGAGGCATTCTTCGAGAGGAAATAACAGATGAGTCTGCGGGATCGTAAGCTCCGATACTACCGGTGGTGGTAGTGGTTTGTGCGAAACCGTACGACGCTAACAGGCAGAATACACCTGCCAGAAAAGAGTACTTTTTGCTTGCCATAACTATTGATTAAATTTTAAAAACAATGTCCTAATCGTTGGCAAAAATATAAATTGAGTGACAAATACCAAACTTTTAAATTTTATTTACAGCAATTGACCTCAGTTATTTATATATTTTGTCAGCAGCAATTCAGCAATTCTTGTACCACAAGGCATGAATTATTGGTTTGCAGTTGTACCTTTCCGCCATTTACGAATGCAGTTACCCGTTAATCTGATAGAAGAGGAGTTAAGAGTTTTCGAAGAAAAATTCAAGGACGCGGCCAAAAGCAATGTTTCAATGCTCGACCGCATAATGAGATACATTGTCAAACGCAAAGGCAAGCAGTTGAGGCCAATGTTCGTTTTTCTTTCGGCTAAGCTTTGCGGTGAGGTAAACGAATCTACTTATCGGGCAGCCTCATTAGTAGAACTTTTGCACACTGCTACTTTGGTGCATGATGACGTAGTGGATGACTCTTTGGAACGTAGAGGTTTTTTCTCAGTTTATGCCCTTTGGAAAAACAAAGTTTCGGTATTGGTTGGAGATTATTTATTAGCAAAAGGACTGTTGCTTTCTCTTGATAACAATGATTTTAAAATCTTACAAATCTTATCAGATGCCGTTCGTAAAATGAGCGAAGGCGAGCTTTTACAGATTGAAAAATCAAGATCATTAAATATTGATGAAGCTGTATATTTTGAAATTATTAAAAACAAAACAGCCTCTTTATTGGCGTCGGCCTGCGGTGCCGGTGCCTGGTCTACCTCACAAGACGAAGATCTGGCAAACCGCATGCGTGAGTTTGGCGAAAAAGTTGGAATTGCTTTTCAAATAAAAGATGATCTTTTTGATTACGCTGCTCAGGATGTAGGCAAGCCTACCGGCAACGATATAAAAGAAAAAAAACTTACCCTGCCGCTGATCTATACATTGAATAATGTAGATAAAAAAACAAGGCGTGAAATCATTTATATCATAAAAAATGAAAACACCCGTAAGGCCAAAGTAGCTTATGTAATAGATTTGGTTAATAAAACAGGCGGCATTGATTACACTATTGGCAAAATGAACCAATACAAGGAGGAAGCCCTGCAATTGTTAAGTACGTTTCCTGAGTCGGAAATAAAAAAGGGATTTGAAAATTTAGTAAATTTTGTTACAGACAGAAAATATTAATAACTGATGAACAATCAGAAACGCTGGAGAGTTAATACCATTAACAGGGAAAAAACAGATATTTTATTCAGCGAGCTGAAAATACATCCTGTACTCTGCAATATTTTGGCTCAGCGTGGTATTGATAACTATAAAGCAGCTAAAGATTTTTTCCGGCCACAACTTTCTCAACTTCACGATCCCTTTTTGATGAAGGATATGAATAAAGCCGTTGACCGCATCCTGCAAGCCTTCTCCGCCAACGAAAAAATTTTAGTATTTGGCGATTATGATGTAGACGGCACCACGGCTGTAGCCTGCATGTACCAATTTTTAAAAAGCCAATATTCGCTTACCGAATTTTATATCCCCCACCGTTACCGTGAAGGTTATGGAATAAGCAGGGCGGGAATTGATTATGCTTTTGAAAACGGATATACACTTATTATTTCTTTGGACTGCGGTATAAAGTCTGTTGAACTGATTCAATATGCAAAGGATTTGGGAATTGACTTTATTGTATGCGATCACCACTTACCCGACGAAGAGTTACCACCCGCTGTTGCCATTCTCAATCCCAAACAAAAAGATTGTAAATATCCATATAAAGAACTCTGCGGCTGTGGTGTAGGATTTAAGCTGATCACGGCTTTATGTCAAAAATTAAACTTACCTAACGACGTAGCTTTTGAGTTTTTGGATCTTGTAGCAACTGCTATTGCAGCGGATATTGTTTCCATCACAGGCGAAAACCGGATACTGGCTTATTATGGTCTAAAAAAAGCAAACTCCAATCCTAACTTCGGCATAAAAGCATTGAGTCATCTCAGTAGCTTTGATAAGGACCTACACATCAATAACCTGGTTTTTATTATTGCGCCAAGAGTTAATGCCGCTGGCCGCATGGACGATGCCCGCAAAGCTGTTTTAATGTTTGTATCAGAAACGTACGAAGAAGCTTTGCAGTGGGCTGAACAACTACATACCGACAACACCAACCGCCGCGAGGCCGATTCAAGCATCACTGAAGAAGCGTTGGCTATTATCCAGGGCAATGAAGTTTTAATCAAAAGAAGAAGCACAGTTTTATTTCAACCGCACTGGCATAAAGGCGTAGTAGGTATTGTGGCTTCCCGGCTGATTGATCACTATTACCGGCCCACAATCATCCTCACCCAAAGCGGTGATTACGTGGCTGGTTCTGCACGCAGCGTTTCAGGCTTTAATGTTTACGAAGCTATTCACCAATGCAAAGAATTGTTGCTTGGTTATGGAGGCCATTTTTATGCCGCAGGAATGACGCTTCAACCCGACAAAGTGGATGCCTTCAGCCAAAGGTTTGAAGAAGTGGTGCAGGCAACGATTCATCCTGAACTATTGATACCGGAAATTGTTATCGATGCTGAAGTGGCACTGTCTGACATCAAAAAAACTTTTTACGATATTCTTTGCCAGATGGAACCCTTTGGTCCCGACAATTTACGCCCCACTTTTTTGACCCGAAAAGTATATAATACCGGCTGGAGCAAAGTGGTGAAGGAAGCACATTTAAAATTCTCTGTGCATCAAAACGGAGCCCGCATCAACGGCATTGGTTTTAATATGGCTGACAAAATGCCTCTGCTAATGACAGGCCAGCCCGTGGATATCGTTTTTAAGATAGACGAAAATGAATGGAACGGCGAAAAAAGCCTTCAGCTAAAAGTAATTGATTGCCGGCTAAGCCAATAACAGCATTGGCTTTCAGCGATTTAACAGCCACTTACCAAAATCTATCATTCGTCATCCTTCACCTATCATCTAAAACCTTACCTTTGCGCTCCAAATTTATTTTTTAACCAAAAAACAGGGTAATGAACAATTACGAATTGATGGTGATTTTTACCCCTGTGTTGAGCGACGATGAATTTAAAGCTGCTCAACGCAAATTCACTACACTGGTTACCGACAACGGTGGTCAGATTGTAGCTGAAAATCCCTGGGGACTGAAATCACTGGCGTATCCCATCCAGAAAAAAACCACTGGTTTATACTGGGTAATGGAATTTACTGCGCCATCCGACTTCAATGAGAAGCTGAAGATTCAGCTTCTGCGTGATGAGAGTGTTCTCCGTCACATGACTACAAAACTCGACAAATATGCCGTTGAGTACAATCACAAAAAGAGAAGTGGCATACCAACAGGAACCGAAAAAGTACAGGAGGCTTAATCATGGCAAGAGCAAATGAAATAAAATACCTGACGGCCATAAAAACCGAAAAGCGTCCTAAGAAATTCTGCCGCTTTAAAAAATATGGCATCCGCTACATCGATTATAAAGATGTAGAGTTCCTGAAAAAGTTTTTAAACGAACAAGGTAAAATGTTGCCCCGCCGCATTACCGGTAACTCTTTAAAGTACCAGCGTAAAGTAAGCGATGCTATTAAAAAAGCCCGCCAAATGGCTTTGTTACCTTATGTAACCGATCTTTTAAAATAGAAAATAGTGTGAGTGACGAAGAATCTGAAGATTGTTCATCACTCATTTTTATTAGTAACCATTCCCTAACTCACTTAAATGTGAAGGACAGTTCAACAGAGCTGGGCTCTTGGGAACTAAACAAACAAAAAATGGATATCATTTTAATTCAAGACGTAGATAATCTTGGCGGCAAAAACGAGTTGGTAAAAGTTAAGAATGGCTATGCCCGTAACTTTCTAATTCCTCAAGGCTTCGCTGTAGAAGCTAATCCTTCTAACCGCAAGCAACTGGAAGAAAGATTGAAAGTGGCTAAGAAGAAGGAAGACCTGATGCTGGCCCAGATCAACAGCGTAATTGCTAAACTACAGGAAGCTCCGTTGAAAGTGGGTGCTAAAACCGGTACCAGCGGAAAGATCTTTGGAAGCGTTACTGCTTTACAGATCAGCCGTGCCATCCGTGATCAAAAAGGATACGATATTGACCGTAAAAAAATCCACATCGCTGACGAGGTAAAAGAATTAGGCACTTATAAAGCATCTATTGACTTTGGCAATGGCCAACATGCTGATGTTGACTTTGAAGTAGTAGCTGAATAAATAATCTTTTTCTCTCTAAAAAAGGTTCGTAATAAAATGCGAACCTTTTTTATTTCAGGGCTTGCCATAATAATTTCAAGTTAAATGCGTGACGATGTTTTTGTATATAACGGTGATATTTGGTGGAATATCAGAAACCTTAGGCTAAAAGCGATATCTCAGAGCTCTTTCCACCCAACAACAATTTATTTTTTAAGACTGTGCTGTATTAATTATATTTCATTATATTCGTTACGTTTTGTGTTCTTTCAGTTCCAAAGGTCCTTTGAACGTTGCGTAAAATGTTCATGGTTTCCTGGCTTCTGTAAACACTTTTATTTTTTAAACTTTTCTCAAAATGAACATTTACGTAGGAAACCTTAGTTGGGGCCTGAAAGATCAGGATCTGGCCAACATGTTTACACCTTATGGTGAAGTAGCCTCTGC
>JBQCJM010000243.1:0-18666 GCA_051952715.1 Flavisolibacter sp.
CAAACCTTCGGCTGTAAAGTGAGACCACACCAAAGAATCTTCGAATGCTGCAGGATAATAATTTCCTGTTTTATCATGGGTTAATTGAAAAATGGATTTGTCCTTCAACCGCACTGCATAAATATCATCGTTGGCATTAGCGTCGGACATAAAGTAAACTGTGTTACCGGCAACAAAAGGCAAACCAATTGTGTTGTAAGAGAAGGGAACTACTTCTTCCCAGTGCCCATTTGCAAGATCTAAAATCTGTAAAGCCATTCTTGAATCAGGTGTGCGGGTAACCACCGCAATTTCATCTTCGTCAATGAATCGTGGATTCAGATAATAATAATCATGCGCAGAGGGAATTTTCTTTATTACCGATCCGTTGTCTGCATTCAAAACCTGCAATTCAGTTTGTAAAGAATCGTTGATGCAAACAGCAATAATTTTATCACCGGATGGAGAAAAATCAGGTGTAAAATATTTTGCTTTGCTTGTCAATCTTTTTTCTACACCTGTAGCGATATTTTTTACTACAATATCATTGTAGTCAATCAGGCTCCAACGCGGATGGGTACTGAAAGCGGTATAAACAATTTTTCCCTTGCGATAGTCAAACCACTCTTCTGAACTAATGCTTTGCTGTCCCAGACGGTGTTCGCCTTTCTTATCTCTTATATAAAACGCAGGAATTTTATTGTAAGCTGCTTTCAAATACAGCAGCGAGTCTTTTGAAATGTATTGAGGAAAATAATAGTTGGAAACTGTTTTACTTTTAGCAGCAACAACTTCTTTTCCATCACCTAATTTTTGCTGATAAAATTCTAACGCTTCTTTGCGAAAAGCCTTATAATCTACACCAGCATATTTTTTTATGGCTTTTTGAAAAGGATAGAACAATCCTTTGAAGGCACTGGCATCATGCGTAACCTTTTCCCAAAAATCACTTCCATATTTTAAGTAACCATAATTCACTAACAAATAGCCAAGAGGATAATGATTAGGCACATAATCTTTTAACGAGCCATTGCGTAGTTTTTGCCAGCTATAATTCTTGTTTTCCAACCAAAGACTATTATAGCTGCTTAAAAAATAAGGTAACCGGCCGCGGCCCTGCTCTGTAAAAGCTGTTTCTGCATGTACGGCATCTCCTTCAAAAAACCAATCGGGGACAGTGAGTGCATTGGCCAAAGCCAAACCCTGCTCTCCAAATAAATAATAGAAACCTTTGCTCAAACCATTTCTAAAATTATTGTACTGGCGCACATGGCGGTATTCATGTATAGCCAGATTTTCTTGCCACGGCAATCCGCCAAAATCAAAAACGTTGGAAGATGGAACTAAATAGTATTCACTTTTAAAAGGCGCCAATGCCACATAACCATTAGCCAGCGTCGTACGACTGTGCAAAACGATATTGATCTTTTTCAGTTTATTGCCAATAGAAAAAGAAGTATCAGCCGCCTGCCGGTGAATAAGTGTGGCAATGCGTTGCGCTTCTTCTTCTGCACCTTTTATGTAGATAATGCGAGCCGTATCGGTATTGATCTGCCGCCACTGCGTAGTTGGTGGGAAACCACCAAAATTTTGTGCCGAAGTTGTATTTACGATGATGAATAAAGCCAGGAGGATCCGAATCCATTTCATACAAAAAAGATAAGGAATTAGTACGGATAAAACGGAGCGCAAAAATTTATAAATGAGCAACGTGAGATAAAGTTCTGAATGCAAAGAGAAGCACGCAGCCGATGATGAGCAGGGTTACTACAGTTGGTTGGCAAAAAAAAACTATAAAATAAAAAACAGACAGAAACAGAAACCAACCGTCAATAATTTATCAATGCGCATCAATATTTAATTTCTTAGCAATGGCCTCTCCGATTGGTTCCGACGAATAGCCATAACCGTTCACCAGCACGCCTTTTAGCCCATTGCGTGATTCGATACCGTATACAATGGCTTCATCGCCGGGATCACTGTTGCCTTCAAAACGGATCACTTCCCTGATTTCAAAGTCCTCTGGATTGAATTTTTGTGCATTGCAAACAATACAGTTTTCCTGCAGGTTAAAATCTTCTGTATAACCTTTCTTTTTTAATTCATCAATAGCATGTGCAACGGAATCGTATTGGTACATAGCAAAATATTATGTCTATAAAGTTAAGCGATTGAACTTAGTGAACCTGATAAGACGATGAGCCAAACAGAAATGCCATTAATAAAACTGCCCGCATAAAACGGGCAGGGCATTTGAATGATTTGATTTCTATTCTAATTCACTCCAGCCAATTGTAAACTCACTTTTTTTAGTGATTTAGAGATAATAGCTTCCTTTTCCGTAATGCTGTCCGGCAGTAACACCACCGAAACAGAATTATCTAAAAACCAGGAAGCATTTTTTAGTTTCTCCACGTGAATTAGTCCCAGAAGATACTGCCGGTCCTCGGTGCTGTGAAATTCTGAAACCTGCTCAAAGTCCCATTTATTCACCTCCGACCAATCGTTGAAGCTGACGAACACTTTTAAATAATAAGCATTGGTAAGGTGATATTTTTCTTTTCGGTTTAGCTTTTTGTACTCATACTTGTAGTCATAACTCAAGGCAGAAATATCGCTGATGACAGCAGATGAAGTGGGGTAACGTCCTGCACCTTTACCATATAAAAACTGCTTATCTGCTAACTTACTTTCAATGATCACACCATTGTATTCATTTTTTACACGAAACAACTGGCTCTCTTCTCTTACAAATTGCGGCAGCACAAAAGCAGCTACTTTACCATTCGACAATTTGTATGCCTGTGCGGTAAGTTTTATCTGATAAGCTTTTTCCTCAGCAAATTTTGTGTCGGTTGCATGCAGGCGTGTAATGCCCAGGTGCAACAATTCTTCGGGTTTTGTAATGATGCCATAAGCATGCGCAAGAAGTATGGTCAATTTATTGGTGGCATCAAGGCCTTCTACATCCAGGGCCGGGTTGCTTTCGGCAAAGCCCAGTAACTGTGCTTTTTGCAAAGCCTCCTGGTAAGACAAACCCTCATCAATAATTTTGGTAAGAATATAATTGGTAGAACCATTTACAATGCCGCAAATGCTTTGCAACAAATCATTGTCGTAATACTCTTCCAAATTTCTGATGATGGGAATACTGCCGCAAACAGCAGCTTCGTATAAAAACGAAACACCGTTCTTATTTTGCAATTCAATCAGTTCCGGCAAATGCTCAGCAATCATTTTTTTGTTGGCACTCACCACCGATTTTTTATTCTTTAGTGCTGTGCTTACAATTTTATAAGCCTCTTTTGCATCGTCAATCAATTCAACGATCAGGTCAATTTGCGGATCGTTCAATATCTCTTCATAGCTTGTAGTAAACAAAGATGCAGGCGCATCTCTTTCCTTTTCTGCATGTTTGATACAAACTTTTTTTATAGAAGCACTAAGCGATGGTGTTTGTTGCAGCACTTTGTAAATGCCCTCTCCCACTACGCCAAATCCGAACAAACCAATTTGTAGAACCGTATCCTGTTTCATTGTAATTATTTAAAGTTATTTCTGATTTTTAAGCGTCACACATAAAGCGTAAGCTGTTAAAGAAAAGTGTAGTATGAAATATATAGCGTCGTAAGGCCAAAGGCCAGGAGATTAATGTATGCCTTGCGGCATACAACAACAACAGCTACAACAAGCCTGCTCAAATCTACCTGCAGTTGTAATTATATGTTGTTGCGTGTTCATGCGGTGCTACAAATTTATACCAAACATTTCCTGGTGCTTAAATACTTAACTGCTTTTTTTCTGTTAAAACATTGGCAATATCAATTGCTGCAAGTTGGTCAAATGCCTGTTCAAGGTCTTTAATAAGATCTTCGGCTTCTTCCAAACCAACCGACAAACGAATCAAACTATCGCTTACACCTGCAGCTCTTCTCTTTTCCGCAGGAATAGATTTATGCGTCATGTTAGCCGGGTGCGAAAGAAGGCTTTTGACACCACCAAGGCTTTCAGCCAGTTTAAATAATTTAGTAGAAGTAGCAAATTTAATGGCAGCCTTTTCCGTATCATTTTTAAATGTAAAAGATATAATACCTCCGAAACCTTTCGCCTGCTGTGCTGCAATGCTGTGATTACAATGCGATTTCAAACCCGGATAGAATACTTTGTCAACGGCAGGGTGCTGTTCTAAATATTGAGCAATTTTTTGCGCATTTTCACAATGCTGTTTAATGCGCAGGGGCAATGTTTCGATGCCCCGAATTACCAGCCAGCTATCAAACGGAGAAAGAATAGCACCACAGGCATTTTGAATAAATTTGATCTTCTCTCCCAATTCTTTTTCTTTAGTTACTACCAGGCCCGCAATCAAATCGCTATGCCCACCCAAATATTTTGTAGCCGAATGCACTACAATATCAGCTCCCAGCGCCAAAGGTTTTTGTAAGGCGGGTGAAGCAAAAGTATTATCCACGCAAAGCCAACACCCTGACGCCTTTGCAATTTTAGCAATAGCGGCAATGTCAGAGATTTTCAGCGTAGGATTGGTTGGCGTTTCAATCCAAATTAATTTTGTTTTTGGCGTAATGGCATTGAACACATTTTCGGCATTGGTAGCATCCACATAGTTTACCTTGATACCAAACTTTTGATAGATCTGTGTAAACAAACGGAAAGCACCGCCATAAATATCATCCACTGCTAAAATCTCATCGCCGCTTTCCAGCAACTTTACCACAGCATCAATAGCAGCCAGCCCGCTACCAAAAGCTGCCGCTACTTTTCCTTCTTCCAACTGTGCAATAAGGTCTTCCAAAGCCGCTCTTGTAGGATTGCCGCTACGGGCATAATCATAACCCTTATTTACGCCTGGCGCCTCCTGCACAAAAGTGGAAGTTTGATAAATAGGAACCGAAATGGCGCCGGTTAGTGGATCTACAGGAATGCTGTGAATAATTTGCGTTGTGTTGCTCATCTTTTAAGATTTATCTCCGCACGGGAGTTTTAAAAATCAGGTTAAAATCGGCTTATCAAAAAAGGAGAGAAACGCACCTATCGGAAGAACCTGAGTTGTTGTATAGGCACAACAAAAAAGCTCTTCCGATAAATCAGAAGAGCTTCAATATTTTAAGTACAATGATGTAAAGCTTTGATCTGACTTATCTGTCACGCAATGTTCCTGCGTGCTGGAGTTGGCACCTTACCGCATTGCTGCAGCAGGTTGTCAAGGCTTCAAAGGGCCATTTCCCTCAGCCTTTCTTGATAAGTAATGAAAAAGAACTGCCGCAAAGATAAAGTGGAATTATTTTGTTGAACAAATTTTTTTTGTACCCGGCGTTCATTTGCTAATTAAACTTCCGTTGCGTCGCACTCTTCAACGTTTTATTTTCTATGGAGCAATAAGCACCTGAGTTCAATAGATTTTATTTCAGAAAATAATTTTAATAACCAGGATTTTGCGGCAGTGCATTACCCAGATCAATTTCTCTTTGCGGGATGGGCAATACCAATTGCGGGTCATTATAAGCAATGCCGCTAACACTCAGCTTTAATCTTTTTACGGTAAAGAAACGGTCACCTTCAAATGCAAGTTCCAGATATCTTTCTTTAACGATCGTGTTCACATCTGTAATCGTGCCTAATGCAGAAAGTCCTGCTCTGTCCCTGATGACGTTGACATCTTCCGATGGCGTATTAGGCCCTACTTGTGTTCCACTTCTAAAATTTGCTTCGGCTCTTGTCAGGTACATTTCTGCCAGGCGAATGACAGGTATGGCTTTGTACAGGTCTCTCCATTTGGAAGTTAAAAAACCTTCAGATCCTGAAATGCTCCCGCCTTCATAAAAGAACTCCCCACGGCTGTCACCGGCTTCATATTTTGCAAGGTGCGCCGGCGTAATTTGTATCTCACCCCGCCCCACAGGATCGCTTGAATAAAAAGTAGTGATACCAAAGTTGGAAGTACCTGAATTGCTTTGGCTTGTCTGTTGAATAGCAAAAATGTCTTCCGGCGAATTGCTGGCATTATTAAACGCTTTATCAAAAGTTGAAACAAGACTAAACGCACCTGACTCGATCACCTCATTGGCAGCCGCTGCAGCTTCCGGATATTTGGCCTGCGATAAATATACACGGGATAAAAAAGCAAGTGCTGCATATTTTGTTGCTCTGAAGTTGTCTGCTTCTTCAGACATTTTTTCGGAGGCATCTTTCAGGTCGTTCACAACTTGTGTATATACAGCTTCTACCGATGCACGAGGCAGTTTATCTCTCGAAGGGTCGTAACCCGAAACAGGTTCCAGAATGAGCGGCACACCTGGATTGGCCGTTGTATTGCCTGCCGAATAAGGTTGCGCAAAAAAGTTGACGAGATAATAATATGTTACGCCATGGAGGAACTTAGCTTCCCCTTCCACTTGCGTTCTCTCATTTCCTGTCAATACATCAAGTTTGCTTAAAACCAAATTGGCAATGGCAATGGTTTGATAAGAATTGGCCCATACCTGGTAAATTTCGCCGGCACTTTTTGTCTGTGTATGTTGATGCAGATCACTATAGGTTTCAAAAGTACCTTCCCAATCAATGTCCCCATTGTTAATGAGCAGCTCTCCGAACGTATTGTATTTCTCACCAAAAGCATTGGCGTTCTGCCAGGTTGAATAGCCACCGAACAACACGGCTTTTACATCGTCAGCAGTTTTTATTTGCTCCGGGGGTACCGTGTTTTGCGGCAGCACATCCAGCTTTTTATTGCAGGCTGCAACCACCATAATTAAAACAATCAAATTTTGTATTCTGAATTTCATATTTGTATTTATTAAACAGTTAAGTCGTTATTGTTAGAACTTCACATCTATTCCAACGGTTATTGTTTTTGGTTGAGGAATGGTATAGAAATCAACGCCGCCGGAAATGTTTGAAACACCTGATACCCGTGTTCCCAGTGTGTTCACTTCCGGATCGCTTATGTAATTTGTTTTTGTCCACAGATTATAGCCTGCCACATAAAATCTTGCACTATTGATCTTAAAAAATTTTGTGGTGCTTGGTGGTAAGCTGTATCCTATACTCAGTTGGCGAAGCCTTATGTAAGAGCCATCATATATCCAGCGTGAAGAAGTTCTTTCCCCATTTCCGAAAATATAACTAAGTCTGGGTACAGTGGTAATATCGCCGGGCTTTTGCCAACGGTTCAGCATATCTTTTGTCTGATTATCTCTGCCGCCACCAAAACCAGAGCTCATAAAGCGGCCTGCGTTGTTATAAATTTCGTTGCCTTGCACAAAAGTGAAGAAGACGCTCAGGTCAAAACCTTTATAAGAAAAATTATTGGTAAAGCCTCCTGTGTAATCTGGATTTGGATCGCCAACCACAACCCTTTTTGCTGCGTTGTAATCATTGGTAGGCTTATCATCTTCTCCCAAATAAAGCGCATCACCATTGGCAGGGTCAACACCCAAAAACTTTTGCATGTAAAAAACACCGATCGGTTCACCTTCTACTGCTCTTTGAAAACTGCTTCCTTCAATCACTTGTCCCTGTATGTTTTTTACCTTGTTTTTATTGAAGCCAATATTGAAAGCAGTACTCCATTTAAAATACCTGCCGTCCACATTGCGGCTGTTCAGCGACAATTCAATGCCTTTGTTTTCAAGGCTTCCAATGTTTTGATAAATAGTATTCAGAAAATTGATGTTATCAAAATATCCGTTGGTGGCCGGCACGTTTACGGCCAGCAACAGGTCTTTTGTTTGTTTGTTATAAGCGTCAACCTCACCCGAAAGCCTGTTGTTGAACAAGCCAAATTCTAAACCAACATCTACCTGCGTTGTTCTTTCCCATTTCAATTTTGAATCTCCTAATTGAAATGGAACAAAACCCGGAAGTCCCGGATAATTGGCAATATTGAAAAGATTCAGATACTGGTGCTCTCCTATTTCCGCATTACCTGTTTTACCCCAGCTACCACGCAGCTTGAGATAGCTGATGGTTTTTGAATTTTTCAGAAAACTTTCTTCTGACAATATCCATCCTGCCGATACCGCAGGGAAAACGCCATAACGATTATCGGGGCCAAAACGCGAAGAACCATCAATTCTTACACTGCCACCCAATAAATATTTATCATTGAACGTCACATTCGAACGAAGAAAATAAGAAAGAAAATTATAGCGGTCATTCACCGAGTTGCCGAATGTAACATTGGTAGCACCAGATAAGTTTTTAACCGCTGCAGATGGGTAATCTTCGGCCTGTTGGTTTGACTGCCGCAGATCGTTTTGTAAATAACTCATGCCTAATAAGGCAGATAATTTTGTTCTGTCATTGATATGCGGCGTAAACGTAAAATAGTTATTGGTATTGAAGGTTACGTTTTGAGAAGTGAAGTATTGCCCCTGGCCAATGCCTTGTCCATCCTGCGTACGTTTATCGGCAAACGTTTCTTCGGTCATGTTTAAAATATCGGTACCAAATTCTGAGCGGAATGAAAGCGTTGGAAGAATGTTGATGTTTCCGAACAGGTTGCCAATGTTGCGATACGTAATTTGCTTATCGCTGTTGTATTTAGCGTCAAGCAAACCATTGGAGTATAAGGTTTCTGCATTATAATCGCCTGTGGCCGGATCGATCAACGGAGAAATAGGCGCCTGCGCCATTAGCTGCCCGGGAGTGGAAAAAGCATTGTCATTGGTAATGCGATCCAATTGCGAACGAGTCATGGAAAGATTGATGCCAATAGTTACTTTGTCATTGATGGAATGGTCTAAATTAAATCGGCCACCTGCCCGTTTGAAACGGTTAACAATTACAATAGCTTCCTGGTCGTCGTAAAAACCGGAAACAAAAAAACGTGTATTTTCATTACCGCCTCTCGCCGAAAGATCTATTTGTGAGGAATTGGCGGTTTTGCGATATTGCTGGTCTTCATAATTTACATCCACTGCAGCGTTGCGCCAATCGGTGCCCAAAGAAAGTTGGTCAAATTTTGAATTGATATATCCCACATAATCATCAATAGCCTCCTGCTCGGTTGCATAAGGAGTGCCGGTAAATAAGCCAACGCCATTGGCATAATCAAATTTGGCATCATTGGTCAAAGCTTCTGTCAATAATTGCACATATTCTTTTGCATTCAAAAAGCCTCTCTTCATTGTCGGTTTTGAAAAACCTTTATTGGTGCTTAACTCAACAACCGTTTTATTATTGCGTGTGCCTTTTTTTGTAGTAATAAGCACCACGCCGTTGGTAGCCCTTGCACCATAAATGGCAGAAGCGGCAGCGTCTTTTAATACTTCAATGGATTCAATATCGTTAGGATTGAGGTCTGCAAGCGGATTAGTCGGCTCGTTATTGATATCTGATTGGCTGGCTGTAGTAAGCGGCACGCCATCTAACACATACAAAGGCTGGCTGCTTGCTGATAAAGAAGACGTTCCCCTGATACGTATTTTAATGCCTTGTCCAACTTTACCACTACTATTTTCTATTACCACACCCGCAGCTTTTCCCTGCAGTGCTGTTTCAAAGCTTTGCACCGGCTGGTTTTCCACTTCCCGTGCACTAATGCGGCTGATAGCGCCACTTACATTTCTGCGTTGCGCCTGTCCATAACCTACTACCACAATTTCTGAAAGACGCCTCTCATCTTTTTTTAAAACAATATTCAGGTCATTGCCATTGATAGATTGTTCTACTGTAACAAAACCTACGGAAGAAATCAACAGCGTTCCTGATAAAGAAGGAACTGATATAGAGAACTCGCCATTGGCATTGGCAACAGCATTAATTTTAGTCCCTTTTACATTGACAGTAGCGCCTTCTATAGGCCGGCCATCATCAGAACTAACGCGGCCTTTTACAACAGTGTTTTGCGCAATGGCATAAACGCTGAGAACAAAAAAAGAAAGGAGTAAAAAATACCTTCGTCTCATAACGTGTGATATAAGGTGAATAAGAATTGCAGTTTAGAAGAACACAGCTAATGATGGAGACAATAAAACAGATGGTTGTGCTTTGTTTTGCAAAGAGAAAGAATTTGAAGCATGAAATTTGATGTATGAGTCATGTAAATAAACAGGTATAGCATTACGCAGTACTAAAGTTTATGTGAAATCCCACTTATAATTCGTTATGATTTCGCAAGCAGATGTTTTTTAAATTTATGATACCAATGTTTTCTTATTATACAAAACCCGGCTCATGGAATTTATAGATTATTACAAGGTGTTAGGAGTAGATAAAAATGCAAGCACGGAAGACATTAAAAAAGCCTACCGCAAACTGGCCCGCAAACATCACCCTGATTTAAACCCTAATGATAAAGAAGCGCATAAAAAATTTCAACAGATCAATGAAGCCAATGAAGTTTTAAGCGATCCTGAGAAACGAAAAAAATATGACCAGTATGGCAAAGACTGGCAGCATGCAGAACAGTTTGAACAGGCACGACAGCAACAGCGTCAACGCCAATCCACTTATGGTGGCGGCGGCGAAGAATTTACTTACGACTTTGGTGGCGGCGATTTCTCCGATTTCTTTTCTTCCATATTTGGCGGCAAAGGGAATAGGGAAAACCGCCAAAGAGGTTTTAGGGGGCAGGATTATGAAGCGGAATTACACTTAAGCTTAAGAGAGGCGGCTACTACGCACCAGCAAACCCTTACAGTAAATGGGAAAAATATCCGCATCACCATTCACGCAGGTGTAGAAAATGACCAGAAGATAAAATTGAAAGGACATGGTAGTCCCGGTGTAAATGGCGGGCCTAACGGAGACCTGTATATTACTTTTAAAATTGCTGACGATCCAAAATTTAAACGTTCGGGGAATGACCTGCTTATTACTGAAGACATTGACCTTTATACAGCCGTGCTGGGTGGAGAAGCCACCATTGATACGCTGAATGGAAAAGTAAAATTGAAAGTGCCACCTGAAACTCAAAATGGAACAAAGGTCAGATTAAAAGGCAAGGGTTTTCCTGTTTATAGAAACGAAGGCCAGCATGGCGATCTATATGTTACTTATCACGTAAAAATTCCCACCAACCTATCCGACAAAGAGAAAGAACTGTTCACCCAATTATCGAAATTAAAATAACGTTATGACAGACGGGCATTTAATACCGGCAAATGAATTTTGCATCCATCACAACATAGAATTTTCATTTATTGACTCGTTGCAGCAATATGGGCTGATTGAAATTACAACGGTGGAAGGCACAGGGTTTATTGAGGAAGAGCAACTTGGTGAAGTTGAAAAAATGATGCGCCTGCATTACGATCTTCAAATTAATTACGAAGGGCTTGATGCCATAAAAAACTTGTTAGATCAAATGCAATCCATGCAGAAGCAAATGGCAACACTGCAAAACCGGTTGCGCTTGTATGAAAGCGGCGATTGATAGTGTTGCTGACAACGTTTTCTAAAATGACGAATTGCTGGCACACAGCAACAATAAACTCCATTCTTTTAAGCTTCAAAAAATAGGAATATGCAAACGAAACCATTAGGAAACCAGGGCTTGCAAACCTCGCAGTTAGGATTAGGCTGCATGGGCATGAGTGAATTTTACGGCAAGCGGAATGACGACGAATCCATTGAAGTAATCCATCGTGCTTTCGAATTAGGCGTTACATTTTTTGATACGGCTGATATGTACGGGCCTTACACTAACGAGATATTGGTAGGCAAAGCCATTAAAGACTTTAGAAATAAAATTACGCTGGCTACAAAATTTGGCATTATACGAGATGTGAACGACCCTTCTAAACGCGGCGTAAACGGCAAGCCAGAATATGTGAGATCATCCTGCGAAGGCAGTTTACAGCGGTTGAATGTTGATACCATCGATCTTTATTACCTACACCGGAAAGATCCTGACACGCCTATTGAAGAAACGGTTGGCACAATGGCGCAATTGGTAAAAGAAGGAAAAATTCGTGCTATTGGATTGAGCGAAGTGAACGCCGAGACTTTACGGAAGGCACATGCGGTTCATCCTATCACTGCCTTGCAATCGGAATATTCTTTATGGACAAGAGACCCTGAAGATGGTGTGTTACAAACCTGCAAGGAATTAGGAATTGCCTTTGTTGCATACAGTCCTTTGGGCCGTGGTTTTTTAACAGGCCAAATCAAAAATTTCGACGATTTTGAAAAAGATGATTACCGGCGTTTCTCTCCAAGGTTCCAGGGCGAAAATTTTAATAAGAACCTGCAACTGGTAACCAAAGTTGAAGAGTTGGCAAAGGAAAAAGGTTGCACAACAGCACAATTAGCATTGGCATGGGTGCTGGCTCATGGCGATTATATTTTTCCTATTCCAGGCACTAAGCACAAAAAATATTTAGAAGAAAACGTTGGTGCACTAAACATCCGGCTAACAAAAAAAGAATTGGAAGAACTTGATGCTATTGCACCTAAAGGTGCTGCTGCCGGAATGCGCTATCCCGAAACAATGATGGGTTCTGTAGGACGATAAGTAAAAACGTTCGTGAATCGCCGTACGGGACTAACGTAATAGTACAGGTAAAACTTGCGTAGTAATGCGTTCTCTAACTACAAAGGAAAAATTACTTTAGCCCCAAATACCTTACTATGAAAACTCCAATCCGTCTCTCCTTTTTTGTTTTTGCCATGGCAGCCATCATTTTCGCCTGTAGCAAAAATGAAAAAACAGTTCCTATTAAGTTAGTGCTAACCGACAATCCAACATCCTACGACTCTGTTAACATTCACATTACCGGTGTGAAAGTTAAAATGAACACCGATGACGACAACTGGACAACCATTCAGTGTAAAGACACTACTGTCAACCTACTCGATCTGCAAAATGGCATCAGCATGATGCTGGCACAGGATAATGTGCCCGACGGTGTTTTAAAGGAAGTGCGTTTTATTTTAGGCGATGGCAATTATGTTGTTGTTGATGGCATCCGTCACGACATGGATACGCCAAGTGCCGAAACATCGGGCCTGAAAATAAAAATTGACAAGGAGCTGAATGAAACGCTTAACACCTTTGTTCTTGACTTTGATGCAGCTCTATCCGTACTTGAACAAAATGGTTCTTACAAATTAATGCCCGTCATCAAATTAAAATCCTGATTAAAAAAACTTTCTCCAAGCCCTGCTATAAGCGGGGCTTTTTTGTTTTGTTTTTACAGCACAATGCAAGCTAACAGCAGTGTTCAAACGACAATGTTTTTAAAATAGTTTTTCCAGATACAAAGAACCTTACTACCTTTTAATAGCAAATCATTTATTCACCCTAAAGCTTGCGTTATGTCAATTGTAAAAGTTATCGAGGTTATTGCCTCTTCCGAAAAAAGTTTTGATGATGCCATACAAAACTGCATTGCCGAAGTGTCCAAAACAGTACACAATATCGACTCTGTGTATGTAAAAGATTTTAAAGTGCATGTAAAAGATGGGAAGGCCGCTTCCTATGGCGTTATATGCAAGGTTTCTTTCCGTGTTGATGACAAATAACACTTCTTCAAATTCAATTGCTAATCTTTTAAATCATACAAACTATGTTAGACAATTTAATGAATCTTGTACGCCAGCACGCCGGCAATGCTGTAGTGAATAATCCTGCCATTCCTGACGAACAAAACGAAGCGGCTGTGCAATCTGCAGGAAGTTCCATTATGTCCACCTTGCAAAATGCGCTTTCAGGCGGCAGGCTGAATGATGTGCTTGGATTCTTCAAAAACGGTGGCGGCGGCGCTAACAACATTGTGCAGGAAGCTACCGGAAATTATGCGCAGGACCTGCAAAATAAATTTGGCGTTAATCCTTCCGAAGCACAAGCTGTTGCCAACCAGGTAGTGCCGCAAACTATGAATCAACTGGCCAGCAAAACAGCTGACCCTTCCGACCATAGTTTCAACATTCAAAACATTTTTAACCAGCTTAGCGGCGGAAAAACCGGAGGACTTGATGTACAGGGAATGCTCAATCGCTTTGGCGCAGGCAAATTAGACAAAGATGGCGATGGAGATGTTGACTTCCAGGATCTGAAGGCTGCATTTTCCGGTGGTGGTAACCTGGTAGATAAAGTGAAAGGATTTTTTAAGTAAAAACTATTACATAGCAGTAAAACGCCGGTCTTACAAACCGGCGTTTTTGTTTTTTCACCAATCATATGCAGCCAGCCGGGAAAATTATATTTTGAAATTTTCAGCGGCCTGTTTGCATTTCTCAACTATTGTATTATCTTGAATTTCCAATCCTAATAAAAAACACTATATCTAATGAAAGCCGCCATCAAAAAATTCAGCGCAGCCCGCAACGCCTCTTTTATCCGCAATCTTTTTTTCTCTCTTGCCTTAATGATTGTTGTGGCCGCCACGCTTTATTTTCTTATCAACAGCCCCGCCTGATAATAAGTATTGATAAGCCTGCTTTGCAAGCATTGGGTTTAACCACCAGTGATCATTTCATTGCAGGGAACGCTGCAATTCCCCAAACAGCAGCAGCACAGTTTTTGCAATTGACTTATTGTTAAACGCTATTGTTTAAGTTTAAATCAATAAGTTATGGAAGAAAGAAATCGCAATCAGTCTTCACAAACAGAGCAGCGCAATGAAAATTTAGATCAAAGAAATACCCAACAGCAGCGTGGCGGTTCGGAAGAGCAGAACGTTAATGTAAGCAATCCGCAAAGTGGTGATGAATGGAGCAATTACAGAACAAGAGAATTAAGCGGTAATCAAAACAGTTCTTCTGACGAGAACCTGAGTGATGAGTGATGATTTGGCTACACAAATAAGTAATGCCCTGGCTCCAGGCCGGGGCATTGTTTTAACCTCGTGTTTCTAACTGAAGCTATTGTTCTATATTTGAACGAAACGGCTGCTGCTAAAAAGAATAGAGCTATCACTATGCAAAGAACCATCATCACAGGAACAGGCAGTTATATTCCCACAGAAGTTATTTCCAACACAGATTTTACACAGCATAATTTTTATGCGGAAGACCATCAACGCATAGAAACCGAACCGCAGGAAGTGGTTGAAAAGTTCCGGCAGATCACCGGCATTGCCGAACGACGGTATGCGCCCAACAGTTTGAATGCTTCGGACATTGCTACCATCGCAGCGCAGGCAGCCATTGAAAACAGCGGCGTTGATCCTGAAACACTGGACCAGATCATTGTTGCGCACAACTTTGGCAACGTTATTAAAAACACCATTCAAACAGACGCCGTACCGGCGCTGGCCAGCAGGGTAAAACACAATTTAAAGATCCGCAACCCTTACTGTGTGGGTTACGATGTATTATTTGGTTGCCCCGGCTGGGTGCAGGGCATGATACAGGCCGACGCTTTTTTTAAAGCAGGCGTAGCAAAAAAGGCTTTGGTTATTGGTGCCGAAACACTGTCACGTGTAATAGACGAATACGACAGGGACAGCATGATCTTCAGCGATGGCGCCGGCGCCACGGTTATTGAATACAAAGAAGACGGCGACAGCGGCATTCTTGCTTCTGCCGCGGTGAGCCACTGCACCGACGAAGCCTATTATATTTCGCTGGGGCAGTCTTATTACCCTGGAAGCGATCCCCGCATCCGCTATATAAAAATGAAGGGACGCAAAGTGTACGAATACGCCATTAAGCATGTAGCCGAGGCCATGAAAGATTGCCTGGATAAAGCGGGTGTAAACATTGAGCAATTGAAAAAAATATTCATTCACCAGGCCAACGAAAAAATGGATGAAGCCATTGTACGGGTACTGTATAAACTGTATGGCATTGCCAATGCGCCTGCGGACATTATGCCCATGTCCATCCACTGGCTGGGCAACAGTTCGGTAGCCACCGTTCCTACTCTTTACGACCTGACACTGAAAGGAAAAGTAGAAAGCCACCAAATTGAAAAAGGCGACATCATTTTATTTGCTTCAGTTGGCGCCGGCATGAACATCAATGCGATTTGTTACAGGGTGTAGCAAAAAAACGGCAATTCCAACCTGTCGTAACCTAAAACGAATGTTCTTTTTTATAGTTTGCAACCACCACGGTGTGACTTTTGTAACTAAGCTATTTTATCAACTTAAATTGCTGAACATGGAAAATTTGAATGGCAGGAGCTACAAGATGCTTTCTGTAATGATGATCATTTCCTTTCTCATTATGTATATTGTTATGTTCCTGAATATGGACAGTATTGGTCATTATCACACCAGTGCAACACGGATTTATATGGCAATTATGATGGTGGCGCCTATGGCAGTGGTAATGATGATGTTGATGGGGAAAATGTATCCAAACAAAAAGAAAAATACAGCAATTATCATAACAGCTATCATTGTATGCTTTGGGGCACTAACCGGTTTACGGACTCAAACACCTATCAGTGATGTGCAGTATATGAAAGCGATGATACCGCACCACTCTTCCGCAATTATGACAAGCAAACATGCACATATTAAAGACCCCGAAGTCAGAAAATTAGCTGACAGCATTATTGCCTCCCAGGAACGAGAAATCCATCAGATGGAAACAATATTAAACCGGATGAAATAACATCAACGACCCGGCGAGATAATACATTTCAAAAAAATTTCCAATAGCTATAATTTCTACAAGCCCACTCTGGGCTGTTAAGCAATAAGTTCAAACATGAAATAAAACTAAAAACGCAGACACACTCGCATACTCCTGAGCTCGCTAACGATACCTTTCTTTGGCACGTTCTTTTTAGGTCATACAAACCGGCTTTCCTCAAAGCAGGATTTAAAGCCTTTAAAAAGAATGTATGATCGTTACCGAAGAGCAAAAAAGAGAAGCGCATAGTTTTTACAAAGAAGCCCTGGAGTTGTTGAAAGAAAGCGGCAACCCTTTTTTGTTGGGCGGTGCTTTTGCCATGTTTCACCACACAGGCATTTACAGGGATACCAAAGACCTTGATATATTTTGCAAGCCAAGCGACTATCCTAGCATCTTGAAATTCTTTGCCGATAAGGGTTACCGCACAGACCTCTACGATGTGCGTTGGCTGGCCAAAGTGTATAAGGATGATTATTTCATTGACATTATTTTCGACACGGTCAATAATATTTGCAGGGTTGATGATAGCTGGCTTGAGCATGCCACCAAGGCAAGGTTCATGGGGATGGATGTAATGCTGCTGGCGCCGGAAGAACTGGTTTTCTGCAAATTATATGTACTCAACCGCGAAAGGTATGATGGCGCCGATGTAAACCACGTATTATTGAAAACCGGGAAAAATTTCGACTGGAAACGCCTGCTATTTCACATGGACCCGCACTGGCATATTTTGTTAGCACAACTCTTGCAGTTCCAGTTTGTCTACCCGTCGGAGTATCGGGACATTGTTCCCAAATGGTTGTTTGATGAGCTGATGCGCAGGGCCCATGAACAATACGACCTCCCTCCTGCCTATGAAAAAGTTTGCCGTGGCCCCATGATCGATCAAACACAATATGAAATAGACATCAAGGAATGGAATTATAAAACGTATACGATCAAAACAGTGTAAGGCATGGATGAAACAAAAAAAATGCGCATAGCAGCCCTTGCCGATATACATGTGCGGGAAGGCGACAAAGGAAAATGGACAGACCTGTTTAAAGAAGTTTCTTCGAAGGCCGATGTGCTGATCATTGCAGGCGACCTTACCGACACGGGTGATGAAACAGAAGCACAGGTGCTGGCCGATGAACTGAAAGCCTGTACTGTTCCCGTGGTGGCTGTGCTGGGCAATCATGATTTTGAAAAAGGAAGACACAAGCTGATACGGCAGGTTATGCTGAAGGCCGGTGTGCACATTTTAGATGGCGAAGCCGTGGTGATTGGCGATGTGGGCTTTGCCGGCGTGAAAGGATTTGGCGGCGGCTTTGACAAACACATGCTTTCTTTTTTTGGTGAAGGCGCCATGAAGGCTTTTGTGCAGGAAGCAGTAGATGAAGCCTTGCATCTTGACAGGGCCTTGTCAAGGTTAGATGCCGAAAAAAGAGACATCCAAAAAATTGCCGTCATGCACTACGCACCTATTAAAGCCACGGTAGTGGGTGAACCCGAACCTATTTATCCTTTTTTGGGTTGTTCACGTTTGGCCGAACCCCTGAACCGGCACAAAGTTACTGCTGCTTTTCATGGCCATGCACATACGGGCAGCCTCGAAGGTAAAACCACCGACGGCGTAACGGTGTACAACGTAGCTATGCCTATCCTGCAACAAAGCGGTTATAGCTGGCCGTTTTATATGCTGGAAGTGTAAGCGATATCAAAGCTTTAACTTCATGCAGCATTAAGACATTTCGTTATGATAAGAAAAACGATCACCACAGCATTGTATATATTAGTGAGCACTTTTGCATTTGCTATACATACCGATAGTTTATTTACCGAGACACCCATTGTTTTACATACCGCTACGGGTGATATTTTTGGTACGCTGACCACACCCAAAACAACGGCTACGATCCCGGTGGCATTGATCATTGCAGGCTCAGGACCCACAGACCGCAATGGCAACAATCCCATGATGAAAAATGAAAGCCTGCGTTACTTAGCCTACGGGCTTGCCAGCAACAACATTGCTTCGCTGCGTTTCGATAAAAGAGGCATTGCCGAAAGCAAGGCCGCAGGCAAGAGTGAAGCCGACCTTCGCTTTGAAGATTATATTAACGATGCCAAACAATGGATAGAACTTTTAAA
>JBQCJM010000244.1:0-2477 GCA_051952715.1 Flavisolibacter sp.
AGTTCGATGATGTTGATTTAAACATCGACTGGCAAATACCTGCAGGCAAAGAAATCGTTTCTGAGAAAGATGTGCAATTGCCTGCGTTTAAAGATTGCAAGAATAATTTTGAATAGTAATGGCAGTGATCAAAATAATTGTTACAGGTAGCAACGGACAGTTAGGAAGTGAACTACGAGATCTGACCATTCATTATCCCGAAGTGGATTTTGTTTTCCTTAATCGCAATGAACTTTCTATTGCAGACAGAGCGGCATTGGAAACTGTTTTTGAATTTCATCGACCAAATTATTTCATTAACTGCGCTGCCTACACTGCAGTAGATAAGGCCGAAGAGGAAAAAGAACTGGCGTTTGAAATTAATGGCACCGCAGTAGGGTCAATAGCCGCATTATGCAGCCAAAATAATTGCAGGCTTATTCATATTTCCACTGATTATGTATTTAATGGTTTAGCTAATAAGCCATTAAAAGAAAGCGATGAAGTGAATCCGGTAAATGCCTATGGCGAAAGCAAATTATCAGGTGAGCAACTGGCCTTGAAAAATAATCCCGACTCCATTATCATCCGCACTTCATGGGTTTATTCTTCTTATGGAAAAAACTTCGTAAAGACCATGATGCGGCTGATGAACGAAAAAGAGAGTATTGGTGTTGTGAGCGACCAAATTGGTTCACCAACCTATGCGGCTGATTTAGCGGAGGCTATTTTGAAAATCATAGGTTCAGGAAAATGGGTGCCGGGCATTTACAATTACAGCAATGAAGGGGTGATTAGCTGGTTTGATTTTGCCGTGGAGATTAAAAAACTGATAAACGCCTCTTGTACTGTTAACCCAATTACTACAGCACAGTTTCCTACATCGGCCAAACGGCCTGCTTATTCGGTTTTGGACAAAACAAAGATTCGAAGCACCTTCAACATTGAGTTAAAAGATTGGAAAGAAAGTTTGAAAGTTTGTGTTGACAAACTGATGCAAACAGCTAACTAAACTTTTGTATCACTTCGCTCATCAAACCTTTAATGGCATCGTTTTGCAAGTTGCCAATGCTGCCTTCGTGGGTATGATGCAAGCCTTTACTATAATCGAAATTAAATTCTCCTTTTTCAATTTGATTGCCAACCTGCTGGTAAGCTTCACGAAAAGGAATGCCTTGATTTACCAGTTCGTTCACCGCTTCTACGCTGAACAAGTATTTGTATTTTTCATCGGCCAGGATATTGTCTTTGACTTCAATATTCGACAACATCAGCCGAGCTAATTGAATACAAGCTTTCAGCTCTTCTATAGCCGGAAACAGAATTTCTTTTGTTAACTGCAAATCGCGGTGATAACCCGAGGGAAGATTGTTCAGCAATAAAGTAAGTTCATTGGGAGTTGATTGAATGCGGTTGCATTTAGCCCGTATTAATTCAAACACATCCGGGTTCTTTTTGTGCGGCATAATGCTGCTGCCTGTGGTTAATTCAGCAGGGAAGGAGATGAAACCGAAGTTTTGATTTAAGTAGAGACAACAGTCCATAGAGATCTTGCTTAGGGTCGCCGCAATACAACTCAATCCCATAGCAACTATTTTTTCTGTTTTGCCACGGCTCATTTGTGCATACACCGAGTTATGGTTCAGGGTTGAGAAGTTAAGAAGTTGAGTAGTTAGACTTCTATTTAGCGGAAACGAAGAACCATAACCAGCGCCGCTGCCAAGTGGGTTTTTATTAGTAACCGTATAGACCGCTGCCAGCATCTCCAAATCATCTACGAGGCTTTCGGCATAAGCGCCAAACCATAAGCCAAACGAAGAAGGCATGGCAATTTGCAGATGTGTGTAGCCTGGTAGAAGATTGCCTTTGTAATTTTCACTTTGCGTAATCAAAAGGTCAAACAGTTGCGTTACTTCATTTTTGATATTGAGAATTTCTGCCCGTAAATACAGTTTGATATCAACGGCCACCTGATCGTTGCGGCTTCGGCCGCTGTGGATTTTTTTACCGATATCGCCAATGCGTTGCGTTAATAAAAATTCTACCTGAGAATGTACATCTTCCACATCATCTGCTATGAAGAATTGGCCTTCATTGATTTCCTGTTCTATCTGCTGTAGTGCCTCAACAGCTTTTGCAACTTCTTCCTTCGTCATTAGGCCAACTTCGCCCAACATTGTTACATGAGCGATGGAGCCTTGAACATCATATTTTGCCAATAGAATATCAAATTCCTTATCGCGGCCAACCGTAAATTTTTCAACCAATTCAGAAACAGAAGTAGAATCTTTTTGCCAGAGCTTCATTTGATAACCTGATTTAAAAGTTGAACGTAAAGGTCAATACCTTGCTTGATTTCGTCAACGAAAATAAATTCGTCGGCTGTATGACTTCGTGCCGAATCGCCTGGACCCATCTTTAATGCAGGAAAAGGCATCAATGCTGTATCGGATGTAGTAGGAGAGCCGTAGTAGGTTCTTCCTAATGAAAGTCCTGCT